>NZ_JBHTND010000023.1:0-68932 GCF_042679825.1 Methylobacterium marchantiae | reverse complement strand
CCTTGATGCCCTCGTGAGCGTCCGAGATGACGAGCTTGACCCCGCGCAGGCCGCGCCGGGCGAGCTTGCGCAGGAAGTCCGTCCAGAACGTCTCGGCTTCCGACGGGCCGACATCCATGCCGAGGACTTCGCGGCGGCCGTCGGTGTTCACGCCGACCGCCACGATGACGGCGACCGAGACGATGCGCCCGTCCTGGCGGACCTTCACGGAGGTCGCGTCGATCCAGAGGTACGGCCACTCGCCCTCGATGGGGCGGTCGAGGAATGCGCCAACCCGCTCGTCGATCTCCTGGCACAGGCGCGAGACCTGGCTCTTCGACACGCCCGTGCCGCCCATGGAGGGTCCCTATCGCGGCTTGCCGCGATGGGTGCCCTGTCTGGACCAGATCATCCACCGAGCGGGTCGAGATGCCCTGGATGTAGGCCTCCTGGATCACCGCCGTCAGCGCCTTCTCCGCCATGCGACGCGGCTCAAGGAAGCCGGGGAAGTACGAGCCCTTGCGCAGCTTCGGGATGCGCAGTTCGACTGTGCCGGCGCGCGTCTGCCAGTCCCGGTCACGGTAGCCGTTGCGCTGGACCAGACGCTCGGCGCTCTTCGCGCCGTGGGCCGCGCCGGTCAGGCCGCCCACCTCCAGCTCCATCAGTCGCTCGGCTGCAAAACCGATCATCTCGCGCAGCAGATCAGCGTCGGCACTCTTCTCCATCAGCCCGCGCAGGGCCATGATCTCGTCGGTCATCGGGGGTCTCTCGGGTTCGGGGTTGGTCGTCGCAACCCGACCCTACCCGGCAACCGCCGATGACCACCCCTCAGCTACACCACCGCCTGGGACACGACCCGTTCGAACGCTCGCTCTGCGCTCTCTGCCGCCGCCATTGCGCTGCGTTTCCCGCACCGACATACTTCTCACCGCTAGACGTCGAGGCGCAAAGCCGACGCATGCTGGCGAGGGAGCGGGGCCGTGAAGGAGGACACGCGGATGCGCGAGCATCTGTGCGGGATCAGGACCGCCTGGACGGTCGTCGCGACGGCTGCCGGGGCGGTGGCCGAGGTCGCTGCCGGTATCGGCCCATCCCGCCTCTCGCATCTGCTGGTCTTCTTCTCTCCCGATTACGTCGTCGATGACCTGAGCGCCGCCCTCAAGGACGCCTTCCCCGGCACGCCCATCACAGGATGCACTATGTCGGGTGGCATCTGCCCGGCCGGAGGCCTGGAGCGTGGGCTCGTCGTGGTGGCGTTCCCGGCGAAGGGCTTCCGTGTCGTCTCCGCCATCCTTGATGCCATCGACCATCTCGACGTGGCGCGCACGGCTTCGTCCGTCCGTGCCCTGCGACGGGTCCTCGGGGCGGAATCGCCCGAACCGGCGCCGAGCCGGCGCTTCGCCCTGTCCTTCATCGACGGTCTCGCCAATGCCGAGGAGACGGTGGTCTCGGCCATCGCCTGGGCCCTCGACGGCATCCCCCTCGTCGGCGGTTCGGCCGGCGACGACCTGCATTTCCGCGAGACGGTGCTGCTCCACGAGGGCGCGATCCATCGCCGGGCGGCCGTGGTGGTGCTGGTGGAGACGGAATATCCGTTCCAGATCTTCAAGAGCGATCATTTCGAGCCGACGACCACGAAATTCGTGGTCACGGCCTCCGACGACGAGCAGCGCATCGTCCACGAATTGAACGCCGAGCCCGCCGCCCGCGAATACGCCATGGCGGTGGGGCTCGACCCGGAAGCACTCACGCCGATGAGCTTTGCCGCCTATCCCCTCGCGGTGAAGGTCGGGGGCGAGTATTTCTGCCGCTCGATCCGCCGCATGAACGACGATGGCTCGCTGAGCTTCTTCTGCGCCATCGACGAGGGCGTCGTGCTCACCCTGGCCCAGCCGCGCGACATCGTGGAGACCACGCGGAGCGAACTCGCCCGCCTCGACGCGGCGCTGGGCGGCATCGACCTCATCATCGGCTTCGACTGCATACTGCGCCGCCTCGATGCCGAGAGCCGGCAGGTGCGCCACGGCATCTGCGACCTCTATCGCCGCTACGACGTGGTCGGGTTCGAGACCTATGGCGAGCAATACCGGGCCATGCATCTCAACCAGACCTTCACCGGCATCGCCATCGGCCGGCCGCCCGCTCCATGAAGGCCGGACTCCACCGTGTCGCCGACGATGATACCGCCGGCCGCATCGCCAAGCTCGAGCGTATCAACGCGGCGCTGATGGCACATGTGGAGCGCACCATGGACCAGCAGGGCGGTGCCTATTCGCTGTTCCAGACCGCGATCATGCTCGAGGGCCGCGTTCGCTCGCGGACCGAGGAACTGACCGGGCTGATGCACAGCCTGGAGCACTCCAATTCCGCCCTGGTCGCGGCGAAAGAGGAGGCCGAGACCGCCAACCGCTCGAAGACGCGCTTCCTCGCCGCCGCCGGGCACGACCTGCTGCAGCCGCTGAACGCCGCGCGCCTCTCGGCCTCGGCCCTGTCCGACATGCCGCTCGGCCCGGAAGCCCTGGCGATGTCGGGCCAGGTGGAGCGGGGCCTCCAGACCATCGAGGACCTGATCAAGACGCTGCTCGACATCTCGAAGCTCGATGCCGGGATCGTCCGTCCCGTCATCCGTCCGGTCGCTCTCGCCGATCTCCTCGGCGGCATCGCTGCGAGCTTCATGCCGATGGCCGAGCGCAAGGGCCTGCGGCTCGCTGTCCGCTGCCCGGACATCCGGGTCGACAGTGATCCGATCCTGCTTCAGCGCATCGTGCAGAACCTCGTCTCCAACGCGATCCGCTACACCGGAAGCGGGGGCGTGCTGATCGCGGTGCGACGGCGCGACGGAACCTGTCGCATTGAGGTGATCGATACTGGCTGCGGCATCGGGGAGAGCGAGCGCCATCTCGTCTTCGAGGAATTCTACCGGGGCGGCTCGGGGGGTGACGAGGGCGAGCCCGGCCTCGGGCTCGGTCTCTCCATCGTCCAGCGCATGGCCACGGCGCTCGACCACGATCTCGTCCTGGATTCGCGGCTTCACCACGGGACGCGCGTGTGCCTGACCGTCCCCGTCAGTCCCTGCCAGACCGAGAGCGTGGCTGGCCCCGCGCCGATCGCGACGCGGCTCACGGGAGCGCGCGTGCTGATCGTGGAGAACGATCCGGCGACGACCGATGCCCTGAAGCGCCTGCTCCAGAACTGGGATGCCGAGGTGAGCGCCCACCGCGACCTCGCGAGCGTGGCAGAGAGCGTCGCCGCGGGACAGGCGCCGCCGGATGTCCTGATCCTGGATTACCACCTCGACAACGGCGCCTGCGGCCTCGACGTGGCGACTTACTTGCGCGGCGTGACCCGCTCGGCCCTGCCGGTGATCGTGACCACCGCCGACCATTCGGCCGAGATCGAGGCCCATGTGGCGCTGATCGGCGCGGAACTGGTGCACAAGCCGATCAAGCCGGCGCAATTGCGCGCCCTCCTCACACACCTCCTCCCCTGATCAGGCCGGGTCGGCGTCGATGCGCATCCTCAGAATCGCGTAGGGCGGCTGCCTCATGTCGCGGCCATTGTTGTAGTCCGGGTTGCGATTGACCTGCGCCGCGGTGATGTAGAGCCAGCGGTCGGGCGTGATCCAGAACGTGTCGGCCCAGATCAGGCGGGGATCGGTGGCGAGGATGGTGATGGTGCCGTCCGTCTCGCGCCGGCCGACTGCGTTGTGCTCCTGCAGGGCGAGGTACACGCGGTCCTTCGAATCCGCGATGAGGCCACCGGTCATGCCCTTCTCGCCGAGATCCTCCACGCCGGCCGCGACTTCGGCGTCGGAGATGGCAGGGTCGAGGAGCGCGGCGGTCGCGACCGCGTAGAGCCGGCGGCCCATCAGCGGCGCGTAGTAGAGGCGGCTGCCGTCGGGGCCGAGGGCAATGCCGTTCGCGCCACCCTGAACGGGGCGCGGCGGTGCGTCTCCCTTTCGTTGGAGGATCTGGCGGTTCTCCACCAGCTTGATGATTCCCTTCTGGGATTCGGTGCTGGCATGCTCGGCGAGCCGCCGGGTGACGCGGCCGGTCGCGAGATCCACGGCGAGGATGGCACCATGCCCGTCCTGGCCCTGGTCGGTGATGTAGGCCGCCGCCCGTCCGTCGCGGATGTCGATCCGCAGGTCGTTGAGCGAAGACGTCGCCGTGACGCCGGCCTCCAGCGGCACGACCCGCATGATCCGGTTCTGGGTGAGATCGAACTGGACGAGCTTGGCGCTGCCCGGCATCGGCGGACCCGAACCGTCGGGCAGCCCGGCATCGAGGACCCACAGCCTGTCCTCCCGGTCCATGACGCCGTTGGGGACATGGAGCAGCCTGCCCTGAGCGTTCTTCGGGTCGGGTTGGTTGGTCGCCGCGTCGGGATAGGGCCTCACGCTCCCATCCGGCATGACCTCGCCGAGGGTGAAGGGCACCTTGGCGTCGAAGCGCGGCATCATCACGAAGATGCGGCCGCCCCGCGAGACGGTGATTCCGGTGGGGTTCGAGGGCGCATCGGCCACCATGGCGAGTTCGAGGCCGGGCACTCCCGTATCGCTGGCGACTGGCTTTGCCGACGCCGCGGAAGCGGCCGACCTGTCCTGCGCGGAAGCCTGGCTGTTCAAGGCGGCGAACCCGGCGAGGCCGGCCGCCAGCATGTCACGTCGAACGAGGGTCATGGATGTCGTGAT
Organism: Methylobacterium marchantiae; assembly: GCF_042679825.1. Taxonomy (NCBI): domain Bacteria; kingdom Pseudomonadati; phylum Pseudomonadota; class Alphaproteobacteria; order Hyphomicrobiales; family Methylobacteriaceae; genus Methylobacterium; species Methylobacterium marchantiae. The sequence continues at coordinate 64,260 of NZ_JBHTND010000023.1, read as the reverse complement.
CCTGCAGAGGTTGGAGGTCGATCAGCCGGCCTTCGCCGCGCCACGGACCTTGAGATCGATGGAGGCCACCACGGCGCCGGCCGAGATGAACAGGCGGCGCCCATCCGGGCCGCCGAACTCGACATTGGAGGCCGGTGTCGCCGTGGCGATCCGGCCGATCAGCGTTCCATCCGAGAGGTAGACGCGCACGCCATCGGCGCAGGCGGCGTAGATCCGTCCGGCCTCGTCCAGGGCGAGCCCGTCCGGGGCGCCGGCATCCAGGGTCGCGACGGTCCGCGGCTGGCCGAGGCGGCGATCCTCCACCGGGAAGGCCAGGATGGTGCGGGCGCCCTCGGCATTGTCGAGGGCGGCGCTGGTATCGGTGACGTAGAGTGTGCGGCCGTCCGGCGTGAGGGCGATGCCGTTGGGCTGGCCCACGGCATCGGTCATGCCCTGCACCTCGCCCGCCGGATCGATCCGGTAGACCCGCCTCGCGGATTGAGCCGGGATCGTCTGGATACCCTCGTCCGGCACCGTGATGCCGAAGACGGGATCGGTGAACCAGATCGCGCCGTCCGGTGCCAGCGCAGCGTCGTTGGGCGAGTTCAGAGGCTTGCCGTCGTAGCTGTCCGCCAGGACCGTCATCGTCCCGTCGGAGGCGCGGCGCACGACGCGACGGGTGCGGTGCTCGCAGGTGACGAGGTGCCCCTCCGCGTCGAGGATGTTGCCGTTGGCGTTGTTGGAAGGGTCGCGGAAGGGCTTCACCTCGCCGTCCTCGCCGATCACCAGCATGCGGTTCGAGCGGACGTCGCTGACGATGAGGCCGCCGAGATGCGGCGCCCAGCACAAGCCCTCGCACCAACGACCCTCCCGGTAGAGGATCTTCGGCCGAGCGGAAGGATCGACCAGCTCGGCGAAGCGAGGATCGTCCGGATGGAGGATCGGCGCCGCCAGGGCGGGCCTGCTCCAGACGGCGGTCGCGGCGATGCCGCAGAGGAGGTCGCGTCGGCGCATGAAAAAGCTCGTGAAGGGGTACGGGGACGCGCCCGACCTGCCACGCGGACAGGTCGGGCCTCTCGCAGGTCGGTTCAACGTGCCGGCGGGCTTGCCGTCGTCGAGCCGGTGGCGTCGGTGGCGGACGGCTTGATGCTCCACAGGTCGGTGGGTAGCGCCGCGGGGGCATCGGGCTTGTAGAAGGCCGAATCCTGGATGCGCGACGTCGTCACGTAGAGGGTGCCGTCCGGCCCTTCGGCGAAGGTGTCGGGCCAGCGCAGCCTCTTGTCCTGGACCAGAGTGGTGAGGGCAGAACCCTTGGCCGAGAGGTCGCGGACCTTGATCGAATCGTCCTGCGGCGAGGTCACGTACATCCGCCCGTCCTTGCGCGAGATGATGAGGCCGTCGGCCGGGCCGTTCTCACCCACGGTCTCGACCTTGCCGGACAGGCTCCGGTCGCTGAGCGCTTCCGGCACGAGCGAGGAGGTCAGCCAGCCGGTGAGCGCGGACGTCGGCAGGCTGTAGAGGGTCTTCCCCTTGATCGCCTGCCAGTAGAGCGTTGCGCCATCGGGCGAGAGGGCGATGCCGTCGGCCGAGAATTCCACGCCGCGCCCGTCGGGCCGGCGCAGGGGCTTGCCCTCGTAGGTCACGGTCACGCTCTTGTCGGGCTGCGTCGTCGGATCGCCGTCGAGGAGGCGGCGGGACTTGCCACTGGCGAGGTCGACTACGACGATGGCGCCGCTCGCTCCGGAATCGGTGATGTAGGCGGTCTTGCCATCCGGCGAGAAGCGGACGTCGTTGAGATAGGAGCCCTGGGGCGCCACCGCTTCGTCGAAGGAGATCGTGCGGGCGGGCTTGTTGGTCTTCAGGTCGATCTCGACGAGCTTCGGCCCATTCTTCACCACCGCCGCCATGGCGGGCGTGGCAGGATCGAGCACCCAGAGATTGCCGTCGGGGCTCGCCACGACGCTCTGGACGCAGATCCAGTGGTCGCCGGCCGAGAGCTCGTCCTTGCGCGCGTTGCGCCACGCGTTCCACTCGGCATCGGGGAACGGCACGATCTTGCCGTCCTTCACCTCTGCGACCGAGACGGCGCTGTCTTCGGTCCAGCGTGGGAAGTTGACGAAGATGCGCCCGTCCTTCGCCACGGTGACGCCGGTCACCTGATGCTCGAAACTGGCGACCTTGGTGAGAGCACCGGCCGCGGCCGGTGCGGTCTGCGCTTCGGCCGCGATGGGTCCCGACAGGAGCGTTCCCGCGAGAAGGGCCGCGGCGAGGGCGGCAGTGCGGGTCGTGGTCCGTGATGGCATGAAAAGGCTCGTCGCTGGGAAAGGAGGTATCGCTCCCTTCGCCAACGCAGCGAGCGGCGGCCAAGCTTCATCGAAATATCGCGCCGGATATCGCGCTCAGGCGGCGAGGGCGCGGTTCACCGTGGAGCGTAGGTCCGCCAGCGAGAACGGCTTGGTCAGCACGTCCGTGACGATGGCATCGAGGCCGCGGGCGCGCTCGCGCTGGTCGGCAAAGCCGGTCATGAGAAGGATCGTCAGGGCGGGAAAATCGCGCTTGGCCGCGAGGGCAAGGGCGATGCCGTCCATCAAGGGCATGCGGATATCGGTGAGCATCAGGTCGAACGCGCCGTCCGCCTCCGTCAGGCGATCGAGCCCGTCGCTGCCGTCCGATGCCGTGACGACGGAATGGCCATCGATCTCCAGACCCCGCTTCAGGAAACCGCGCACGGGTTCTTCGTCGTCAACGAGGAGGATTCGCGCCATCAACTCTTTGTCTCTACTGGATCGCCGAGACTGCGCTACCACGAACGTCGTATGTCAAGGTCAATCGCGCACCAGATCGTGCGACATTGTCCGACACGTAACGGATGTGCGTAAATGTCGCCCTGCCGTCACAGGCATTTTACCGGACGACACTGGCCTCGCACGATCCCCGCGCTGCCATCGCGAACCCGAGTCAGGCTACTGCGATCCGGATGTCCCCGAGATACGCTCAGGTGCCGCCGAACAGGTCGGGCTCGCTGTTGTCGTGATCCACGAGACCCACGAAGGGGAGCTGGCGGTATTCGTGGGCCACATCCATGCCGTAGCCCACCACGAACACGTCGGGGCAGGTGAAGCCGACGAAGTCGGCATCGATCGTCACGGCGCGCTTGCCGGGCTTCTCGAGGAGTACCGCGGTCAGGACCCGCTTGGCGCCGCGCGCCATGAGCAGGTCCTTGGCGAAGACGACCGTGCGACCCGATTCCAGGATATCGTCCACGAGGAGGACGTCGCGCCCGCGGACCTCGCTCTCGACATCGCGTAGGATCGCCACCTGTCCCGACGACACCGTGCCGCTGCGATAGCTCGACAGATGCACGAACTCGACCTGCGGCGACAGGCCGGAGCGGTGCAGCGCCCGCAACAGGTCGGCCGCGAACATGAAGCTGCCCTTGAGAACCGCTACGACGAGAAGGTTCTCGGGCTTTGCCGCCACGATGGCGGCGGCGAGCTCCTCGTTGCGGTTCGCGATGGCGGTTTCGTCGAAGAGGACGCGGACGCGTCGGGTCGGGCTGGTCATGCGATCTCCCTATCACGCGCCGGTCCGGCTGGCATCGGTTTTCGCCTCGGAGGCGGGATGTGGCAACGCCTCAATGATTGCCGGTCGCCTCCGGCACCCCACGCTCGGGCGCGAACCCGACCTTGACGGTCCGGCCCTGCGCCGGGGGGGCGGACAGGCTCGCCCGGAATCGAGCGGTCTCGCGATCCTCGAGGTTGGAGCGCGGCGGCGCCACGGTCCAGCGGTAGATGGTTTGATCCTGCGCGTCGCGCACCTCCACCTCGATCGGCGGCACCGGAACGGTTGTGCCGGCCACGCCGACCACGTCGCCCTCGATGACGAGTTGGGACGCGGCGCCCTCGCCCTGGGTCTGGAAGGCCGCGACGTCGCGGATGTCGAGGCCGCGCAGGTTCACCGGCATGCCGATCCGGGCATAGAGCCCGGCGCTCTGGGGCATGGCCCGGACCACGGTGCTGCGGGCGAGGAGCGCCAGCGGAATTCCGGCGAGAAGGGCGAGGCCGAAGGCGGCGGCCGGGGAGGGGCCGCTCCAGCGCTTAGCCGGCGGCGGCTTGCGCGGACGGGATGGGCGGACCGGCATCTCCTCCGGAACCTTTTCGGGCTCGGGCATCGCCGCCCGACCGGTATCCTCGGCCAGGGCCGCTTCCCAGGCATCGAGATCGGCCTGCGCCTCGCCGCGTCCCTCCATCGACCCCATGGCGGCCTGGATCTCGGCCATCTCCTCGGCGAGGGCGGCGGACACTTCGTCGGGCGAGATGAACCAGGTCTCGCGGCAGGCCGCGCAGCGCACGGAGCGTCCCTCCGCGCCGACGCGGTCGGTATCGATCACGTATTCGCTTGCGCAGGACGGGCAGACGATCAGCATGGCGAATCGGCGCCTCGGATTGTCGATCGGCAGTTGCCGGTTCGAAGAAAAAGACTCACACCGTCATCGCCGAACGCGGTTAATCCTCCGTGAAGCGGCGGGACGGGGAGGACGCGCTTGTCAGCAGGACCGGGCTTGGACGGATGGCGGATATCGACGAAGCCGGGCGCAACGCGTGACCGGTGACAGCCTCCTGTCGGGCGTCGAGGAGCCCGTTGTCCAGTTCGAGAACGTCGGCATGCGCTACGGCCTCGGGCCCGAAGTGCTGAGCGACGTGAGCTTCCAGATCGCGCCGCGCTCGTTCCAGTTCCTCACCGGCCCGTCCGGTGCGGGAAAGACCACCCTGCTGCGCCTGATCCTGCTCTCGGTCCGGCCGACCCGCGGCCTGGTCTCGGTCTTCGGCGAGGAGGTCAGCGACATCTCCAACGAGGCCCTGACCGGTCTGCGCCGCCGGATGGGCATCGTGTTTCAGGATTTCCGCTTGCTCGACCACCTCACCACCTACGAGAACGTCGCGCTGCCCCTGCGCGTCCAGGGTCGCGCCGAGACGAGCTACCGCGCCGAGGTGGTCGAACTCCTGCGCTGGGTCGGTCTCGGCGAGCGCATGCACGTGCTGCCGCCGCTCCTGTCCGGCGGCGAGAAGCAGCGCGCCGCCATCGCCCGCGCGCTCATCGCCCGACCGGACCTGCTCCTGGCCGACGAACCCACCGGCAACGTCGATCCGGGCCTCGGCCGGCGCCTGCTGCGGCTGTTCATCGAACTCAACCGGCTCGGGACCTCGGTCCTAATCGCGACCCACGATTTCGCCCTGATGGACCTCGTCGACGCGCCCCGGCTCGTCCTGGGCCAGGGCCGTCTGCAGATCGAACCCTGATGGGTCAGCCGAGCCCACCCCCGCGTCCCTCGGCGCCCGTCGCAGCCGAGCAGGAGACCGCGCTTCCGGCGACCCTGCGGCGCAACGCGCCCCTCGTCCCCACCGATTCGGCGGCGAGCCGGGCGCTCGCCGCGGTCATCGCGATCCTGACCTTCCTCGCGGCACTCTGCGCCGGTGCGGCGGAGATCGTCGCCTCCAGCGCCAACCAGTGGCAGGGCAGCGTCGCCCAGGAGGTGACGATCCAGGTGAGGCCGAGCGCCGGCCGCGACATCGACGCCGACGTGGCCAGGGCCGAGGCGCTGGCGAAGGCCACGGCCGGCATCGCCACGACCCGAGTCTTCTCGAAGGCCGAGGCGGAGCGCCTGCTCGAACCCTGGCTCGGCAGCGGCCTCGACCTCTCGGACCTGCCCGTGCCCCGCCTCGTCACCCTGAAACTCGCCGAATCGCCCCTTCCCGACCTGAAGGGATTGCGCGGCTCGCTCAGCGAGGCCCTGCCGGGGGTGGCGAGCCTCGACGACCACGCCCTGTGGCTCCAGCGGCTCTCGACGATGGCCAACACCTTCGTGGGCATCGGCATCGGCATCGTCGCCCTGGTCCTGATCGCCACCGGCCTCGCCGTGATCTTCGCCACGCGGGGAGCCATGGCCGGCAACCGCGAAGTGGTTGAGGTGCTGCATTTCGTCGGCGCGAACGACGATTTCATCGCCCGCGCCTTCCAGCGCCGGTTCTTCCGCCTCGGTCTGCGCGGCGGGATCATCGGCTCGTGCCTGGCGCTGGCCGTCTTCGCGCTGGCGGGTCTGCTCGCCCAGGTCTGGCGCTCGGGGCCGGCTGGCGACGAGATCGAGGCGCTGTTCGGCGCGTTCCATATCGGCTGGCGCGGCTATGCCGCCGTCCTGCTCATCGGTGTGATCGCCTCCGTCGTCACCGGCATCGTCTCGCGGCTGACCGTCAGGCGGTTCCTGCGCTGATACCGGGCGCGGGGCGTCGGCGGCGTGAACCCGCGCACCCGCCGAATTCCCTGCACAAATCGCGTTAACCATTCGTAAACCCATCGGGGCGGAAATATCGCCTCGCGGATGCCGCATTCGGCACTACCCTCGGAGGATGGCCACGCGGATGTCAGGATACGGCACCACTCGCCCCCCGGAGGCGTTCGGTTGGGTCTGGCCGCAAGGCCGGGCAGGCTCGTCGGTGCCTCCCGTGCGGATCGCGATGGTGATGTCTCCAACCCTGCAACGCCTCGGCCATGTCGTACTCGGGCTCGGTGCCGTCGCCGTCCTGGCACTGCTCGCCGGATTCTTGGTCTTCGCCGGGTCCATCGCCCGCGACGAGCGCACCCTCGACGGACGTGCCGACGGGATCGTGGCGCTGACGGGCGGGGCCCAGCGGATCGGTGATGCGATCGATCTCCTCGCGGGCGGCTACGGCCGGCGCCTTCTGATCACCGGCGTCAACGAGCGGACGAGCCGCGACGAGATCGCCCGGCTCAACCCGAGCCAGCGGCACTGGATCGAGTGCTGCGTCGATCTCGACTACCGGGCGCGCAACACGATCGGCAACGCCATCGAGACGCGGCGCTGGATGCGTCAGCACCGGTTCAACACCGTCGCCGTGGTCACCTCGAACTACCACATGCCCCGCACGCTGGTCGAACTCGACCACGCGCTGATGGGTAGCGACCGCGTCCTGCCCCATCCCGTCATCGCGGAAGGCTTCGACGCCGACCGCTGGTGGCGTCACCCCGGCACAGCGCGGCTGATCGGCTCGGAGTACCTGAAGTTCCTCGTCTCCTGGGTCCGCACACGGTTCGAAGCCGACCCGGAACAGTCGCGAGCGGCGATCATGATGGGCCGCGGAAAGCCCATCAAGCTGGTCTCCGAAGCGGTGATGCGCGCGCAGTACTGACGGGGTGGTTCAGCGCGAGGCGGTACGTCCGACACTCACCGTGACGATCTTAGCCCCGGCCTGCGTGGATGCGGCGACCGGCGAGGCCGGTGGGATATCGGCCTTCGACACGGGACCGCGCCTGTTGCGCGAGACGATACGAGGCCCGGAATTGCGAACCCGACGCTCGGCACGAGGCGGCGCGTCGATCACGTAGACGGTCGGGGTTCCGACGGAGGCCGGACGGATTCCCGTCACGGTGGGCACGCCGTAAGTGCCGTAGCCCCAAGCGCTCGGGACCAATTCGGTGGGCCGCGGGAAACGGGTCAACGGCGCCCCGAGGTAGTCGCCGCGGATCAGGGGGCCGGCATAGCTCTCGTCGAACCGCTGAAGCGATCCGCCGTGATGGCCATAGCTGGACGCGATGATGGTCTGCGCTTCCGCTGCCTGGGGAAAGGCAAATTGGGAGCAGGCAAGGCCGAGGCCCAGCAGGCATCCGAGCTTCGAGGCATGCGCGTACCTCGACCATCTGTGCGTGTGCGACATTCGAACCTCGTTGCATGCGGCGGGATGGGCATGAACCGCGCGGTGTCGACGGTCGTTCCGAAAGTCGGTGGGGCGCCAGAGGCGAAGATTGCGTAGAGGCCATCGGCCCCGATGGTGGCGGACCGGTACGGGCGTCGCCTTAGCGGCACGTGGTGACGCGGCGGACGATCCAGCCCTCGCCATCCACGAACATGCGCTTGCGCGACTTGGTGCAGGCGAGCCCGTCGTCCTCCGCCTCGATGCTGAGGGCCACCTTGCCGAGTTCGGCATCGTGATGGGGGGAGGAGGGAGAGGCGTTCTCCGTGACCGGCATTGCCTCGGCGGAGAGGGAAGACAGGCCGAGGATGAGCGCCGCGCCCAGCGCAGCGGAAAAACCGAACCGTTTCGTCATCACAACCTTGCCCGCGTGCCGTTTCACCGGAACGCCTTCGAAGACCCAAGCCATTGCGCCAATTGCAGCGCTTGGTCTGTAAAGTCGCGTCGAGCCGAAACGGTTGCAGTGCAATGACGTGACGCACCCCGAAAAGCGCGGGGTGCGTCGTCCTGTGCGATCTCACACGGCGGCGATCCTGCCGCGCGGTCGGATCAATGGGCGGCGGTGACGGTGAGCATCGGCAGGGTCACGGCGAGTTCCGAGGTCCCGAGGATGCGGGGCGCAAGGGAAGGAAGAGCCAAGGCCGCGATGCCCAGGGCGAGGCTCAGCCCCAGGAGCGACGTTTCGATGCCGCGATAGAATACGTCCATTCTAGCCCCTCCAACCTTCAGGATCGACGCGATCATGGCCGGGGGTGGGTTAACCAAATCCTCCGCGTCGGAGCGGGACGCGAAGTCGATCTGCGGCGGTGATCGCCCGGAAGCGGTCACGCCCTGCCGAGGGCGGCCATGTGGACGAGGTCGGATTCGGGTGGCTTCAGCAGTGAAGCGGCCAGATTGGCTTCGAGGACGATGAGATCGCTGTCCGGATCGGGCTCCCAGCCGCACGCGCAGCCGCCGGGCCCCTCATGGGCGTCGGCGATCTGCCGGTACAGCACACCGATGGTACGCGCCGCCACCGCCAGGGCCTGGAGCGCCGGGAGCGGATTGCGGTTCAGGCTGGTCCAGAAGGCGCGGCGCAGTGCCTCGTCCAGCTCGCTTCCCTCCTTGGGCGGCTCGATACAGGGGCGCGTCGAACGGACGGCGCTCACGCGAGCTCTCCTTTCGTGATCGGAACGGGTTCGGACGCCAGCATCGGCTCCCTCGCTGCGGCCAGGAAATCGACGAGGTCGGAGATGCGGTGCAGGCGCATGTCGACGGCGCATCCGTCCCACCATGCCAGTCGCGCATATCCGCGGATCAGTTCCAGCATCCGTTCCATCTCGGCCGGCCTCCTCGTCCCGCGATCACATGATCTGCGGGCATAAAAAGCGAAGCTGACCGATCAAGCAAGTGTATTCGCGAATATTGGAAAGAGTATAAGGCACATGCCGGCTGGCTCATTAGCAGTTTAGATTTGGATTTATTCTATTCTTTAAGGCAATCTCTGATCTTCTCGTCTATGGCCAGTGCCGTGCAGAGGCCGGTTCAGGGAAGGCATCGGCCGGCAGGCGGTTCGGAGGCGATGCCGACGAACGAACCTTCCGACTCAATTCGCGCACGGTCGGCCGATCGACCGGCGAGCATTTCGGCCGTTGAGCGGCGGCGAATTCTCGTGCCCGAACCGACGATCGAATCCTAAGCAGGTTCGCATTGGCACGCCAACGCTTCACGTTGCTTAGGCCCTTGATATGTCGCAGGTTTTTGTCGCAGAACCGATGACTACTTCTGCAAAACCTGCTTGGTTTCAGCTGAAATCGGGTATTCCAAGCCGTGTGCGTACCCGCACATCGATGTGCAAAGGGGCTGACTACCTGATGGTCAATCCCACATTGATCCTGGCAACCTGCTTGTGGCCGTTCTCGCGAGGAATGGGTCTCATCGGTGCGCCGAAAGGCACCGGATCTGAACGGATCGGGCAATCGGTAGTCGAACGATGACCATGACGCACACGCCTCCGACCGAGGACGGCCTGTCCCTGAAATTCTGGGGCGTCCGCGGTTCCACGCCCGTCAGCGGGCCGGATTATGCCGAGTTCGGCGGCAATACCCCGTGTCTCGAGATCCGCTGCGGCACGCGCCTGTTCGTGGTCGATGCCGGCTCGGGCCTGAACGCCTGCGGCCTGCATCATCGCGAATCGATGCCCAAGGAGATCGATCTCCTCTTCAGCCACCTGCATCTCGACCACACCGCCGGCCTGCCGTTCTTCAAACCGGTGGTCTTCAACCCCGAGCGGACGATCAACACCTATTGCGGCAATCTCGGTGGGGACAGCGCCAAGGCAGCCCTGGACAGGCTGTTCTCGCCGCCGCTGTTTCCGGTGACCCTCGACATCCTTCCCTGCACCCTGGCCCATCACGGTTTCAAGGCCGGGGAGCCGCTAACTTTCGCCGACGGATCGCGTGTCGACACGATCCTGCTCAATCATCCGCAGGGATCGGTCGGCTATCGCTTCGACCATGCCGGCAAGCGTCTCTGCATCATCAGCGACATCGAGCATTCCGACCCCTGGCCGGATGAGTCCCTGCGCCGTTTCGTGGAAGGGGCCGACCTCCTCGTCTATGACGGCATGTTCACCGAGGCCGAGTATCCGCGCTGCTGCGGCTGGGGACATTCCACCTGGCAGAAGGGCGTCGAACTGGCGAAGGCCGCCGGCGCCAAGGCTCTCGCGATCATTCACCTGCACCCCGCCCACAGCGACGCGACGCTGCGCGCTGTCGAGGACGAGATGCAGGCGGTGATGCCGACGGCCTTCATCGCGCGAGAGCGCCAGACCGTCGAGGTCGGGGAGGCGATGGAGCGGGCCTGCAGCACCCCGCACCTCGCCCTGATCAAGACGGCCTGAGGAAGGCGCCCGCCTCAAGCGGCCTGTTCGCGTCCGAGACGGCTGTTGCGGCGACTCCAGGCGAAGTAGATCACGAGGCCAAGCGCGAGCCACGCGACGAGGCGGAGCCAGGTCTCCCCATCGAGGGAGACCATCATCGCAAAGCAGCTGACGATGCCGAGGATCGGCACCAGCGGCACCAGCGGCGTCCGGTAGTCCCGGCGCGCATCGGGCTGAGTCCGGCGCAGGATGATGACCCCGGCGCAGACCAGCATGAAGGCCAGCAGCGTGCCGATGCTGGTCATGTGGCCGAGCTGGCTGATCGGCAAGAAGCCACCCAGCGCACTGGTGAACACCATGAAGAACAGGTTCGAGCGGTAGGGCGTCTTCCAGGTCGGATGGATCTTCGAGAAGAAGCCCGGCAGCAGCCGGTCCTGGCTCATGGAGTAGAACACCCGGCTCTGGCCGAGCAGCAGCACCAGGATCACGGTGGAGAAGCCGGCGATGACGCCGAGCGTGACGAGGCTCTTCAGCCACGGGAACGGCGTCTGCGCGATGGCCGTGTTCACCGGCGCGGCATCGCCCTTCATGGCGTCGTAATGGACGAGGCCGGTGAGAACGCCGGCGAAGGCGATGTAGATGACCGTGCAGATGGCGAGCGAGCCGAGGATGCCGATCATCATGTTGCGCTGAGGGTTCTTAGCCTCCTGCGCCGCGGTGGAGACCGCATCGAACCCGACATAGGCGAAGAACACCACGCCGGCGCCCCGCATGATTCCGCTCCAGCCATACTCGCCGAAGGTGCCGGTATTCTCGGGGATGAACGGCACGTAGTTCTGCGCCTTGATGTAGAACAGGCCGACACCCACCACGACCGCCACCACGGCGAGCTTGATCGCCACCACCACGGCGTTGACCCGGGCGGATTCGCGGATGCCGATCATCAGCAGGGCGGAGGCGCCGACGATGATGAGGATCGCCGGCAGGTTGACGAGGCCGTGCGCGGTTGCGCCGTCCGCCAGGGTGTAGGTCTCGAAGGGCGAATGGACGAGGCTGGGGGGGAGGTTGATGCCGAGCGTGTCCCGAAGGAAGCGGGTAACGTAGCTCGACCAGCTCACCGAGACCGTGGCGGCGCCCACCGCGTATTCGAGGACGAGGTCCCAACCGATGATCCAAGCCACGAACTCGCCCATCGTGGCGTAGGCGTAGGTATAGGCCGAGCCCGCCACCGGGATCATGCCGGCGAGCTCGCTGTAGCACATGCCGGCGAAGGCACAGGCGATCGAGGCGATGGCGAAGGAGATGACGACGGCGGGGCCCGCATGCTCGGCCGCGGCGATCCCGGTGAGCGAGAACAAGCCCGCGCCGATCACCGCGCCGATGCCGAGGGCGACGAGGCTCCAGGGGCCGAGAGTGCGCTCGAGCTTGTTCTCGCCGCCTTCGGCATCGGAATTCAGTCGATCGAGGGATTTCGTCCGGGTGAGATCGCCTGCGAGGCCTGATGCCATGGATCGACGTCCTTCATGGTCGGAGCGCGGGTGTCCGACGTTCAGCGGCATCGCGACTATGCAGCTTTCTCGCCACGGACTTGGCTTTGAAGGGCATAACCTTGGCCTTTCACTGGAGTTCCGGCAAAGGAACTCTTCACTTTCAGGCCCTCACCGTGGCGGCTGCAACGTGGCGGCCGCCAGCGAGCCATCCGCCAGATCCCTGAGGATGGCCCCGGCACGGGCGGCGATCTCCGCTCCGGCGGTCTCCGGCGTGCCGGCGGAGAAGGGCGGCTCCGGTGCATATTCGGCGACGAGCTGGCTCGTCCTGGCGTGATCGTCGCCGCGCAGGCGAGCCGCGAGGACGAGGGCGAAGTCGAGGCCGGCGGAGATGCCCGCTGCCGTCATCCGGTTGCGGTCCACCACCACCCGCCGGTTCACGGGAATCGCACCGAGGCGGGGAAGCACGGTCTCTCGCACGCACCAATGCGACGTGGCGCGGTAGCCGGCGAGCAGCCCGGCGGCACCGAGGATGAGCGAACCGGTGCAGACGCTGGTGATCCAGGACGCCCGGGCCGCCCGCTCGCGCAGGAAGGCCAGCGTCGCCTCGTTTCGCATCTGGCCGGGCGTCCCGTCGCCGCCCGGAACGAAGAGCACGTCCACGTCGCGCGGACAGGTCTCGAAGCTCGTGTCGGCCACGAGGCTCAGGCCGGTATCGCTCGGCACCGGTCCCGCCTGACGGGCGACGAGGTGCAGGCGGTCGCCAGCAAGGCCCGAGAGGATCGCCTGCGGCCCCACGAGGTCGAGAGCCGTCATGCCCGGAAACATCAGCATCGCGATCCGCACGGGCGGCCCGGCGGGTGCGGGCAGTGCTTCGGCGGCGACCGTGCCGGACAGGGCCGCCGCTGCCAGGCCGGCGGTGAAGGCGCGACGATCCATCGGCATTTCTATCCCCTCTTGGCGCGGCTCCCGGACCCGGTCCGACGATCCCTCGACGAGGCCGGCGCCATGGTCCGATCCGTCGCATGTGGATGCCCGTCACACACCCCATCTTAACCGTGTCCCGGCGGGATGCGTGACAGGGTAGGATGCGCTACAACCCCGGGACATGCTACGGCCCCGCCATCGACGTCAGGCGGACCGATCCGATACGGCCGGTCCGAACCGGACGATTTCCTGCCCAACGATCAGAATACGACGAGCCATGACACGCGACGTCCTCGAAACCGGCACCGAAGACCTGAACGGGATGGGCAGCGACGGGCGGCCGAACCTGTCCGCGACCATCCGCACCCATCTCGGCGATCATCTCCGAACCGTCTACGACCGCCTCGGCGCCGATGAGCCGTCGACGCGCTTCGCCGAACTCATCGAGAAGCTGGAAGCCGCCCTCAAGGCGCGCGGCGAGCAGGTGGAGCCCGAGTTCCGCAACGGTCTGCTCGCGGCGGTGCCGTCGCTAAGGGCCTTCGCGCTCTCGCTCACCAGCAACCCCGCCCGTTCGGACGATCTGGTGCAGGACACCCTGCTGAAGGGCTGGCAGCACCGCGCACGGTTCCAGCCGGGCACGAACCTGAATGCTTGGCTGTTCACGATCCTGCGCAACATCTTCTACTCGGATCACCGCAAGCGCGTGCGCGAGGTGGAGGACCAGGACGGCTCCTACGCGGCGCGCCTCGCCACGGCGCCGCACCAGGGCGACCGCCTCGACGTGGAAGATCTGCAGACGGCCCTCGCCAAGCTGCCGCCCGACCAGCGCGAGGCCCTCGTCCTCGTCGGCGCCGAGGGCGTGTCCTACGAGGAGGCCGCCACGATCATGGGTTGCAAGGTCGGCACCGTGAAGAGTCGCGTGAGTCGTGCCCGCGGGCGTCTCGCCGAACTGCTCGGCTACGACGAGGAGGATCTCAGTTCCGACCGGCTGATCCAGTCCGCCATGCCGAAGGACACCTGACATCCGAACGGGGGCACCCGCCGCGGATGCCCCCGCCGACGACCCATGACGAACTGCCGAGATAGCCGTTTTCCGTGTCCTCTCAGACCAGGGACGTCATTCTCCAATATCGGGCCGATCTCGGGAGAATCCGGCAAAATCGATTTTCGAGGCATCCCTTTCCGGAGATCGGGCGTTACTGCCCCGAACCCCCGCTGAGCGTCACCGTTCGCGGGTCATCGGATACGGAGACCTCGACCATGAACATCAAGACCCTTCTCGCCGCTTCGGCGATCGCCCTCTCCCTTCCGCTCGCTGCCCAGGCGCAGGGCCTCGTGCGCGGTGCCGAGCGCGGCGCGCAGGATGGCGCGGATGTGGCCGGCCCGGTGGGTGCCATCGTCGGTGGCGCGGTCGGCGCTGCGACGGGAACCGTCGGCGGCATTCTCGGCGTCGATGACCGTCCCCGCTTCCGCCAGTACGTCACCCGCGAGCGTCACACCTCCTACAATTACGACGGAGACGTCCGCGTCGGCGCTACTCTGCCCGGCAGCGGCGTGACCTATTACGAGGTGCCGTCCGAGTACAACGCCCGCGGCGCGCGCTACACCATCGTCAATGACCGTCCGGTGCTGGTCGATCGTAGCCGTCGCATCGTCGAAGTCATCGACTGATCTCCGGCCTCGATCGGTCTTCGGGCCCGATCAGAGCCCCCGGCGCCTCGGCACCGGGGGCTTTTTTCATGCCCCGTCGAGGGAGAAGTGTGAAATATTCGGTTCGTCACGAGCCGACCAACATTTGTGAGTCGGACGGCGCAACACTTGTCGTGCCCGGACCGTTATTGGTTTCGAGCGAGGGAGACACCCGACATGGCGAATGATCCCATCTTCGACATCGATACTCCGATCCCCGGGAAGCCGGCCTCCCTGGAGGTCGATCCGGCGCTGCCGGAGCCGGTGCGCGATCACCTCGGCCAGCAGTTGCGCTCCGTCTTCGCCACGAACGACGATGCGCCCCGGTTCCTCGGCGATCCCGCCGTGCCGGAAGAGTTCGCGCCTCAGCTGCGTCGTCTGGAGACCCGGCTGAAGACCCATGAAGAGGGTACCGTCGCCGTCGAACAGGCCCTGGACGGGATGCTCGACGACCTGAAGGAGGTCCACTCCGTCCCGGCCCGTTGCACGCCCTGATCGATCGGCGATCGCGATCGCGGCATTGACCGAGGCGATGACCGTCAGGCGACGAGTTGATCCGTGCCGAACGCTGCCTCGTCGAGCCCGTCCCGTCTCTCGACCTTCCGCACCGGGCTATTTCGGCAGACCCGATTTCTCCCCTGGGCCTTGGCCGCATAGAGAGCCGCATCGGCCCTGAGTATCGCGGGTTCGATGTCGGTCTCGCCCGGCTCCACCATGGCGACACCGATGCTCGCCGTGACCCTCATGGTCTGACCCGCGATCGGGAGGGCGCAACAGGCGGTCGCGAGGCGCAAGCGTTCGGCGATGGCCAAGGTCTGCTCTGGCCCCGCGCCGGGCAGGACGGCCAGGAACTCCTCGCCGCCCCAACGGACGGCGATGTCCTCTCGGCGGATGGTGCTGGCGAAGAGGCCGGCGAACGTGATCAGGACTTCATCACCGCTCAGATGCCCGAAACGGTCGTTGATCGACTTGAAATGATCGATGTCGGCCATCAGGATGCCGACCGGCTGCCCTTCCCATTTCGACTACCAGGCTTGGTGCAGGGTCTCGATCAAACCCCGACGATTGGCGAGACCGGTCAACGGATCGGTCTGCGCAAGACGGCCGAGACGAAGGCTGGCGCGTTCGCCCGACATGGCGAGATACGCGAAATGGACCAGGACGCCGGACACCTGATCGACCGCGAGAGACATGCGGGCGGCCTCCTCGGTCTGCATCGGCAGGTCCGTCGCCAGGAGAATGGCCAGTGAGGCCGCGAAGCTCAGAGCATAGAAACTCATCGCAGCAACGATGATGTATTGCGACCAGAGACGGTCACCCGCGCGCGTCCGAAGACATTCATAGACTGCCAGGATCGTGGTCAGCAGGCAGGGCGCGAAGACGAGCGCAAGGGCGATCCGTGGCGACAGGCCGACCAGCAATGCCCCGGTATGCAGGAGCCCGGGTAGCCAGGCCAGAAGCATGAGATGAGACGGCGCGACCGATCGGCCATAGAAGAGCCGCAGCCCGCTCCATGCCAAGGCCAGGCTCGCCCCGAAGCCGCAATAGGTCACCAGCCCCCGCGACAGCGGCATCCACCCGCCCAAAGGCCCGCTCATCATGAACAGGGAGGTGAGGACCGAGAAGAGGATCGAACCGATCCAGTGCCAGAGATAGATCTCGCGGCGCTGTCTCAACACGACCACGATGAACACGGCCAGATAGGCCCCGCGCGACGTCAACGTCGCAAACTGAAGCGTATCGACGTCAAGGGACACGATTCCGACCTCTCACTATACGCCGGTGACGACGCGACGGACGGCGCTTCCGCCACCGAGGGGCATCCGATACGCGATGGGCGTACCGACGCCGCGATGCGGATCGCCATTCCTGAAATGCCACAGTGTTGGAGAATTCAGCGATATCAAATATTATTGTGTGCTTGATCTGTGTTCCAATGTCGGCTGAGAGTGAGGCCATTTTATTAATGCATATAAAACAAATATGTCGAATTTGCCAGTATGCCAACCATATCTATGATCTGTCCTGCCGTGAAATCAGATCGCCACATGAGCGATAGCCAAGAAGGCGACAAGCAGACATTCATTCGAGGAAATGTAAGAAAGGGTTATTGTCTCGTTCATAGGCTGATCTGATGACAAGGACCGGCTCCCCTCGTGCTGAGGCCATCGACGGACGCCACCGATCGATCTCCGCGGTATCATGGAGGTCGCGTCTTCATCCCGAGGGACGGCAAGGGGCGGCGTGGGGCGTGGCTATCCGGCATCTGGGTCTCGCGGGAATCGTCTTGGCGATGGGCTCCTCGATCTGTTTGGGTGCAGACGAAACCTCTCCCATTGGCGTGCCGCTTCCGACGAGGTCGGGCTTTGCCGCGGGCGATATTCTGGTGCGGGGCCGAGTCATCGGCATGTTCGCGGTCGACGAACGATCTCGGATCGATCTGATCGAGGGTACGGTGAGGTTGCCCGCGATGATCCTGCCGGACGCCGACGTCACGTATTTCCTCACCGGCAATCTCGCCGTCGCGGGACAGGCCGGCATCAGCCGGACCAAGCCGGTCATCAAGGGATCGCTGGTTGGAGACATCCCGATCGGAGCGATCAGGAGCTTCGGCGCCTCAGCGGTGATCCAGTATCATGCTTTCTCCGACGGGCCGTTCAAGCCCTATATCGGCGTGGGCCTCAGCCTGTCCGTACCGCTCCGGACCGACCCCGCCGGCGGCTTCGTGACCGCCTTCAGCGTCGATCCCATCGCCGGCCTGCTGCTCCAGGCCGGCTTCGACTATCATCTCGGCGGCAATTGGTACGCCAATGTCGAGGTCAAGAAGATCTGCCTTCCCAGCTACACTCTGGGAAACGTCGGTATCGGCGCCACGGTCGAGATGAACACGGTGATCGTCGGCAGCGGCATCGGCTACCGCTTCTGAGCCGCCTTAGGGTCGACGATGCTCGCTCCGGGACGCGACGATCGAGCCCCGGAGCGAATGTCGAGCGGCCCGGACGTCAGAGGGTCGGCTTCGCTGCGAGGATGTCGCGAATCTCGCCGAGCAGCTTCACGTCGGCCGGCGTTTCGGGAGCGGGCTTCGCCTCTTCCTGCGTCTGAAGCTTGTTCATGGCCCTGATGACGAGGAACAGCACGAAGGCGACGATCATGAAATTGAGCGCCACGGTGATGAACTGGCCGTAGCCGATCACCGCGCCCTGCTTCTTGGCGTCGACATAGGCCGCGCCCTTCTGCACGCTCGAGGACAAGGCGATGTAGTAGTTCGAGAAGTCGAGGCCGCCGGTGACCGCGCCGATGATCGGCATGAATACGTCCTGGACGGCCGAGGTGACGATGGCACCGAAGGCGGCACCGATGATCACGCCGACGGCCAGGTCGACGACGTTGCCGCGCAACGCGAACTTCTTGAATTCTTCCAGCACCGATCGCCTCCCGAGACGCCGCCCTTGAGGGCCCCGAATCGAGGTTAGGCGAGGCGATCAGGATTCGACAGGCGCCGTGCCGCTCTGTCCACGGCCGGTTGCGTCGAGCGGCAGGGTCGCGCCCTCGTCCTCCGCCGACGAAGCGAGGCGATCTTCCAGTTTCGCCCGGCGCCGATACTGCGCCGCCCCGATGGGCAGGGTGATCAGGTAGCCGCCCGCCATCACCACCATCGCCTCGAACGGGAAGCTGATGAACAGGCCGAAGGCGGCGACCACGACGAGGAAGATCGGCAGCACCCATTCGCGCGGCACGCGCTTGCCCATGGTCTTGCCGGAGAAGGTCGGCACCGTCGAGACAACCAACAGGGCGATGCAGAGCGTGTAGCCGAGCACCACCGGCGCCGCCCAGCGCTCGAACGGCAAGCCGAGAAAGTGGAGATAGAGCGGCAGCATGGCGGTCAGCGCGCCGGCCGGGGCCGGCATGCCGACGAAGAAGTCCTTCTTCCAGGCCGCCCGGTTGGGGTCGTCGAGCATGGCGTTGAAGCGGGCGAGACGCAGGGCCATGGCGATCGCGAAGATCAGGGCGACGATCCAGCCGACCGAGCGCAGTTCCTTCAGGGCGAAGCCGTAGAGGATCAAGGCCGGGGCGCAGCCGAAATTGACGAAATCGGCGAGGGAATCGAGTTCCGCCCCGAAGCGCGACGTGCCCTTGAGCATGCGGGCGACGCGCCCGTCGATCCCGTCGAGGAACGCCGCCGCGACGATGGCGATCACCGCCGGTTCGAACTTGCCCTCGAAGGCGAGGCGGATCGCGGTCAGCCCCAGGCACACGGCCATCAGGGTGATCATGTTGGGCGCGATCATCCGGAACGGCACCGACTTGAAGCGGCGCGGCTTCGGCTCGTTGGCATCGGGTTCGAAGGGCGGAAACAGATCGTCCATGAGGCGCCCTCTGAAGGCCGGGCGAACAGTACGAGGCACCGTTCGCGGAAGATCGAAGCGCCGGCTTCCCGGCGGCGCGAGGCGAGCGTCGAGCGAGACTAGATCCGGCGGAAGCCGCGCTCGGGACCGCCGCCGAGATCGGCGAGCACCGTTTCGCCCGCCACCGCCTTCTGGCCGAGGCCGACCAGCACGCGGGTGCCCACGGGGAGGTAGACGTCGACCCGCGAGCCGAAACGGATCAGGCCGAAGCGCTCACCCACGTTCAGGGTGTCGTTGGCATGCACCCAGCCGACGATGCGGCGGGCCACCAGACCGGCGATCTGCACGACGCCGATCCGCAGGGAGCTGCCGCGATGGGTGGTCTCGATGACGAGGCCGTTGCGCTCGTTGTCGTCGCTGGCCTTGTCCAGTTCGGCATTGAGGAACAGGCCGGGCGTGTAGACGATCTGGCCGATCTTGCCGGTCACGGGAACGCGGTTCACGTGGCAGTCGAACACGTTCATGAAGACCGAAATCCGCGTCATCGGCTCCTGCGGCAGGTCGAGCTCGGGCGGCGGCAGCACGGTGGAGATCAGGTTCACCCGCCCGTCGGCAGGCGACACCACGAGGCCGTCCGCCACCGGGGTGACACGCTCCGGATCGCGGAAGAAGTAGCAGACCCACAACGTGAGGATCAGGAAGATCCAGCCCGCGAACTGCGCGAAATAGCCGAACAGGACCGTCAGCACGATGCCGATCAGGATGAAGGGATACCCCTCCTTGTGGATCGGCACGAGGGTTCGACGGATCGTCTCAAGCAGATCGGACATGAAGATTCGCTACTCCTGCGGGCCGATGGATCGGCCGCACCCGCTATGCGGCCGGGTTGGCAGCCCGGACGTCCGCCGTCAACTCTAACCCCCGCACGGCAAGGCAACGGCACCTTCGCTGGCGGCCCGCCGTCCGCCGCCGCTTCGCGGCGCCGATCTTGATGACATCCTTATAAAATCGGCCTTCGCCCTCTCTCGAATTCATACGCGCATCCCGGCCAGTATCGCCCGTCGGCAAACCCGGACCTGCGCGGCGGATGCCCGCCCGCAGGTGTGCTCCCCGTGGGGAGAAGCGGTTTGGCCGGCGCGACGATCCGGAGACCTGCGTCCCATGTCCGACATCCTGTTCCTCGCCGGAGGCCTCGCCTTCTTCGCGCTCAGCGCCGGCTACGCCGCCCTGTGCGACCGGCTCTGACGGGGCGCCCCTACCATGACCCTCGATCTCGCCCTCGGCGCCCTCGTGACCCTCGGGCTGCTCGCCTACCTCACCTACGCCCTCGTCCGCCCGGAACGGTTCTGACCGGCGGTTCTGAAGGATCGACACCCATGACGTTCAACGGATGGTTCCAGATCGCGCTGTTCGGCGCGGTCGTTCTGGCGCTGGTCAAGCCCCTCGGCGGCTACATGACCCGCGTCTTCACCGGGGAGCGGACGCTCCTCTCGCCCCTCGTCGAACCGGTGGAGCGCGGTCTCTACCGGTTCGCCGGCATCGACCGGGACCAGGAGCAGCATTGGCTCGCCTATGCCGGCGCGATGCTGCTGTTCCACGCGTTCGGCTTCCTCGTCCTCTACGCGCTCCTGCGCGTCCAGGACCTTCTGCCCTTCAACCCGGCCGGCCAGGCAGCGGTGGCGCCGGACCTCGCTTTCAACATCGCGGCGAGCTTCGTCACCAACACCAACTGGCAATCCTACGGCGGCGAGACCACGCTCTCGTACCTGTCGCAGATGCTGGGGCTGACGCACCAGAACTTCCTCTCGGCGGCCACCGGCATCGCGCTGTCCATCGCCCTGGTACGCGGCTTCTCGCGCGCTTCGGCGAAGACGGTGGGGTCGTTCTGGGTCGATCTCACCCGCACCACCCTCTACCTGCTGCTGCCGCTCTGCATCGTCTACACCCTTTTCCTGGTCTCCCAGGGCATCCCACAGACGCTCGGCCCCTATCTCGATGTCACGACCCTGGAAGGGGGAAGGCAGACCCTGGCGCTCGGGCCGGTGGCGAGCCAGGTGGCGATCAAGATGCTCGGCACCAATGGAGGCGGGTTCTTCAACGCCAACGCCGCCCATCCGTTCGAGAATCCCACCGCCCTGTCGAATTTCGTGCAGATGGTCTCGATCTTCGCCATCGGCGCGGCGCTCACCAACGTCTTCGGCCGCATGGTCGGCGACGATCGCCAGGGCTGGGCGATCCTCGGCGCCATGGGCGCGCTGTTCCTCACCGGGATCGCAGTGGTCTACGCCGCCGAGAGCGCCGGCAGCCCCGTGCTGAACGCCCTGCATCTCTCCGGCGGCAACATGGAGGGCAAGGAGGTCCGCTTCGGCATCGTCGCCTCCGCCCTGTTCGCCGTCGTCACCACTGCCGCTTCCTGCGGGGCGGTGAACGCCATGCACGATTCCTTCACGGCGCTCGGCGGCATGATCCCGCTCATCAACATGGAACTCGGCGAGGTCATCGTCGGCGGCGTCGGCGCCGGGCTCTACGGCATGCTGGTCTTCGTCATCGTCACGATCTTCGTGGCCGGCCTCATGGTCGGGCGCACGCCGGAATATCTCGGCAAGAAGATCGAGGGACGCGAGGTCAAGATGGCGATGCTCGCCATCCTGTGCCTGCCGCTGATGATGCTCGGCTTCACCGCTTTGGCCACCGTGGTCGCCGCCGGCCTCGCCGGACCCGCCAATGCCGGTCCGCACGGCTTTTCCGAAATCCTCTACGCCTATACCTCGGCAGCGGCCAATAACGGCTCGGCCTTCGGCGGCCTCACGGCGAACACCGCCTTCTACAACACGACGCTCGCCATCGGCATGCTGTTCGGCCGGTTCTTCGTCATCGTGCCGGCCTTGGCCATCGCCGGGTCGCTGGCGGCCAAGAAGACCCTGCCCGCCTCGGCCGGCACCTTCCCCACCCATGGCGGCCTGTTCGTCGGGCTGCTGGTGGGCGTGATCCTGATCGTCGGCGGGCTCACCTTCTTCCCGGCGCTCGCCCTCGGGCCGATCGTCGAGCATCTCGCGGGTGCCGCCGGCCAGACCTTCGGGACGGGAGGCTAGGGATGCGCCACGCCATGCCGCCGCGGATGGTCGGCCGCCACCGGCCCCGACCCCGCTCCGCGAGCCGCGCCCGTCCCGCCGAAGCACGCGCCTCCGACATCGTGCTCGCGATCACCGGCATCGTCGTCCTCGGGGCGCTGGCCCTCTACGCCGCGCTCCTCCTCGTCGAGCGGGCCGTGCCGGGTTGAGCCGAACCCACCCTCTCCCTCTGCGGGAGAGGGGAATGCGCACTGCCCACGCGATCCTCTCCTTCTCGGACCTCAGAGTCTCCCATGACCCGCCCATCCTCCTCCAGCCTGTTCAGCGCCGCCCTCGTCGGGCCGGCGCTCGTCGGCAGCGTCAAGAAGCTCGATCCCCGCGCCATGATCCGCAACCCGGTGATGTTCGTGGTCGAGGTGGTGGCCATCCTCACCACGATCCTGTTCGCCCGCGACCTCGCCACGGGCGCCCCGGACCTGGCCTTTTCCGGCCAGATCATCCTGTGGCTCTGGTTCACCCTGGTCTTCGCCAATTTCGCCGAGGCCCTGGCCGAGGGACGCGGCAAGGCCCAGGCGGCGAGCCTGCGCCGCACCCGCACCGAGACCAGCGCCAAGCGCCTGCGCGGCAACGGTGCGGATTACGAGACCGTGCCCGCCACCGCCCTCAGGGTCGGCGACGTGGTGCTGGTGGAGACCGGCGACATCATCCCCTCGGACGGCGAGGTCATCGAGGGCGTCGCCTCCGTCAACGAGGCCGCGATCACCGGCGAATCCGCCCCCGTCATCCGCGAATCCGGCGGCGACCGCTCGGCCGTCACCGGCGGCACGCAGGTCCTGTCCGACCGGATCAGGGTGCGGATCTCGGCCGCCAGCGGCTCGACTTTCGTCGATCGCATGATCGCCCTGGTGGAGGGGGCCTCGCGCGCCAAGACGCCCAACGAGATCGCCCTCAACATCCTGCTCGCTGGCCTGACGCTGATCTTCGTCTTCGCCGTGGCCTCGATTCCGAGCTTCGCCTCCTATGCCGGCGGCGCGATCCCGCTCATCGTCCTCGTGGCACTGTTCGTGACCCTGATTCCCACCACCATCGGCGCCCTGCTCTCGGCCATCGGCATCGCCGGCATGGACCGGCTGGTGCGCTTCAACGTGCTCGCCATGTCCGGCAGGGCGGTGGAGGCGGCGGGCGACGTCGACACGCTCCTCCTCGACAAGACCGGCACGATCACCCTCGGCAACCGTCAGGCCACCGAGTTCCGCCCCGTACACGGCGTCTCGGAGCAGGATCTCGCCGATGCGGCCCAGCTCGCCTCGCTGGCCGACGAGACCCTCGAGGGCCGCTCCATCGTCGTGCTCGCCAAGGACAGGTACGGCATCCGCGCCCGCGACATGGCGAGCCTCAACGCCACCTTCGTGCCGTTCACGGCGCAATCGCGCATGAGCGGCGTCGATCTCGACGGATCATCGATCCGGAAGGGCGCGGTGGATTCCATCGTGGCCAGCGTCGGGCAGCCGCCCATGGCGAGCCGCGGCTCGAACGCCGCCATCGCCTACAAGCCATCCGCCGATTCCCTGGAGATGCGCGAGGTCCAGTCCATCGCCGAGGAGATCGCCAAGGCCGGCGGAACGCCGCTCGCCGTCGCCCGCGACGGACGCCTCCTCGGGGTGATCTATCTCAAGGACATCGTGAAGGGCGGCATCCGCGAGCGCTTCGCCGAACTGCGCCGGATGGGTATCCGCACCGTCATGATCACCGGCGACAACCCGATGACCGCCGCCGCCATCGCCGCCGAGGCCGGGGTCGACGATTTCCTGGCCCAGGCCACTCCAGAGGACAAGCTGGCGCTGATCCGCAAGGAGCAGGCGCAGGGCAAGCTCGTCGCCATGTGCGGCGACGGCACCAACGATGCTCCGGCCCTTGCCCAGGCCGATGTGGGCGTCGCGATGAATACCGGCACCGTGGCCGCCCGCGAGGCCGGCAATATGGTCGATCTCGATTCCGACCCCACCAAGCTCATCGAGATCGTCGGCATCGGCAAGCAGCTCCTGATGACGCGTGGAGCACTGACCACCTTCTCCATCGCCAACGACGTGGCGAAGTACTTCGCCATCATCCCGGCGATGTTCCTCGGGCTCTATCCGCAGCTGCAGGCGCTAAACGTGATGGGGCTGGCCTCGCCGCAGAGCGCGATCCTGTCGGCGATCATCTTCAACGCGCTCATCATCGTGGCGCTGATCCCGCTCGCCCTGCGCGGCGTGACCTACCGGGCCGTGGGGGCCGGTGCACTCCTGCGCCGCAACCTCCTCGTCTACGGCCTCGGCGGCCTCGTCGTCCCCTTCCTCGGCATCAAGGCCATCGATCTGGCCGTGACGGCCCTGCATCTAGCCTGATCGAGGCACCCCTTTCCCGGCCGCCTGCAGCGAAGCGGAAGGTGAGCCGGGGCCCAGCATCAAAAGTCGCGAAGCGTCGAAACGTCAGCGACGTCCCTATCGAGCCGCTGGCGCGGCGCTTGTCGCGCGGGTTCCCGGATCACCGTCCGCCGATGCTTCAGGCGTCCGGGAAAGGGGAGCCCGAACCACTCCTCCACACCACGCGAGACCGTCATGCTCACCCAGCTCCGCCCCGCTTTCGTCCTCATCGTCGCGCTCACCGGCATCACCGGCCTCGCCTATCCCCTGGCCATGACCGGCATCGCCGGTCTGGTGTTTTCGTCCCAGGCCGCCGGCAGCATCGTCCTGCGTGACGGCAAACCCATCGGCTCGGCCCTCATCGGCCAGTCCTTCACCAGCGCGCGCTATTTCCAGGGCCGGCCCTCCGCCACCAGTGCCGCTGACCCGGCCGATGCCGCCAAGACCGTGCCGGCGCCCTACAATGCGGGCAATTCCGCGGGCTCGAATCTCGGCCCGACCAGCGCCGACCTCGCGACCCGCGTGAAGGCCGATCTCGACGCCCGGCAGGTCGAGAACCCGGAACTGCCCGTCCCCGTCGACCTCGTCACGGCGAGCGGGTCGGGCCTCGATCCCGACATCTCGCCGGAGGCCGCCCTGTTCCAGGTGTCCCGCGTGGCGACGGCCCGCGCCCTGCCGGAAGCTCGCCTGCGTGCCCTCGTGGAGTCGAAGATCGAGGGACGGCTCCTCGGCGTGCTAGGCGAACCCCGCGTGAACGTGCTTGCCTTGAACCTCGCCCTGGACGATCTCGGATCGCGATAGACCCTCTCGAGGAGAATTCCCCCGGATGTCCGATCTCCGCCGAGATCCGGATCGGCCGTCGCCCGAGGCGCTGCTCGCCGCGGCGCGCCGGGAAGAGCGCGGCCGGGGGCGGCTGAAGGTCTATCTCGGCGCCGCGCCGGGGGTGGGCAAGACCTACGAGATGCTCACGGTGGCGCGGGCCAAGCGTAAGGCCGGCACCGATGTGGTGATCGGCATCGTCGAGACCCATGGCCGCGCCGAGACGGAGGCCCTGGCGGAGGGGTTCGAGACGATCCCCCGCCGCTCCGTCCCCTATCACGGCACCGAGCTCGGCGAGATGGATCTCGACGCGCTTCTCGCCCGCCGCCCCGCCCTCGCTTTGGTGGACGAACTCGCCCATACCAACGCCCCCGGCAGCCGCCACCCCAAGCGATACCAGGACGTCGAGGAACTGCTCGAAGCCGGGATCGACGTCGACACCACCCTCAACATCCAGCACGTGGAGAGCCTTAACGACGTGGTGGCGCAGATCACGCGCATCCGCGTGCGCGAGACGGTGCCCGACGGCATCCTGGAGCGGGCGGAGGATATCGAGGTCATCGACCTCAATCCCGACGACCTGATCCAGCGCCTCAAGGACGGCAAGGTCTACGTCGCCGGCCATGCCGAGCGGGCGCTCAGGCACTACTTCTCCCGCGGCAACCTCACGGCCCTGCGCGAGCTCGCCCTGCGCCGCACCGCCGACCGGGTCGACGAGGAGCTGCTCACCCACATGCAGGCGAACGCCATCGCGGGCCCCTGGGGAGCCGGCGACCGCATCCTCGTCTGCGTCAGCGAGGACCCGCGCGGAAGCGGCCTCGTCCGCTACGCCAAGCGGCTGGCCGACCGGCTCCACGCACCCTGGATCGCCCTCACCGTGGCAGGACCGCGCGGTGCCGCCCTCGCCGAGGCGGAGCGCGACCGCATCGCCGATACCCTGCGGCTCGCCGACAGGCTCGGCGGCGAGGCGGTGACCATTCCCGGCGGCAGGCGCGTCGCCGACGACATCCTCGCCTATGCCCGCGCGGCGAACGCCAACCACGTCGTCGTCGGCAAGTCGGACCGCTCGCGGCTGTTCGAGATCGTCAACGGCTCGGTGGTGCACGACCTCGTGCGGCGCTCAGGAGCGATCAGCGTCCATGTCATCGCCGGCGAGGCCGTGGAGGACGTCCCCGTGGCCGCCAGGGCCGTGCGGACCGCCCCGCCAGCCCGCCCGATCGCGCCATGGCCCTTCCTCCTCGCCATCTGTGCCGTCGGGATCGCCCTCGGCTTCGGGCTCGCGCTCCAGCCCTTCGTCGGCGTCGAGAACGCCGATCTCGTCCTCCTCACCGCGGTGCTGGCGGTGGCGGTGCGCTACGGGCTGGGCCCGTCCCTCGTCGCGGTGGTGGCGGCCTCGCTCGCCTACAATTTCTTCTTCCTGCCGCCGGTCTACACGCTCACCATCGCGGACCCGACCAACATCGCCGCCTTCTGCCTCTTCACCCTGGTGGCGGTGCTGGTCTCGAACCTCGCCGCGCGCTCGCGCAAGGAGGCGGTGGTATCGCGGGCCCGTGCCCGCGACACCGAGCTCCTCTACGGGTTCAGCCGCAAGCTCGCCGCCTGCGGTACCCTCGACGACGTGCTCTGGGCAACGGCCTTCCAGGCGGCGGCGATGCTCAAGGTCCGTGTGGTGCTGCTGATGCCCGAGGCGGGTTCGGTCACGGTCCGGGCCGGCTACCCGCCGGAGGATTTCCTCGACGAGGCCGACATCGCCGCCGCGCAATGGGCCTTCGACAACGAGCGCCCCGCCGGCCGCGGTGCCGATACCCTGCCCGGCGCGAGGCGGCTGTTCCTGCCCCTGCGAACGGGACGCGGCATCCTCGCGGTGATTGGCCTCGACGCGGACGGGACCGGGCCGCTCCTCACGCCGGAGGGACGGCGCCTCCTCGATTCGCTGTCCGACCAGGGGGCGCTGGCCATCGAACGCGTCCGCCTGGTGGAGGATCTCGACCGGGCCGAGCGGGCCGCCGAGACCGACCGCCTGCGCCAGGCCCTGCTCACCTCGATCTCGCACGACCTGCGCACGCCGCTCGCCGCCATCCTCGGCTCGGCCAGCACTCTGCGCGACCTCGACGAGGCCCTCGACCCGCCCGCCAAGGTCGAGCTCGTCGCCACCGTCATCGACGAGGCGGAGCGGCTGAACCGCTTCATCGTCAACCTCCTCGACATGACGCGGCTGGAGGCGGGCGCCGTGGTGCCGAATGTAGGCCCGCAGGACGTGGCTGAGATCGTCGATACCGCCCTTAGACGGATGGAGAAGATCCTGTCCGGCCACCGGGTCGATCTGGACATCGCCGCGCGCCTGCCGCCACTCAGGCTCGACCCGGTCCTGTTCGAGCAGGTGCTGGTGAATCTCCTCGACAACGCTGCGAAATACGCCACCGAGGGCTCCACCGTGAGCGTGCGCGCCCAGCGGGACGACGGCGCCGTCCGGATCCAGGTCATCGACGAGGGCGAAGGTCTGCCGCCGGAGGATCTGGAGCGGATCTTCGACAGTTTCTACCGCGTCCGGAAGGGCGACCGCGTGCGGGCCGGGACCGGTCTGGGGCTGGCGATCTCCCGTGGCTTCATCGATGCCATGGGCGGCCGTATCGAGGCGGCCAACCGCACCGACCGGAGCGGCGCCGTCTTCACCCTGCACCTGCCGGTTCCCGCACCGGAACACGACCCGAGGCACGGGCCGGAGCTTGCCGCATGAGCCTGACCATCCTCGTCATCGACGACGAGCCGCCCATCCGCCGGTTGCTGCGCATGGGCCTGACCACGCAGGGCTACACCATCGTCGAGGCCCCCAACGGCCGGACCGCCCTCGACCTCCTCGGGCGCGAGCGGGTGGACCTCGCCATCCTCGATCTCGGCCTGCCCGACATGCGCGGGCACGACCTCCTGCGCGCCATCCGCGAGCGACATCGCGACCTGCCGGTCCTCGTCCTGTCGAGCCGCGACGACGAGCCGGGCAAGGTCGAAGCCCTCGATCTCGGCGCCGACGATTACGTGACGAAACCCTTCGGCATGGGCGAACTCCTCGCCCGCATCCGCACGGCCCTGCGCCACCAGCTCGCCCAGCAGGGCGAGCTGCCGGTCTTCCAGGTCGACGGATTGAGCGTCGACCTCGTTCGCCGGATCGTGCGGGTGAACGGTGCCGAGGTGAAGCTCACGCCGCGCGAATACGACTTCCTGCGGGTGTTCGTGCAGCATGCGGGCAAGGCCTTGACCCATTCGCAGCTGATGAGCGCGGTCTCTGCCTCGTCAGACCCGCAATACCTGAGGGTCTACATCCGCAGCCTGCGCCAGAAGCTGGAGGCGGACCCGGAGCGGCCGCGCATCCTCCTCACCGAGACGGGGGTCGGCTACAGGATGCGGGCGCCTGAGGATGCGGGACGCGATTCCGTTCGGTGACCGTGTCCGGGGCGCTGCCACCCGGTTTGTCCGCGCCGGATCCGAGGCGGAACTCGATCCGTTCCGCCGACAGAGGCACCGCCTCGGGCCGGCAGGGCGTCTCGCCGGCGGCGTAATGGACCGCGTCCCGGCAGCTCCGGAACAGGCCGCCGCCGAGACCATGGATCTCCACCGCGACCCAGCGCCCCTGGCGGTCCTGCCCGACGATGAAGCTATGAGGCGGAGGCGGCGCGGCCGCGATCTGGGGGAGGGAGAGCTGAAGGGCTCGGGGCATGGCCTGTCTTGGGTTCGCGCGATCCGATGCGAGGACCGCGCCGGAAACCTGGGCCGTTCCGCCTAAAGGATCGAGCAGCAACGGACTGGTTTCGCGTGAGGATCTCGTGAGGAAGTGGCGCCCTCACGGGACGCTCGGTGCCGCACGATCGGATGGGACATTGCACCGCCCCCGGTACGCGCAAGGGTCCGCGAGACCAAAGCGGGACGACGCCGTTATCCCCCCATGATGATGGACACGCCGCGTCTCGGTTTCTGCTGCACCTTCGTGCTCGAAGGGGACCCCGCCCGTTTCAAGACGCTGAAGGCCGCCCGCGAGGCGACGCTCCACATGAACCTGTCGCACACCACCATGAGCCATCTCGACGGGCTCGCGCCCTCCGCGAGGCGGGCGAAGCTCGAGGGGATCGCCCGGCACAATCTCGCGGCGCTGGAGCGTCAGATAGCCTGGGTCGCGGCCCGGCCGCCGCTGGAGCGGCTCCTGCGGATCGCCAGCAACGTCCTGCCCGGCTACACCCACCACGTGGCCCGCGGGATCTATGCCGAACCCGATGTGGTGGACCTCGTCGAGACTGGTCTGGCGCGGATCGGCGAGGGCGCGCGGGACAGTGGGGTCCGCCTCAGCTTTCACCCCGGGCCGTTCTGCGTCATCGCCTCGCGCAACCCGAATGCCGAGCGGAAGGGGATCAAGGAACTCGAATACCATGCCGCGCTGATGGCGATGATGGGCTACGGCGCCGGTTGGCATCCGCATGGCGCCCATATCAACATCCATGTCGGTGCCCGCGACCCCGGCATCGCAGGCTTCCGGGACAGCCTGCCGAAGCTCTCACGTACGGCGCGCGATCTCCTGACGGTGGAGAACGACGAGAACGCCTTCGGCCTCGATACGGTCCTGGAGCTGGCGGACCACGTTCCTGTGGTCCTCGACCTGCATCATCACTGGGTCCAGAGCGGCGGCTCCTATATCGAGCCCGACGTTCCCCGGATCGCCCGCATCCGCGAATCCTGGCGCGGGACCCGCCCGATCGCCAATGTCAGCCTCTCGCGCGAGGCGTTGCTGGAAGGGCACGACCCGGACCGGCTGCCCGACTACGCGGCGCTGGTCGCCGCCGGCCACAATTGGCGGGACATCGCCGCTCATTCGCAGCTGATGGGCAACCGGGCCCTCAACGCCCTGGTGGCCTGTCACCTCGCCTGGGCGGATTTCGAGATCGAGGCGAAGGGAAAGAACCTGGCCTCCACCGGGATCGCGGCCGAGATCGGCCGAGGCAGGAATTCCGATCCGGCACGCGGCGGCGGGGTCTCCGACGCGGCCGCGTGACGGGCGAATCGCGCGTCATGCGACGGATCCTGCCTCTCCCGGAGATGTGCCAGACCGCATCCGGAGAGTGGCGCAGAAAGCGCACATGCCCATGTCGATCGCCCTCGATCCGCCAGTGGACGAAACCGCTCGTCTTCGCCCAGCTTTGACCATGATCGACGTTGCTATGGGCCATGGCGCACACCATCTCGCACCCGGTTGCTGGGTCGGGACTTTCGGCGCATGAACCGGCAGATCTCGGCTGTTCTGTCCGAACGAGACGAAGACGGGCGGGAAGAGCTCTGTGGACCACGACGACACTAGCGCGGGCATCGAGACGGACCGGCGGGCGGCCCTCGCGCGCTACGGCATTCTCGACACCGAGAGCGAGGCCGATTTCGACGATATCGTTAAGGCGGCGTCGGCGGCCTGCGACATGCCGATCTCCCTGATCTCCCTGCTCGACGGCGACCGGCAATGGTTCAAGGCCGAGACCGGGTTCGGCCAGCGCGAAACGCCGCTCACCTCCTCCATCTGCGCCCATGCGGTCCACGAGGGGGACCCCGTGTTCGTGATCCCCGACACGACCCGGGACGAGCGGACCGCCGCCAATCCCCTCGTCACCGGTGCCGAGCATGTGCGCTTCTACGCGGGCGTGCCGCTGCAGACGGCGGAGGGCATCCCCCTCGGTACGCTCTGCGTCCTCGACACCAAGCCGAACAGTCTGAATCCGGCACAGATCCTCATCCTGCGGACGCTTGCGAGGCAGGTGATGGCCCTGCTCGACCTGCGCCGCGCCCTTCGGGAGCAGCGCGAGGGCGACCGGCTCAACAAGGCGATCCTCGAGAGCGCGGTCGATTACGGCATCATCTCCATGGACCTGTCCGGACGGGTGACGAGCTGGAACACGGGTGCGGAGCGGGTCCTCGGCTGGTCCGAGGCGGAGATGTGCGGCGAGCTCGCCCATATCTTCTTCACGCAGGATGACGTCGAGAACGGCCTTCCCGAGCAGGAGATGGGGGCCGCGCTGCTGCATGGCCGCGCCAGCGACGAGCGCTGGCACAGGCGCAAGGACGGCGCCCTGTTCTGGGGCCTCGGCGAGATGATGCCGCTTTTGAACGAGGACGATCGTCCGGAGGGGTTCATCAAGATCCTGCGGGACCGCACGGAACAGCGCCTCGCGAGCCAGAAGCAGCGCACCGACGCCGAATTCATGCGCAGCGTCCTCGCCTCCTCCGGTGACTGCATCAAGGTGCTCGACCTCGACAGCCGGCTGACCTTCATGAGCGAAGGTGGGATGCGCGTGATGGAGGTCAGCGACTTCAACGCGATCAAGGGCTGCCCCTGGCCGGATTTCTGGCATGATCAGGGCAATGCCGACGCCCTGGCGGCCATCGAGGCAGCCAAGGCCGGAGGCATTGGGCACTTTCAGGGTGTCGCCGATACGATGGCGGGAAACCCGCGCTGGTGGGACGTGCAGGTCACGCCGATCCTTGATGCCGAGGGCCGCCCCGAGCGGCTGCTCTCGGTCTCCCGCGACATCACCGTCCAGAAGACCGCCGAGCAGTTGATAAGCGCCAGCGAGATGCGCTGGCGTGGCCTGTTCACCAGCATGCAGGAGGGGTTCTTCCTCGGCGAACTCATCCGCGACGAGGCGGGGCGGGTCTGCGACTACCGGTTCCTGGAGATCAATCCGGCCTTCGCCCGGCAATCGGGCCTGCCCGAGGACGCCGTTGGCCGGACCATCCGCGACCTCGTGCCGGATATCGAGGATTGGCTGATCGAGACCTATGCCGATGTCGTCGAGACTGGCGAGCCGACCCTCTTCGAGATCACCGTGCCGGGCCTCGCCCGGACCTTCGAGGTCCGCGCGGGCCACGAGAGCGGTCAGCGATTCAGCTGCCTCTTCCTCGACGTCACCGAACGGACTCGGAGCGAGACCCGCCGCATTGCCATCGCGGAACTCGGCGACCGCCTCCGCCACCTCGGCGATCCGGTCGAGATCTCCTTCGCCGCGGCCGAGATCCTGGGCCGCACCCTCGGCCTGTCCCATGCCGGCTACGGCGCCGTGGACCAAGAGCGCGAGACCATCCTCGTCGGGCGCGGCTGGTCGGCGCCCGGCCTTCCCCGCATCGACGGACTTCACCAGTTCCGCGAATACGGTTCCTATATCGACGCGCTGAAGACCGGGGAGGTCGTCCTGATCGAGGATGCCGCCGAGGATCCGCTCACTAGGGCGGATGCGGCCTCGCTCGCCGCCATCAGCACACGGTCCCTCGTCAACCTGCCCGTCATGGAGCACGGGCGGTTCGTGGCCCTGTTCTACATCGTGAAGGACGTCCCCCATGCCTGGACGCCCGAGGAGATCGGCTTCGTCCGCAACGTCGCCGACCGGACCCGCGCGGCGATCGCGCGGATCGAGGCGGAGGCGCAGCAGCGCGTGCTCAATCTCGAACTCAGTCATCGCATGAAGAACATGCTGGCGATGGTGCAATCCATCGCCACGCAGACCATGCGCAACGCCACCGATATCGCCACCGCCAAGGACGTGCTGGCCGGGCGCCTGATCGCCCTCGGCAAGTCGCACGACCTGCTGCTGGGCGGGTCGCTCGGCGATACGCCCCTGAAGACCCTGATCGAGAGTGCCCTGGAAGCTCACAAGGACAAGCCGGACCGGTTCTCGCTTCGTGGGCCGGCCCTCAATGTCGGCGCCAAGGCGGCGATGTCGCTGGCCCTCATCCTCCACGAACTCGCCACCAACGCCGCCAAATACGGTGCACTCTCCACCGACGAGGGCGGCGTCACCATCGTCTGGGAGATTCGGAGAAACGAGGGTGACGGCAGCGATCAGGTGCTGCTGCGCTGGGTCGAGGCCGGGGGGCCGCCGGTGACGCCGCCGACCCGCACGGGGTTCGGCACGCGCCTGATCGGACGTGGCCTCGCCGGCAATTTCGGCGGCGAAGTCTCTCTCGACTATCGCACGTCCGGTGTGGTCTGCACCCTCGAAGCCTCGCTGAAGGGCCTTCAGGCCGTGGATACCCCGCCCGACTTCCGCTAGGCGACGGCCCGGAGGCGGATGCCGCATTTCGCGAAAA
Organism: Methylobacterium marchantiae; assembly: GCF_042679825.1. Taxonomy (NCBI): domain Bacteria; kingdom Pseudomonadati; phylum Pseudomonadota; class Alphaproteobacteria; order Hyphomicrobiales; family Methylobacteriaceae; genus Methylobacterium; species Methylobacterium marchantiae. The sequence goes on along the minus strand of NZ_JBHTND010000023.1, from coordinate 30,802 downwards.
TCCGATGACCAGCAAGTTTTAGCTCGACTGGACCGGCTTCAATCCGCCCGGATATGCGTCGGACCGGAATCCTTGGAGCCGAGCGTGCAGCCGCAGGGGAACGCTCTGGCGCCGGAATCGGACCGCTGCGGGATCGCCTCGCAGGTGAGGAGATGCTGAAGCAGCGCCTCCATCTGCTCCTTCCGATACGGTTTCTGCATCACCGGCACGCTCCGATAGGCCGGCTCCACGCCGACATGGCCGTAACCGGTCGCGAATAGGAACGGGATGCAGCGTTCGAACAGGATGTCGGCCACGGGATAGCTGCGTGCCTCGCCGAGATTGACGTCGAGAACGGCCAAGTCGAACTCGGTCGCCTGCAGATGCTTCAGGGCCTGATCCAGACGCATGGCGACGACGACCTCACAGCCGAGATCGAGCAGCATGTCCTCGGCGAGCATCGCCACCAGGCTCTCATCCTCCACCAGCAAGACGCGGCGTCCCATCATGATGCTCATGCGGCAGGACGCCCCGCCACGATGTCCTGCCCATGCCATCCCAAGGCGGTCAGCGGAATCTCGAGCCGGCAGACGACCCCCGTCGGCGCGAAGTCGATCGCGGCGCTGCCGTCGAACTCCAGCGGAAGCTGCCGCTCGATCAGGCGCGAGCCGAAACCCTTCCGCGTCGGCGGAGTCACTTCCGGGCCGCCCGTCTCCGTCCAGGTGAGGGAGAGCTGTTCGCGCCCCTCCACATCGGCCAGCGTCCACGCCACCGCCACCCGTCCGTCGGGAACCGAGAGGGCGCCGTATTTGGCGGCGTTGGTCATCAGCTCGTGCAGGGCCATCGCCAGCGTCACCGCCACCTTCGGGTGCAGCCTGGTATCCGCCCCGGCGAGCTCGAACCGCGTCGCGTCGGCCTCCGCGAGCGCATGGGGCGCGATCGCGCGCTCGACGACGCCGACGAGGCTGGCGCTTTCCCAGTTGGCTTCCGTCAGGACGTTGTGGGCGTTGGACAGTGCCGTCACGCGGGCGTCGAACACGGCGCGGGCCTGCTGGTCGGCGACGTTGCGGAAGGTCTGCGCCGCGATGGACTGGACGGTGGCCAGCGTGTTCTTCACCCGATGGTTCAACTCGTTGGTCAGCAGCCTCTGCCGCTCGGCCGCCGCCTTCTCCTCGGTGATGTCGCGGACTTCGATGATCGTGCCGATGATCTTGGCCGTATCGTCCCGGATCGGGCTCGCGGTGAAGCCGACCGGATAGAAATGCCCGTCCTTGTGGACGAACACTTCCTCGCCGCGCTCCTGGTTGTTCTCGGGGAAGGCGCGGTCGATGGCGCATTCCTCCAGCGGAAACGGCCGTCCGTCGGGATAGGTGTGGTGGACGATGTCGTGCAGCGGGCAGTCGCGCGCGAGCACCTCGCCGACGCTGAACCCGGTGAGCAGCTCGGCGGCGCGGTTCATGTAGACGCAGTGCTGTCGGTCATCCATCAGGAAGATCGCCACCGACGCATTGTTGAGCACCGCGTTCAGGCGGCGCTCGGTCTCATGCAACTGCGACCCGCGGCGCAGGGTCGGCAAGGAGGTCGATGCGTCGGTGGAGGATTGAAAAGGCGGCCGGGTCGGCACGAAACGGGCTTTCTGCGAGGAATGGGTAGGGACCCGATGATGCACCGCAACAGCTTAACGGGTCCCGCACGGTCAGGTAAGACGAGGGCAGCCAATCTCCGATACTCGCGAAGATCGACAGGCGAAAGTCCAGGTTGAAGGCGTTTGTTCCGCTTCCGCCGCGCGATGATGCGGATGCCGCTGAAAGAGGACGCGCCCGCACGGGCCGGGCCATGTCGGGACTTCCCCTTCCGACGGCGATGTCCCGCTGCCAAACCGGTCTTCGAGCCGGCGTCCAAATTCGGCGGCCGAGTCGGACGTCGAGGCGAGCATCGGGTCGGACGCCATGCCGCAAGCCGGAGCCGGGATTACGGTCTTGATCGGTCGGACATGCGCCCGAGTTCGGAAGGCATGCCAAACTCTCCCGTTGCCAGACCGGACATCGCAGATCCTGTCGCCGGTGTTCCCCCCGCGATCGTCTGCCTGCACTTTCTCGGCGGAAGCGCCCGCGAATGGGAGCCCATCGCCGCCCGGCTCGACGGGGTCGCTCGCGTCGTCGCCCTCGACCTGCCGGGTTTCGGCGACGCGGCCGAAACGTCCGGCTACACCGTCGAGGCCATGGCCGATCACGTGGCCGGTCGGATCGCCGCCGCCGGATTGGGAGGACGATGGTATCTCGCCGGCCACAGCATGGGCGCGAAGGTCGCCCTGGCCCTCGCGCGCCGCGCCGAGGACGGGGCAGCGGATCTGGCGGGTCTCGCCGGGCTGCTGCTGCTCGGCGGGTCGCCCCCGAGCCCCGAGCCGATGTCCGACGACAAGCGCCGGGAGATGATGGGCTGGATCTCCGCCGACGCGGCGACCCGCTTTGCAAAGGCGGCGGAGTTCATCGACCGGAATACCGGCGCTCCTCTCGCCGAACCCCTGCGGAGCGGCGCGATCGAGGACGTGCTTCGTGCCTCCCCCGCCGCCTGGACGGCTTGGCTGAACCACGGATCGCGGGAGGATTGGAGCCACCGGATCGGGATTCTGCGCATTCCGGCCGTGGTGGTCGGCGGGACGGAGGATGCCGATCTCGGTGCCGCCGCCCAGCGAGCTCTGACCCTGCCGCATCTGACCCATGGCCGGCTCGTGGCCCTGGAAGGCGCCGGGCATTTGCTGCCGCTGGAGCGGCCGGAGGCCGTGGCCGGCCTCATCGCGGGCCTCGTCGCCGGCGAGCCGCTTACGAAATCCGAGGCGCCGAAGGTGTCGGAGCCCTATCGCGCGCTGATCGAATCCGGCCGGGTGAACACGCGCCTGCGCGAGGCGCTCCTCGCCCGCGCCGAGCCCGACGACGCGGCCTACCAGCCCGGATGTCTCGATCCGGTCGAACTCGCGCTGCTTCGCGCCGTGGTGGACAGGGTGCTGCCGCAGGAAAGCATCGGCCGGATCGATATCGCGGCGCGTATCGAGGCCCGGCTCGCCGCCGGGGCGGGTGACGGCTGGCGCTTCGCCAAGCTTCCGGCCGATTCCCAGGCTTGCCGCGCGGCCCTGCGCACCCTTGATGCCGCCGCGCGATCCGTCCATGGATCACCCTTCCTCGGCCTCGACGTCGCCGCGCAGGACGCGCTCCTGACGGGGGTTGCGTCCGGCGAGCCCTTCTACCCCGACAGGCCGGAGGATGGGCTCGATGCCGAGCAGATGAGCCTGTGGTTCGAGGATCTGCGCGGCGATGTCGTGCGGACCTATCTCGCCCATCCCGCGAGCCTCGCCCGGATCGGCTTTTCCGGGATCGGCGCTGGCGGCGCCGATGTCCAGCGCCTGCCCGGCTTCGAGCGGGTCGGGATCGGCGAGTCGGAACCGTGGGAGCCCGTGGCGCTCGGGACGGACGGACGATGAAGCTCGACGCGATGCGTCGCTACGCAACCACCGACAGCGTCGATGTCGTCGTCATCGGCACGGGAGCCGGCGGCGCGCCGGTGCTCGCCCGCCTCGCGGCCGCGGGACTCAAGGTCGTCGCCCTGGAGGCGGGGCCGAACTTCGATCCGGCGCGTTTCGCCTTCGACGAGACCCTCGCCGACGAGATCTACTGGACCGAGGAGCGCCTCAGCGGCGGCTCGACCCCGGAGGCCTTCGGCGCCAACAACAGCGGCACCGGATTGGGCGGCTCGACCCTGCATTGGGGCGCCTTCACCCCGCGCGCGGACCGGCGCGACTTGCTTCTCCATACCGAGACCGGGATGGGCGTCGACTGGCCGATCGATTACGACGCGCTGTTGCCGTTCTACGAGCGCGTCGAGGCCTTCATCGGCGTCTCCGGCCCCGCCGACTACCCGTGGGACCCGGACCGTCATTATCCGCTGCCGCCGGTCCCCCGCAACGCGCCGGCTCAGGTGATGGCCATGGCCTGCGACAGGCTCGGCATCCGCACGACGGATTCGCCGGCGGCCGTGGTCTCGCGCGACTTTTCCCAGGAGGGCGGCGGCCTTCGCCGGGCTTGCATCAATTGCGGCTATTGCCATCAGGGCTGCCGGAACGGCGCCAAGACCAGCATGGACGTCACCTATCTGCCGCAGGCGGTGGCCGACGGCGCCGAGATCCGCCCGGATTGCCGGGTGCACGGGCTCGAGCGCGACCGCGAGGGTCGGATCACGTCGGTGATCTACCGGCACGGGGGCATCGATCATCGCCAGCGTTGCGGCGCCGTCTTTCTCAGTGCCGGAGCCGTGGAGACGCCGCGGCTCCTCCTCCATCTCGGGCTCGCCAATGGCAGCGGCCAGGTCGGCCGCAACTACATGGGCCACGTGGCGACCCAGGTCTGGGGCACGTTCGAGCCCGAGATGCGGATGAACCGCGGCTATCCCTCCTCGCTCATCAGCGAGGACATGATCCGACCGGGCGATGCCGATTTCGCCGGCGGCTACCTCATGCAGAGCCTCGGCGTCGAACCGCTGACCTGGGGCAACTCGGTGGCGCGCGGGCGCGGCCTATGGGGTCGGGCCCTCGTCGACCATCTCGATCGCTACAACCACATGGCCGGCATCGGGATCAACGGCGAGACCCTGCCTTGCGATGCCAACGTGCTGAGGCTCGCCGACGAGACCGACGCGCTCGGGATGCGCAAGGCGCGGATAGATTTCGGCTATTCCGCGAACGAGGACAGACTCAACGCTCACGCGACCCGGACCATAAAGGCCATCTGGGAGGCGGCGGGCGCCACCGACATCTGGGTGCTCGACCGTGTCGCCCACACGATCGGGACCTGCCGGATGGGAAGGAGCGGCGACAGCGCGGTGGTCGATCCCTACGGACGCAGCTTCGAGATCCCGAACCTCTGGATCAGCGACGGATCGACCTTCCCGAGTTCGCTGGCCGCCAACCCGGCGCTGACCATCATGGCGCTCGCCCTGCGCTCGGCCGAGGCGTTCCTCGGGCATCGCGCCTGAGGGATGCGCGCCTCACCGGTGGGAACGACGCCGGGTCTGCCCGGTTGGATTCCCACAGGACAAGGAACGGATTTCAAACGCCATGACCATCAAGGTATCCAGCAAGACCGCCCGCGAGGGCGCCCATGGCGAGATCAGTCTCACCAAAGGCGAGAAGGTCGCCCTGCGGATGTGGCGCCAGGAGCCGCCGACCGAGGACAAGCCGAGCGCCAGCCGGCCCTACGAGACGGTGGGCTACGTGATCTCCGGCCGCGCGGAACTCGTGCTCGCCGGCGAGACGGTGACGCTGGAGCCGGGCGATTCCTGGCTCGTGCCGGCCGGTGCCGACCACACCTACAAGATCCTCGAAGACTTCACCGCAGTGGAAGCGACCGCGCCGCCAGCGGCATAGTCCGCCGGTCGCGGCTGGATACGGGAAGGGCCGGATCGACGACGATCCGGCCCTTCTTCGTGAGTGCTCCGGAGCGACGGTTCAGGCGCCGCCCCACTGCATGGTCAGGCCGCCATCCACCACCAGGGTGTGCCCGGTGACGTAATCGGCGTCGTCGGAGGCGAGGTAGAGGATGGCCTTGGCGATCTCGTCCGGCTGGCCGGCCCGGTGCCACGGGATGTGCGCCAGGGAATTCTCGAGCTTGTCCGGGTTCTCGAATCGGTCGCTGGTCATCGGAGTCTCGATGAGGCCGGGGGCGACGTTGTTGACGTTGATCCTGTCCTCGGCGAGCTCCCGCGACAGGCTGCGGCAGAGGGAGCCGACGCCGGCCTTCGACATGCCGTAGGGGGCGCTCTCCGGCGTCGGCAGGTGCTGGGCCACCGACGAGACGATGACGATCTTGCCGCGTCCGCCATTGGCCCGGCGGACCTTGATGAAGGCGCGGGCGCAGAAGACCGGCCCCATCAGGTTGACGCGCAGGATCTGTTCGAGCTTGCCGTCGTCCATCTCGGCGACGGGCATGCCGCTCATGGCCTGCCCGGCATTGTTGATCAGGATGTCGAGGACACCGAACTCCTCGGCTACCCGCTCGAAAGTGGCCTCGACGGAGGCCGGGTCGCCGACATCGTTCTGGATCACGAGGCATTTGCGCCCCGCCGCCTCGACGCGGCGCGTCGTCTCCCGCGCGCCCTCCGCATCGGTATTGTAGGTGATCGCGACATCCGCGCCCTCGCGCGCGAACAACTCGGCCGCCGCCTGGCCGATCCCGGAATCCGCGCCGGTGATGAGCGCGCGCTTGCCCTGCAATTTCATGCCTGTCCCATCTGTGAGAGAAGGGGGCGCGGCCATGGCCCGGCCGGCGATCACCCGAGATCTTTAGGAAAATGGGTTGCGCGAAACGCGGTTCCCGGGGTGCGGCATCGGCGGGAAGGGCGGTGTCCCGCTCGTCTTCAGGTGATCACGCTGGGCTCGCTGCGGCCCGTCATGCCGGCGATGTCGGCGATCTCGCGCGCTGCCCGGATCACCGGGGCGAGGACGCTGTCCGGCGCCAGGTCGAGGCGGTCGGGAGCGTTCTCGTAACGCTCGATATAGACCCTCAGGGTCGCGCCCGCCGTGCCGGTGCCGGAGAGCCGGTAGACCACGCGGGCATCCTCGGCGAAGCTGATGCGGATGCCCTGCTGCGCCGTCACGGAGCCGTCGACCGGATCGACGTAGCGGAAATCGTCGGCCGCGGAGACCGTGAGATCGCCGATCCGGCGACCGGGGAGGCTCTCGATCTGCCCGCGCAAGCCATCCATCAGACGGTTGGCGCTCTCGGACTCGATCTCCTCGTAATCGTGGCGGGTATAGTAGTCGCGCCCGAACGTGGCCCAGTGCTCGCGCACGACGGCATCGGCGCGCTTGCCCGTCGCCGCCAGGACGTTCAGCCACAGCAGCACCGCCCAGAGCCCGTCCTTCTCGCGGACATGGTTAGAGCCGGTGCCGGCGCTCTCCTCGCCGCAGAGGGTGATGAGCCCGGCATCCAGCAGGGTCCCGAAGAACTTCCAGCCGGTCGGGGTCTCGTAGGCGGGAATGCCGAGGGAGGCGGCGACCCGGTCGGCCGCGCGGCTCGTGGGCATCGAGCGCGCGATGCCCGCCAGGCCGGCGGCGTAGCCCGGCGCGCGATGGGCGTGGGCGGCCAGGATCGCGAGGCTGTCGCTTGGGGTGACGAAGAGGCCGGGTGCCACGATCATATTGCGGTCGCCGTCCCCGTCCGAGGCCGCGCCGAAATCCGGCGCGTCCGCGCTCAGCATCAGCGCGTAGAGGTCATGGGCATGGACCGGGTTGGGATCGGGATGGTGGCCGCCGAAATCCTCCTCCGGTGTGCCGTTCACCACCGTGCCGGCGGGAGCGCCCAGCGCCTGTTCGAGGATCGCCACGGCGTAGGGGCCGGTCACCGCGCTCATGGCGTCGAACCGCATGCGGAAGCCGGAGGCGAAGAGGCGGGCGATCGCGTCGAAATCGACGAGTTCCCGCATCAGCGCCGCGTAATCCGCCACGGGATCGATGATGGCGACGACCATGCCGTCGATCCGCGCCTCGCCGACCGTGTCGAGGTCGAGGTCGGGCGCCTCCGCGATCCGGTACTCGGTGAGCGTCCGCGTGCGCGCATGGATGGCGGCGGTGATGGATTCGGGCGCCGGCCCGCCATTGGCGGTGTTGAACTTGATCCCGAAATCCCCGTCCGGGCCGCCGGGATTGTGGCTCGCCGACAGGACGATGCCGCCGATCGCCCCGTGCTTGCGGATGACGCAGGAGGCCGCCGGGGTGGAGAGGAGGCCGCCCTTGCCGACGAGGACGCGCGCGAAGCCGTTGGCGGCGGCGAGTTTCAGGGTCTTCTGCACCACCTCGCGGTTGAGGAAGCGCCCATCGCCGCCCACGACCAGGGTCGATCCCTCCCGGTCGGGGATGGTATCGAAGATGGATTGGACGAAATTCTCGACGTAATGAGGCTGTTGGAAGACCGGTACTTTCTTGCGAAGGCCCGACGTGCCCGGCTTCTGATCGGAGAACGGCGAAGTCGGCACGTGCCTCGGTGTCATTCGCAAAAGCCCTTCATCATCGGCCGGGACAACACAACGGCCGGTCCATCCCGGTCAACCGTGTGGAGCACATCTCGGCCGCGCTCGGGCAGGAATCTCGCAGAATCGCGACCGAGCGATCCGTGTCAGACCTTGGCCCGCGACGCGACGCCTTCCGAGAACGAGACCGTCAGGACGATCCGTCCGGTCTCGTCGGCGATCTCGAAGGAGCGGTCCAGAGCATCGCTCAAGGTCGACCCACCGACGAGGGCATCGGCGACGATCTGCTTTACGCTGATCATGACGTCGTCGCGAAGGTCGCCCATGGACTCGAACTCGTCTCCTTCCAGGTCGTGATGGAGACCGTCGGCATCCCGCAGGTTCAGGAAGTAGCGTGGCATACCGTTCTCCTTCCGCGGCAAACCTCGTTCCCGGTATGGCCTACGCCTTCCGAACCAGCGAAGAAACCGCGAACCGCAGGTGCTTGAACGGCGCGTTCGAAGCCGCAAGCGGTTCGAGCTCAAGCCCCTCCGAGACTCATCGAGATTCGCGGCGATCGGTTCCCGTCGCGATATCGGACCGGCCACGCCACGACGCCAGGCGGTGCCTCCGACGGATCACGCGAGCGAAACGGCCAACGTGAAGCCGCGCAGGTCTCATGAAAGGTTGCCGTAGGAATCGGCCCTGCACGGCTGGGATCCCGATGCCTACGGCATGTCCTATATGCCGGAATGCTCTCCCACGCGAAGATAGCCGGGTCTGAACTCGGCGAGGGATTTTAGCCTTGCCCAGTCGAGGATCTTGAGATTCTTGCCTCTCAGCTCGATCAATCCTCTGCGCCGCAATTCCTGCAGCGACCGGTTCACGTGCACCGTGGTCATCCCCGTCGTGTCGGCGAGCTCGTGCTGGGTCATGGGGAGATCGCAACTGTCTTCCGTCGCCAAGCCGACCGCACGAAGCCGTGTGAGCAGCTCGCAGAAGAGGTGCGCGATCCGTTCGAGGGCCGACCGGCAGCCGATATTCACCAGCCATTCCCGCAAGGTCGACTCGTCGATCAGGGCCGAAATCCGCATCGCACGAGCGACTGCCGGATGGTTCGCGATGATCTCCTGCAAAGCCGTTGAGCTGATGCGCGCGACCTTGCAGGCAGAGAGGGTCGCGATCGTATGATCCAGCCGGTTCAACAAGGTGATCTCGAGATCGCAGGTGTCGCCGGGCACGAGATAGGCCGTGATCTGGCGCGCACCATTGGTGCGCTGCTTGAACCGGCATCCGATCCCTTCGGTGATCAGGACGATGTCACTGATGGCATCGCCTTCGCGCGCGAGATTTGTGCGGGCGGCGACATCGCGCGCGCTCGCTGCAATCCGATGAAGGACGTCCCTGTCAGTCTCGCTCAAGACCACGAAATTCTCAAGCTTACGGATGAGCGGATTAAACGAAGCGCCCTCAATATTCGATACTCTATGTCGCGACACTGTCTTAATACTCTATGCGGTAATCATCGAACGGCATCGGAGAAGCGCTCCGGGCAGTAGCTTTTGCAGCAGACGCTTCCGACCGAAAGGTCCCATGCCGATCTTTATCGTCCAAAGGACGCCTTTGACCTGTGAAAAATGATTATCTTTTGTAAAACACTCCGATCGGGTTGCGTCCGACCGGTCAAGAATCCCGTGTTTCAACAACGATGTCCTCGACATATCGTGAAGAGGCACACCTTCTCTGCTTCCGCCCGGACATCCGGTTTCAGAGCGACCGTTCGCCATGCGGAAAGCACGCCGGGAGGGCCCGAATGCGGTGACGCGCGAAATGGATGAGGCATCGGACCCAACGACGTTTGACGCTGCCACTGGAACGATCGGTCCGCACGTACTCGTTCGCATGTGAGCCTCCCCGGCAAAAGGATGGCCGCTCCGACGACACATAGCCGCCAGTAGATGACCAGTACGCCGATCAGCGAAGGCGAGTAAGGCTTCCTACGATCTTCGTACGATATCCAACGTTCGATGCCAAAAACGTCGTCGGTTGCCGAAAGTTCGATCCGATCGTTCGATAACGTACATCGCCGGCAAGAATACCGCTCGCAACGCGATATCCGACAAGGTCTCAATCCGGGAGAGCGCCATTCGTGATCAGGCGGCGGTACTCTGCCTCCGGTACGCCGTAACTATCGCCGGCAACGATCCGAAGCTTCTCGCGATTCACGATCTCGATGAAGGATCGACGCGCCCTGATCAGGCCGGCGCCTTCGAGAACATGGATCGTCGTCGTGACGCCGGGACGATGAACACCAAGCATGATCGAGAGAAATTCATGGGTGATGGGAAACTCATCGCCATCCACCCGGTCGTGGCACATAAGGAGCCAGCGCGCCAACCGTTCCTCCAACGTATAGCTGCCATGCGACAATGCCGTATATGCCATATGAAGTTGAAAGACATGAGCATATCGGAGCATCACCTTGCGGAATGCCGGAATCTGCTCGAGGGCCCTGAAAAACGCGGCTTTGCCGATACGCAAAGCTTCACCTTCTATCTGGATGAAGGTTTCGTGCGGCGTGGAATCGACATCGAACAGGAGCGGCAGACCGGCCGCACCCTCATGTCCGACAATGCCGACCTCGATGCGCTTTCCCTCCGGCGTGCCGACCACGACCGAGGCGACCCCACGCTCCAAGAAATACACGTGGGTCAGCGGCTGCTCCGGCTGGACGAGGACGTCCTTGCGCCCGAGTGCCACCGGCTCGATAGCGGACTGGATCGCGGCATAATCGTCGGAGCGCAGGACAGACAGCAGGCCGTTGCGCACGTATCTTTTGGATGGAACCAGCATGTAATTGCCCCGGAGCGACGACGTTTCAGCTTTTCCACCGCTCGTCGACTGTCGCGATTTCGATATAGCATAAATGAACAAAGTGTGGTGCAAACAAAAGAAGCGACTATCCTTTGGTCGTCATCGACGAAGATGGACGTCAATGTACCATTTCGTACATCCCATTGCCTTAGTTTTTGTCTCCGATCGTATCGCATGATGCATCGAACTGTCGGTCTTCGATCGGAAGACGGGGGTCGCGTCAACCGTTCCATCGTTTCGTATTCGGGCGAATGGAGACGAGCCCCCTGGCGATCGACATCCCGGGCGTGGTCAAGTCCCCGATCATGAAAATCGGCACGGGGGAGGCTGGCCGCCATATAGAAGCATCGTATTTCCGGCGTAGCCAACAGGCTCGATTGTCGCCGAGCGTACATTGACGCCCTCTTTTATTGATTTTGTTTTCCGCGTCATCGGGGGTAGGGTGAAGAAGCCATCCGAAAGATTCCGGGCCTCGGATGTTTGAGAGAGTTTTCCTCCCGCCTGCAGACAGGCGGAGATCATGAAACACGATCTCGATCAGGGCGCAGTCAGGAATCGGCTTCTCACGACTTTGACGGCAGCGGAATTCGCGCTTCTCGCGCCCGATCTCAAGCGGGTCTCGCTAGAGCAGGGTTACGTCGTCCAGGAGCCGCTCCAGCCGATCCCCCATGTGTTCTTTCCGGAGCCGGGCGTGGTGTCGGTCGTGGCGCGGACGTCGGCGGGCGAACGGCTCGAGGCCGGCGTCATCGGCCCGGAAGGAATGACGGGCCTCGCCATCATCCATGGCATCGATCGTTCGCCGAACGAGATCTTCGTCCAGATTCCGTGCCGGGCCTGGCGCATCGAGACCGGACGGCTTCTCGCCGCCATCGCCGAAAGTACCAGCCTGCAGAATCATCTCCTGCGCTTCGCCCATGCCTTCTCGGTGCAGGTCGCGCAGACCGTCATCTGCAATGGCCGATTCACGATCGACGAGCGACTCGCACGCTGGCTGCTGATGTGCCACGACCGCTCGGATCGCGAGGATCTCCCTCTCACCCACGAATTCGTCTCCCTGATGCTCGGGATCAGGCGCTCCGGCACGACGATGGGACTGCAGCGTCTGATCCGGGCCGGTGGCGTCACGGCCAAGCGCGGGATCATCGGCATTCGCGACCGTGGCGTGCTGATCGAGGCGGCGGGGGACACCTATGGATTGCCCGAAGCCGAGTACGAACGCGTCATGCATTATCGTTAGGGCGGCATCGTCAGTTCGGGGGCGCGATCCGGTTCGCCTTCTGGCAGAAAAGTTGCGTGGTTCCGCGACGGCATGGGGTGTCGGAATGCGAGGTCGCCGGATCGAATGGCCGAGGGCCGCCCCTACGGACGGGGCCGTCTCACCTTGGGCTGTTCCCAATTCAAGGGCTTTACAATAAGCGTGGCGGTCGAAAGCGACCAGGAATCGTTCGGTTGAAAGATCAGGCATCGATCAATTTCTGGTAGCGCGCCGACCTATCGAAGATGGAGATCGAAGTGCCTAATTTCGTCAAGGCCATTGTCATGACATTGGTCGCGTTTTTTTCGGTCTATTATTTGACGGAAAGCACAACGATTTCGCTCTCCCTCTCGCTCATCCCTCTCGTCCTCGGGTTCGTCGGCGTGATGCATGGGCTCGCCTATAGCTTTGCCGCGATGTGCCTGATCTGCGCTGTGGCATGGTCGGTCTCGCCTCCGGAAACGAAGACGATGGTCCGGAGCGAGGTCGACAAGACGGGGTTCAAGATCACCGCCAAGTAAGTTCTCGCAAGCGGGTTTTTGCGGGAGGCCTTGCCGCTTCGATATTCCGCGATGGCCGACCCTGCCCATCGCGAGGTCTCCCGCCGCCGCTGACATTTCCAGCACTTTGGTGCCGTCGGCGATTGATCTGACCGCGGCGTTGACGGCATGCCGGTCGGCACGGTGCCGGCGATGGTTCGCTGCGGACGGGGAAGGCGGGGGGCACGGCGGCCATGAATCTCCTGATCGTCGACGATCATCCGCTCTTCCGCGATGCGCTGGCCAGCGCCATCGGATCGGCCTTTCCCGAATCGGCAATCCTCGAAGCCGACGGTATCGTCGGCGCCATGGCGATCCTGGCGGCCGATCGCACCATCGATCTCGTCCTTCTGGATCTCACGATGCAGGGCGTCGTCGGCTTCGACGGCCTCGTCTCGATCCGCTCGCGTTTCCCCCGCGTGCCGATCCTCGTCGTGTCCGGTCTCGAGGATCCGCGCATCATGCGCGAGGCGCTCCAGCACGGGGCCGCCGGCTTCGTGCCCAAGGCCGTCGACAAGGCGACGCTGACCCGGGCCATCGCCGACGTGCTCGGCGGAGGCCTGTCGGTGCCCGCTGCCCTCTCGGGTCCCGGGGCGAGCCTCGCCGCCCCCGCGACCAGGCTCGCGGAGCGCATCGCCCGGCTGACGCCGCAGCAATTGCGCGTGCTGCTGATGATCCGGCAGGGGAAGCTCAACAAGCAGATCGCGCACGAGCTTCAGGTCGGTGATTCCACCGTGAAGGCCCATGTCTCCGAAATCCTGCGCAAGCTCGACGTCATCAGCCGGACCCAGATCGTGATCCAGACCGCGCTGCTCGATTTCGACCGGATTCAGACCTCCGGAACCGGTTCAGCTGCGCGCCCGGACCTCTGAAACCGACGCCCGTCGATCACGGGAAATTGCCTGGGCAATCTCCGCCGCAGAGGGCAGAACGGCCTGCATGAGCACCCGGGACGGATGCCAGCGCGTCATCGAAGGGGGCGGAGCCGCCGAGCTCGGCGCTACCTCCAAGGCGGCGCCCCCCTCGGGTTCAGCTCTCAGGACACATTCAGGAAGCCATAGGCTTTCTACCGGTTCGGCGCGCGGCCATCATCTGGTGGGCCTCTCGTCGGATGTAGCTTCGAAAGGATGACGATGACGATTCGAATCATGTCGGTAGTCGCGTTGGTGGCCGGTTCCATCTGCATCGGCGGCGCGGTCCAAGCCGCCCCCCTGGCTGCTGCCCCGATGACGGGCGTGGTTGAGAACGGCCTCGTGACGAAAGTCGCGGGCTATTGCGGCCTGGGATACTACCCCGACCGCTTCACCGGCCGCTGCCGTGGCAACGGCTCCCTGGGTTACGGAGCGCGCCGGGCCTACGGACGGCCATACGTCCGTCCTTATGGGCGTCCCTACTATCGTGCGGCTCCGCGCCCCTTCTACCGCGGCTACTGATCCGGAATGGTCGGCCGATCCTCTTCGACATGCCTGTCTTCCAATGAAATGAGGTCGATCGTGAAGCGTTCGATGACAAGATTCCTGTTCGTCCTCGGGGTCGTCGGCGGACTTGCCGGCGTTCAGGCCACAGCGGCCTCGGCGGCCCTGGCCGGTAAGCTCGGCAGCTGTCGTACGGACGGTGTGGCGAAGGGATTGAAGGGCGACGATCTCAAGACCTTCATGAAGACCTGCAAGGTCGACGCCCGCAAGGCCTGTATCGATGAGGCGAAAGCGGCCAAGACGGCCAAGCCCGACATGCACACCTACCTGAAGACGTGCATGCGCGGCTGAACGACGGGCCGGAGCGGGTGACGCGCTCGCTCCGCCATCACGCGCCTGAACGCGGCATCAGTCTCGGAAGCGCCAGACGCTGCTGCGCTTGATCTCCGCATCCTCCAGGGAGCGGCTCACGGGGACCTCGTAGGTCGCCAGGATGTCGAGCCGGTCCCGCGGCAGATACGAGCGGCCGGGATCGCCGATGAGGATGGTGGCGCCCTGCCCGTGCAGGGCCGCCAGCCAGCCGGTGACGCGGGCCGCCACGTCCCGTTCGTAGAAGATGTCGGCGACGAGGATCACCGTGGCGCCGAGATCGGCCGGCCGCGAGCCGATGAGATCGTCGAGGACGGGCGTGATCCGCCCGCCGACGCCGTTGGCCTCGGCATTGAGGCCGATGGCGGCGATGGCGAAAGCGTCGAGGTCGCTGGCCGTCGCATGGGTCGCGCCGGCGAGAAGCGCGGCGATCGCCACCAGACCGGAACCGGACGCGAAATCCAGGACGCGCTGCCCGGCCACAAAGTCCGGCTGGTCGAGGATGTGGCGGGCCAGGGCCTGTCCGCCGGCCCAGGCGAAGGCCCAGAACGGCGGCGGCAGGCCGATCGCGTCGAGTTCATCCTCGGTCTTCTGCCAGAGATCGGTGGCCTCGTCGGCGACATGCAGCACGATTTCCGGCGCGTGGGGCACGGGCAGCAGCCGAGTATTGGCACGGATGAAGGCAAGGGGATCGACCGATTGCGTCACGCGCGGATCAACTCCGCGTAGATGCCGGCCACCGCCTCGGTCACGGCCTCCTCGGTGAACCCGCCCTCGACGATGCGCTGGCGTGCGGCCCCGCCCATGCGCGCGGTCAGGAGAGGGTCGGCGGCGAGGCGGACCATCGCGGCGGCGAGCGCCGGCGCATCGTCGGCCGGGACCAGCAAACCCTCGATCCCGTCACGAACCAACGTCCGGCAGCCGGGCACGTCGGTGGTGAGGATGGCGCGCCCGCAGGAGGCCGCCTCCAGCAGCGTGCGCGGCAGGCCCTCGCCGCCTCGAGAGGGCAGGCATCCCACATGGTGCTCCGCCCAGACGCGCGTCACGTCGCGGGTCGGGCCGTGCCAGGCGACGCCGTCGCGGCTCCACCCCCGCAGCGTCTCCTCGGGGATCGCCCGCCGGTTCGACGCATCGGGCGCGCCGTAGAGGGAAAGTTCCACGGCCGTACCCTGCGCGCGCGCCAGGCGCAGAGCCTCCACCGCCGTATCGATGCCCTTCGACCAGAGCATCCGTGCCACGATGGCGATGCGCAGGGGAGGGGAGGGCGGCTGCGTCGCCGAAGGAAACAGGGCGGGATCGATTCCGGCCCCGCCGACGATGGTGACCGTCGTATCGGCCGGGTCGAGGCCGAGGGCCCGTGCGTCGTCCGGGTTCTCGAACAGGAAGCGGGTCTTCTTCGAGGCGAGGGGACCGCGGATCAGCTGGCGCAGGCCGAGCCGGGCCATGCGCCCGGTGACGTCGCTGCGTGCGCCCATCAGGCCGAGCCCAGTCAGGGCGTAGATTCGGGCCGGGATGCCGGCCATCGCCGCCGCCGTGCCGCCGACGAGGATCGAGCGGAGCGCGATGCAATGGACGATGTCGGCCTTGAGCCCCTTCAGGATCGCCGCGAGCTGGCCCGCCGCATAGCCCGCCGCCATGGGGTTGAGGCTGGAGCGCTCGGCTTCGAGTTCGACCACCCGGGCGCCGGTCGCCTCGATTACCGCGCGATGCGCACGCACGCGGGTCACCACCGCCACGGACAATCCCATGGCCACGGCCGCCCGCGCCATCGGCAGGAAATGCGAGGCGAAGAACCAATCCTCGGTGACGACGAAGACGAGCCGATTCGTCGGTGCGGGCGAGGGCGGGGACAGCGTGACCATGGACGGCGCTGTAGCACGCCGCTGCCCGAGGCGGACCAGGACGGGTCGAGCGGAATGGAAGCGGCGAGACATCGCGCCGCCGGGTGGGGCCGGAACGTGCGCCGGGCCCGGCCGGTTGACCGTTCCCAGAACCGAAGGGAGGCGCAGGATGGCGGTGGATCGCGATGAGGACGGTGTCGTCGCCGATCCGCGGGATGCCGCCGCCGAGGCGGGCCTCGCCTATGTCGATGCCGATCGGCCGGGGCTGACGCGCCGCAAGAGCGGCACCGGGTTCTCCTATCGCGATCCAAAGGGGGCGCCCGTGCGCGACCCCAAGGTCCTCCGGCGCATCCGGTCCCTGGCGATCCCGCCGGCCTATACCGACGTCTGGATCTGCTCCCGCGCCAACGGCCACATCCAAGCCACGGGACGGGACGCCAAAGGGCGCAAGCAGTACCGCTACCACCCCGATTTCCGGCAGGCTCGCGACTCGACGAAGTTCGAGCACATCATGGCCTTCGCCGAAGCACTGCCCGGCATCCGTGCACGGGTCGACAAGGACATGAGCCTGCGCGGCCTGTCCCGCGACAAGGTGCTCGCCACCGTCGTCCACCTGCTGGAAGCGACGCTCATCCGCGTCGGCAACGACGATTATGCCCGCACCAACAAGAGCTACGGGCTCACCACCCTGCGCGACCCTCACGTGACGGTCGAGGGCGCCGAACTGACGTTCCGGTTCAAGGGCAAGAGCGGCAAGATGTGGAACCTGTCGGTGAAAGACCGGCGTGTGGCCCGGATCGTGAAGTCCTGCCAGGACCTGCCCGGGCAGGAGCTGTTCCAGTAT
Organism: Methylobacterium marchantiae; assembly: GCF_042679825.1. Lineage (NCBI taxonomy): Bacteria > Pseudomonadati > Pseudomonadota > Alphaproteobacteria > Hyphomicrobiales > Methylobacteriaceae > Methylobacterium > Methylobacterium marchantiae. The sequence goes on along the minus strand of NZ_JBHTND010000023.1, from coordinate 13,691 downwards.
CTCGACGACGAAGGCCAGCGGCGGGACGTCACCTCGGCCGACGTCAACGCCTACCTGCGCGAGATCACCGGCCGGGACATCACCGCCAAGGATTTCCGGACCTGGGCCGGCACCGTGCTCGCGGCCCTCGCCCTCCAGGAATTCGAGGCGTTCGACAGCGAGGCCAAGGCCAAGAAGAACCTACGTGCGGCCATCGAGAGCGTGGCCTCGCGCCTCGGCAACACGCCGACCATCTGCCGCAAGTGCTACATCCACCCAGAGGTCCTCGACGGCTACCTGGAGGGGGCATTGCTGCTCCAGGTCACGGACGCGGTGGAGGACGAGCTGCGCGAGGACATGGCCCGGCTGAAACCCGAGGAGGCCGCGGTCCTTGGGCTGCTGAGGGCCCGTCTCGAACAGGCGAAGGGTCGGGTTGCGACCAAGCGCAAAATTTCGACCGAGACGAAAGCCAAGGCGGCCGGGAAGGCGGCGGCGCGCAAGCCACGCTCCCGATCGGCGAAGTCTGAGGCCCTGGCGGCGGCGTAGACCGGGGCCTGCGCGCCGCCTCCCGGTCGGGCTCGCCGCGTCAGGCGGCGATGGCTACCTTGCCGGCGTTGGACGCGCGGAAGGTATGCGTGTCCCGGCGCAGGGCAATCGTATCCTGACCGGTCTCGATCAGCGCGAATCCCGCATCGGTCAGGACACGCCCGAGGGAGGCGGCATCGCTCGGCTTCATGCTGTCGCTCTCGTAGACCACGAGCTTGGCCGACAATTTGGCGAAATCGAACTGTGAGAGGATATCGTAGTCGAACCCCTCCGCATCGACGGCGATGATATCGGGATCGTCGGTCGTCGAACGGGCGAGAAGCTCGTCCACGGTGATGCAATTGACCTCGTCCGAGCGGATGTAGGCATCGATGTTCGGAATCTGGTCGCCCGATTTCAGGATCTGCTCGCGGGATAGGGTTCCGACGCCGCAGGCCCATCCCGGAAGCCGACCGCTGCTGCAATCCAGCGTATACATGGTCATAGTTCCGGCCTGCCGCGCGATAGCGCATCGGAGGAAGGTCATCCCGCCGAAACCGGCATAGGTGTTGCGCAAGGCCCGGTGATAATTGGTCTGCGGTTCGACGAATGTGCCTTCGATCCTGTGCGAGAAGATCGCGAGATTGAGCGGGTCGGAATAATAACCGTCATTGGCCCCGATCTGGAGAAACGTCTTCGCACCATCGTTGACGATGATGCTGTCGATCATCCGCTCGATCTCGCGCGGTTTATACTTGCCGATCCGATGGGCGAAATGACGAAGGGTGGATTTCTGCCGGCCGGTAAGCTTGCGTGACATGATGGATCTGATCATCGCACCCTCCGAGTCTCGCCGATCAACTTTCATTGATGGAACCGCTCTAATGGACAATGCATCAATGGCGTTCGACTGCAAAGACGTACTGGATACTGAGTGAGCCGATGATTAATTCGCGGGCTGCATCTCCCCGGTCCGCTATGCCGTGGAATCGCGTGGTGAGACCTGCTCCGCAGGCCGGAATGCGACGGGCGCGACGAAGCCGGGAGAGCCCGCCCTTGGGAGCGCCACGCGGCGGCAAGGCGATCGACCGGTCGCTGATGTTGCCGGTCTTGCGGCGACGCGGCGCTTGGGATGAGGCGAGACGTGTTCTAGGCTGGATCAATTCCAGGCTCGATCGCGAACGAGCCGCCTTTCGGGAACATCGCCATGGACGTCGACGCGCTCACGCTCTCGCGTATCCAGTTCGGCTTCACCATGGCCTTCCACATCATCTTCCCGGCCTTCACCATCGGACTGGCGAGCTTCCTCGCGCGGCTCGAAGGCCAGTGGCTGTGGACCGGCAACCCGATGTACCGGAACCTCTACCGGTTCTGGGTGAAGGTGTTCGCGGTCTCGTTCGGCCTCGGCGTCGTGTCCGGCATCGTGATGAGCTACCAGCTCGGCACCAACTGGTCGCGCTATTCCGATTTCACCGGCAACGTGCTCGGGCCCCTGATCCAGTACGAGGTCATCACCGCCTTCTTCCTGGAGGCGGGCTTCCTCGGGATCATGCTGTTCGGCTGGGAGCGGGTCGGCGACCGGCTGCATTTCGTCTCCACCTGCATGGTGGCGCTCGGCACCCTGATCTCGGCGTTCTGGATCCTCTCGGCCAATTCCTGGATGCAGACTCCGGCCGGCTTCGTGGTCGAGAACGGGCGGGCGATCGCCACCGATTGGTGGCAGGTGATCTTCAACCCGTCCTTCCCGATCCGCTACGCCCACATGGTGCTCGGCTGCTTCCTCACCACGGCCTTCGCGGTGGCGGGCATGTCGGCCTGGATGATCCTGCGCGCCCGCAAGGAGCCGGCCGAGAAGGTCGCGGGCGCCAGGATCTCGCTCTCCATGGCCCTGTGGTTCGCGGTGATCTGCACGCCGATCCAGATCTTCATCGGCGATGCGCACGGCCTCGCGGTGCTGAAGCTGCAGCCGACCAAGCTCGCGGCGATCGAAGCCAATTGGGACCGGCAGGCCGACATGCCGCTGCTGCTGTTCGCGATCCCCAACATGAAGGAGGAGAAGAACGATTTCGAGATCGGCATCCCGAGGCTCGGCAGCTTCATCCTCACCCACGATTTCTCGGGCGTGGTGCCGGGTCTGAAGGACGTGCCGCCGGACCAGAGGCCGCCGGTCTGGCCGGTCTTCTACTCGTTCCGCATCATGGTCGCGATCGGCATGGCGATGCTGGGCCTGAGCCTGTGGAGCCTCTACCTGCGCTGGAAGGGCACCCTCTACTCGAACCGGTGGTTCCTGAACGCGGCGATGCTGATGACGCCCTCGGGCTTCGGCGCCGTCCTGTTCGGCTGGTTCACCGCCGAGATCGGGCGCCAGCCCTACATCGTCTACGGCTACATGCGCACGGCGGATGCGCATTCGCCCCTCACCGTCAACGCGGTGACAGCCTCGCTGATCGGCTTCCTCGTCACCTACGCGATCATCTTCGGCTTTGGCAGCTACTACCTCGCCAAGCTGCTGCGAAAAGGCCCCGAGCCCCTCGAAGAGGCCCTGCGCGGGGAGGACACCCATCGCAAGCCCAAACGACCGCTCTCGGCCGTCACCGAAACCCTGGAGGGAAACCCGGCCTGAGGCCGGATCATCCCGCGCGCGCCGGCCCGCCGCGCCCCGTCAATGGCGCGCCATCGCTTCCATGGTCGGCCCACGGCCGTGGAGGCTGGTCTCCCCGCCGCTGCGGCGCGGCGCCTCGCTATCGACCACGGGGGCCAGGCCCAGTTGCCGGGCGAGACAGACGAGGTCCTTCAGGCGTCCCGTCTGGGTCTTGCGGCGCAGGTTGAGCCGGTGCGTCTCCACGGTGCGGACGCTGAGGCTGAGGCGGCGGGCCACTTCCTTGTTGCTGAACCCGGCGCTGAGGAAGCGCAGGATCTCCGCCTCGCGCGGCGTAAGCCCCTCGCCGGCCTCCGCGACGCCGGACGTCTCCCTATCCGCAGCGGCGGAATGGGCCAGGGCGACGATCGTGGCACTGATCTCACGCGGGGTGGCGGATTGCGCGATCACGGCATCGACACCCGCCACCAGGAGAGCGCGCAGGGCCTCGGCGCCCAGGCTCTGGAAGGCGGCGAGCACGCGCAGACGCGGATGGCGCTTGAGCGCGGTGATCTGTGCGATCCCGCCCTCGGCCATGCCTTCGGGCAGGAAGACCAGGGCGACGACGGTCTCGGTGCCCGGACCGCCGAGCGGCAGGTCAGCCTCGCCCACCGTGTGGAGGCTCGGTTCATGCTCCAGGAATGCACGCAGTACAGGCCCGAGCCCGACTGGCTCGTCGACGATCAAGACCCCAACGGCTTGGTTCATTGCCGCTCCCCCTTCTGTCCCATCGCGAAACGTCGCGACCAGGCTGGTCAAGAGCAGATCAAATCCTGTTCCATGATCTCGTTAATCAAGAATGCTATAGGAATCCGCCGAGACTCAAGAGAATCCTGTAAAAATCTGCCGTGAAAGCCCGCAAGATTGGTTAAGACAGGTGGTTCCGATCCGGATGCTGCGCGGGACTGTCTCGCGGAGAAACATCGCGGCCCTGCCGACGGTCCGAAACGGGATCGCGCCCGGATTCAGCCGGCGCGGGCGAGGAGGAGGTCGGAGGCGGCGGAGATCACCCGGTTGCGGCCCGTGGTCTTGGCCTCGTAGAGGGCGATGTCGGCCCGTTTGATCATGGCTTCGATCGTGTCGCTCTCGGTCCATTCGCTGACGCCGAAGCTGCAGGTCAGCCGGATCGGCGTGCGCGCGCCGCGGATGCGCATGGCCTCGACGAGGAGGCGCAGCCGCGACGCGAGGGCCTCGGCATCGGCCATCGACCGGTACGGCAGCACGATGCCGAACTCCTCGCCGCCGAGCCGACCCACGATCCCCTCGTCGGCAATGACCCTGCTGACGCTCTGGATCGCCGTGTCGCCGACATCGTGACCGTATTCGTCGTTGATGCGCTTGAAATGGTCGATATCTACCAGGATCGCCGACATGGCGCCGTGCTTGCCGACGCGGTCGGACGCGTCCCGCACGCGCTGCAGGAAGGCGCGGCGGTTGAGGAGGCCGGTGAGAGGATCTGTTTCCGCGAGGCGGATCAGTTCGCTCTGCATGGTCGTCAGCCGGTCGGCCGCGCGCATGCGGGCATGGAGTTCCTCGGCGCCGGGCGGCTTCTCGATGAAATCGTCGGCGCCGCTGTCGAGGGCCTCGGCGAGATTCCGGGAATTGCGGGCCGAGGACATGGTGATCACGTAGAGCGGCCGGTTGGTCTCGGCGATCAGCCGCGCCGACCAGCACAGTTCGAGGCCGCTCAAGGGGCGCACTTCCAGGCTCGTGATCATCACGCGCACGGTGGGGGTGTAGGTGACGAAATCGAGAGCGACCTGCGAATCGGTGAAGACGTCGACCGTATGGCCCTGCGGTTCGAGCAGCCCGGCGACGACCTTCAGGACGACGCGGCTCGTATCGACGATGACGATATGCATGCCGTTTCCCACCCGTCCCAGATTCGCCGGTTCATCATCGAGAATGCCGGCGACAGATTAATTTGTTGCCAAGACCGACAGCCCACATTTCGTCCCGCCGACAGCATCGGGAGAGGCACATCGCCCCCGCGCGGACGTCTGTCCGCGGGATGTCCTGCCCGCGCACGTCCGGCTCGATCGTCGGGCCCGCGTCATCGGCGGTTGAATGCCTTGCGCCCGGCTGGTAGCTAACGGATCGATCCGGCGCAGCTTACCCTGCGATCGGATCGCCTCGAGGCGTGAAGCCCGCCGATCACCCGCCGGAAGAGCGTAGGGTTCGGGCGAGGATCGAACGGGCACCGGGACCGGTGTCGGAATGCCGGATTAGCTCAGCGGTAGAGCAGCGGTTTTGTAAACCGAAGGTCGGGGGTTCAATCCCCTCATCCGGCACCATTCCCGTTGGGCGTTACATGAGGCCCCACGATCGTCGCTGAAATTCTACTCAGCGTCCCATAAGTGCCGGCCGCGCCAGAATTTTATTCGGTCGAGCGCATCCTACGCCCCATGAGTGACCCAAACTGGTGGCTTGCACGGATCGACCGCACGCTTAAAGCGCCTAGCCGAACCGTCTGCAGTGGTTGCGAGCGATGAGGCTCACTGAAACGCCAGTGAAGGCCTCGTCGATGTCGCTGAGCGTTCCTTACGGTTCGGCGCGGCGCTCGTGCGGACTGGCAGGCGGCGGAAGCGGTTGAACCAGGCGTGGCTGCGCTCCGCGACCCAGTGCGGCGGCCGAGTTTCTCGCCGCTCTCGATGCCTTTACGTGCGATGCGGGGCACGATCCCCTGCGCCCGGCAATCGTGTCGACGCTGTCGGACTTCATAGGCTGTGTCGGCGTGCAGCCCGTCCGGCCGGCGTCAAGATCGTCCCCTCCGACCGCTCCGCAAAGGCTGTATGGCATCGAGGATTGCTGCCCTCATCACGCTGTCGTGCCGGTGATCCCGATCCGTCGGGTTCGGGCCGGTGGCAGAAGCGGGGCGATCTCGGTCCAGAGATCATCAGGGAGAAGGAAGCGAGCTGTAAAAGGACCAACGCTCACCCATGCCATCCGTGCCCGTTCTGCGAGGCGCTCTTTTGTCTCCCTCTTCGAAGACATGTTCCTACTGCTCCCAGCTTCGTTCGAGCGGCGCGTTCCGGTCGCCTGCGAAATCGGACGATGGTCTTTGGAAGGCCGATCCCGTGAGGTTTCGCGTCTTCCGGCCGTTATGGCCGGGAGACCGTCCCGCGTTACGGGCGCCGGGCCAGATCGGCGAGGAGGCTCGCCGCGACCACCGCCTTCGAGACCGTGAGGCCGGAAGAGGCGATGGCTTCCACCGCGCCGCGGATGCGCTTGAGCGCGGGGCCCTTCGCCTCGCTCCAGGCCGCCACGGCCTCCGCCCCCGCGCCGACATCTCCCACCACTTCGGCGGTGAGGCTGCGATGAGCCGTCGACATGCCGGCGACCGCCCGTTCCAGGGCGACGTGATCGAACGTGTCGGCGATGGGCACCTTGCGGGCGGCGGCGGTGAGGTCGTCGAGGCGGAAGGCCTGTTCCAGGGCGAAGTGCGTCGCCGCGATCTCCGGCAGCGAATGGCCGTCGGTCTCGGCGACGCGAACGATGTCGGGCGCCGAGAGCAGCGCCTTCAGGCTGGCGAGCCGGCGCGCGGGCTCATCCGCCATGCCCCGGCCGGTGAGATCGGCCCTGCGCGCCTCGATCGCCGCCATGGCCTCGTCGTCGAGCACCTTAGGCAGCGCTTCCAGCACCGCGCTCACCCCCTCCCGGTAGCGGGCGACGATCGGCGAGATCCCTCCCGAGAGATCGAGATTGCGGATGAACCAGACGATGCGGTTCGAGAGCAGGTCCTGCACCTCGGCATAGAGCCCGAGCTGTTCCTGGCCCGGGATGGTCCCGTCGAGCCCGTCGATGGCGAGGTTGAGTTCGAGCAGCCCGTAGGCGTCGCGGGTGATGGCATAGGCCTTGGCGATGGCCGCCGCATCGGCCCCGGTCTCGTCGATGAGCCGGGTGACGAGGGTCGGACCGCCCCGGTTGACGATGATGTTCGAGAGGGCGGTGGCAATGATCTCCCGGCGCAGGCGGTGGCCCTTCACCGCGTCGGGGAACTGCCGCTTGAGCGCCGGCGGGAAGTAGCGCTGCAATTCCCGGTCGAAATACGGATCGTCGGGCACGGGGCTCGCGAGGAGGGAATCGTAGAGCGAGAGCTTGGCGTAGGCCAGCAGCACCGCATATTCCGGCCGGGTCAGACCCTCGCCGCGACGCAGGCGGTCGCCGAGCGCCGCGTCGTCGGGCAGGAGCTCGACGCCGCGGTCGAGGCGCCCTTCCGCCTCCAGCGCCTGCATCACCCGCATGGCGAAGCCCGTCTCGCCGGCGCCGCGACGCAGGGCCAGCGACAGGGCGAGGGTCTGGAGCTGGTTGTTGCGCAGAACCAGGGCGGCGACATCGTCGGTCATCGTCACGAGGAGCGCGTTGCGCGCTTCCGGATCGAGGCGCCCGTCGCGCTCCGGCGTCATCAGGGCGATCTTGATGTTCACCTCCACGTCGGAGGTGTTGACGCCCGCCGAATTGTCGATGGCGTCGGTATTCAGGCGGATGCCGGCGCGCGCGGCCTCGATGCGCCCGCGCTGGGTCAGGCCGAGATTGGCGCCTTCCCCGATCACCTTGGCGCGCAGCATCGCCCCGGTGATGCGCACGGCGTCGTTGGCGCGGTCGCCCGCCTCCTCGTCGGTCTCGCTGGCGGCGCGGATGTAGGTGCCGATGCCGCCGAACCAGAGGAGATCCACCGGCGCCTTCAGGATCGCCTGCATCACCTCCGCAGGCGACGCCTCGCTCCGGTCGATGCCCAGGGCCGCCTGGATCTCGGGCGAGAGCGGGACGGTCTTCAGGCTGCGCGGGAAGACGCCGCCCCCGCGCGAGATCAGCGCGCGGTCGTAATCGGCCCAGGAGGAGCGCCCGAGATCGAACAGGCGGCGGCGCTCGGCGAAGCTCGCCGCGGCGTCGGGATCGGGATCGAGGAAGATGTCGCGGTGGTCGAAGGCCGCGATCAGCCGCAGGCTCCGCGAGAGCAGCATGCCGTTGCCGAAGACGTCGCCGGACATGTCGCCGACGCCGACCACGCGGACCGGATCGGTCTGGGTGTCCACGTCGATCTCGCGAAAATGGCGCTTGACCGCCTCCCAGGCGCCGCGGGCGGTGATGCCCATGGCCTTGTGGTCGTAACCCTGGCTGCCGCCCGAGGCGAAGGCGTCGCCGAGCCAGTGGCCGCGCTCCTGCGACAGGCCGTTGGCGATGTCGGAGAAGGTGGCGGTGCCCTTGTCGGCGGCGACCACGAGATAGGCGTCGTCGGAATCGTGGCGGACGGTATCGGCGGGCGGCACGATGCCCTCGCCGACGATGTTGTCGGTGAGTTCCAGCAGCGTGCGGATGAAGATCCTGTAGCTCTCGGTGCCCTCGGCGAGCCAGGCGGCGCGGTCCGAGGCCGGCGGCAGGCGCTTGGGGAAGAAGCCGCCCTTGGCGCCCACCGGCACGATCACGGCGTTCTTCACCTGCTGGGCCTTCACCAGCCCCAGGATCTCGGTGCGGAAATCTTCCGGCCGGTCCGACCAGCGCAGGCCGCCGCGGGCGACGTAGCCGAAGCGCAGATGCACGCCCTCGACGCGGGGAGAATAGACGAAGATCTCGAAGAAGGGGCGCGGCAACGGCATGGCCGCGACCTTGGCGCAGGCGAACTTGAACGAGATCGTCTCCCGCGGCCGTCCGTCCGGCCCGGTCTGGAAGACGTTGGTGCGGATCGCCGCCTCCACCAGATTGACGAAGCGGCGCAGGATGCGGTCGTCGTCGAGGCTGGTGACGTCGGCGAGCGCGGCCTCGATCCCGGCGCGGATCTCGTCCTGCGCCGCCGTGCGGTCGCCCTGCAGGCCGGGATCGAAGCGGGCATGGAACAGGGCGACGATCCGGGCGGTCAAGGCGCCGTGCCGGCTCAGCGTCGCGGCGAGATAATCCTGGCCGTAGCGGATGCGGAGCTGGCGTAGGTAGCGGCCGAGGGCGCGCATCAGGGCGGCATCGCGCCAATCCAGCCCCGCTTCCATCACCAGCCGGTTGTAGCCGTCGGATTCCGCCCGTCGGTCGGACAGGGCCAGCAGCGCCGCCTCCAGGGGCCTCTCGACCCGGGCAAGATCGATCGGCCCGCCGCCGGCGCGCTCCAGCAGCATGTCGTGCAGCCAGATGCCGGCCTCGGCCTCGGGGGTCAGGATGCGGTAGGTCCGCTCGTTGATGACCCGGAAGCCGAGATTCTCGAGGCCCGGCACGCGTTCCGAGAGCGGCAGCGAACCTCCCCGCGAGAACACCTTGAGCCGCACCTGCGTGTCGGGATCGGTGTCGCGGCGGCCGAGATCGGCGGCGCGCGGCGCCGCCTCGCTCAGACGTTCCAGGATCGCGATGTCGGAGACCGCCACCGCCGGCGTGAAGCTCTCGCGGTAGCTGACGGAGAAGGCCTCCGCATAGCGGCTCGCCAGGATGCGGGCGCTGTGGCCCGGCATGGCTTCGGTGAGGGCCTCCTTCAGGCCGTCGCCCCAGGTCTGCACGATGCCCATGATGCCGGCTTCCAGGGCCGCAGGATCACGTTCGCGCGTGGATTTCTCCAACAGGCCGATGATGAAATGCGTCCGGGCCAGCGGACCCTCCGGGAAATCCGGATAGGCCGCCGAGAGCCGGCCGCCATATTCCTCGGCGAGATAGGCGCCGATGCGTCCCCGCACGGTGGTGTCGTAGCGGTCCTTCGGCACGTAGACGAGGAGAGAGACGAAGCGGCCGAACCGATCGGGGCGCGACAGCACCCGTACCCGCGGCCGGTCGGCGAGATTCATGATCGCCAGGGCGAAACGGTACAGGCGGTCCGCGTCGATCTGGAAGAGGTCGTCGCGAGGATAGGTTTCGAGCACGTCGATGAGGGTGCGCCCGGCATGGCTGGTAGGATCGAGATCGGCCTTGGCCGTGACCTCCGCCACCTTGCGTCGCAGATAGGGCACCTCGCGGGCCGGGGTGCCGTAGGCGCTCGCGGCGAACAGGCCGACGATGCGCAATTCCCCCGAGAGCTCGCCCCCCGCTGAGAACAGCTTGACCTCGATATAGTCGAGATGGACCGCACGATGCACCCGCGAGCGGGCGCTGGCCTTGGTCACGATCAGCGCATGCGGGCCCTCGAGGAAGGCGGCGATCTCCGGCGTCATGTCGACGAAGCTGCGACCGAGGCGCAGGACCTCGACCGCTGGATCGCGCAGGAGCCCCAGAGCGGTGCGGCCGAGGCTCTCGTGCTGGTGTCCGTCGAGCCCATGGGCGCGCATGCCCAGCGGCGTGAAATGCCCGTCGCGCAGCCAGGCGAGGAACGCCGCCGCCTCGTCGATCTCGTCCCGGGCCAGCGGTGCATCGGTGCCGCGATAATCCGCGACGAGCCCGTCGATCAGCGCGAGCATGGCGGCCTGGTCATCGGTCGCCTGGATCACGTCGGAGAAGACCTGCCTCAGGTCGGCCTCCAGGCGCGCCCGGGCCTCGCCCTCGTCGAGGCGGTCGAGATGGAGGTGGAGGAAGCTCTCCCGGCGCAGGTCGCCATGGGCATCTGCCGTGGTCTCGCCGACGACGCGGATCAGGACTCCGGAGGCATCGCGCTCCACCCCGAGGATGGGATGGGCCACGAGGAGAGGCGTCAGGCCCTGCCTGTTCAATTCGGCGAGCGTCGAATCGAGCAGGAACGGCCGGTTGTCGTTGATGACCTCGACGATGGTCAGGTCCCGGGCGCGGCCGCCGCGCTCGACGGTGACGTCGTGAAGCCGGAGAGCCGCCGGATCGCCCTGTCGGCGCGGGGCCGCGAGGTGACGTCGCGCGTCGATCGCCAGGGACCCCAGCGCCTGCGGGGCATAGAGCGCCAGATCCTCCGGCGGCACCCGCCCCAGAAGGTCCTGCACGAACCCGCCGGGCTCGTTCTGACCCTCCACCAGCGCGGCTGCGCTCTCGATCAGGTCGATCCGGGTTGCCTTGCCCTCGGCGGATGACAGGGCCGTTGCCGCATCCAGAGTCATGGCGCGTCTCCTCGGCCGAACCGTTCCCCGGCCGCCGATCCCGGCCATGGCAGGCCTTGCGGATCGAGGGAAACGCCGTGCGGACCGGGCGCGACCCTTGCCGGAAACGCCGTCACGATCAACCGACCCGGCGAGAGTTCTTCGAGAAGTTCCTTACAATCCGGGCGGGCCCCAACGAACCGGCCCGCGCCCTCGACGGGCCGATTTTCGGCCCGCCATCCGCATTCCCTCCCGCGACGGGCTGATCACACCGGTGCGAACAGGAAGTTTCCGTCGTTCAACGACGCGGTGCTCACGTTGTGCAGGATGATCATGTGGCTCGGGTCCTGATCGCCGAAGAAAGTGATCAGCGTGTCGGCACCGATTGCCGTCTTCACAACCCTCATCCCATCCCCGCTTCCACGACCCGCACGACGCTGCGGCCGTTGCCGCGCTTCTCCACCCGCACCTGAACGGCGATGCGCTCGATCATCGCCGCCACATGGGTGATGACGCCGACCTTGCGGCCCCGGCCCTGCAGCGTCTCCAGTGCATCCACGGCGAGGTCGAGGGTCTCCGCGTCGAGGGAGCCGAAGCCCTCGTCGATGAACAGCGTGTCCACGAAGGATTCACGGCCTTCGAGGCCGGACAGGGCGAGCGCCAAAGCGAGGGAGACGAGGAAGCGTTCGCCGCCCGACAGGCTGCGGGTGGCGCGGACCTCCTCGCCCATGTCCCGGTCGAGCACGTGGAGGGCAAGGGTCGCCGCCTCGCCGCGCACCAGCCGGTAGCGCGGGCTCAGCGCGAGCAGGTGCTCGTTGGCGAGCCGTACGAGATGCTCAAGCGTGACCCCCTGGGCGAAGCGGCGGAACTTTCCGCCATCGGCCGAGCCCACCGCGTCGTTCACGGCCTCCCAGGTGGCGAATTCCGCCCGCGCCTCCGCGATCTTCTCGTCCAGGCCTGCCGCCCGGTCGCGGGCCGCGTCGTCGCGGGCGAGATCCGCGGCCAGAGCGCCGAGTCCCTGCTGATGCGCCGCCATCGTCTCGGAGAGCGATGCGGCCTCCGCCTCGGTGGCCGGGCCGTCGATCTCGGGCGCATCGAGCAGGAGGGCGAGATCCGCCTGCCGGGTCGACAGCGCGATCCCGGCCTCCTGCGCCTCCATGGCACGGCCCTCGACCGCTCCACGCAGGGCGGAGCGGATCTCGGGCGACAGGGCGAGCAGCTCGCGCACCACCTCGACGGTGCGGGGGAGACAGGCCGCCGCGAATGCCGCGTCGGCCTCTTCGCGCCGCTGCCGCAGGGCATCGCGGCCGGCTAGGGCATGATCGGCGGCGGTGGTCGCCGAGGCCAGGGCGGCCTGGGCGGCCGCACGCTCGTCCTCGGCGCGCTTGAGCGCATCGCGGGCGTCCCGCCTCGCCGCGTTGATCCGGGTCCGGTGCGCGCCGGTCTCCTCGCCGCCGAGGAGGGGCGCGCGCTCGGCGCGAAGCGCCGCGAGGCCGTCGGTGCGGACCTGCGCTTCCTGCTTGGCCCTTTCGGCGAGCGTCCGGGCATAGCCGGCGGCCTCGACCGCGCCGGCGCGGCGGGTCGAGAGGGCCTGGACCTCCCGGTCGAGGCTGGTGCGGTGCGCAGCGAGGGCACGATGATCGGCGGCGATGCGGCCCACCAGCTTTGTGGCGGCTTTGGCATCCCGGTCGAGATCGTCCGGAGACAGGCCCGCCGCCGCGAGATAGGGCGCGATCTCTCGGCCAAGGGATTCGATGCGCTCCGCGAGCCCGGCGGCACGCATCGTCTCGGCCGTGGCGGCGAGGTCGGCCACGCGCAGGGCTTCACGCCCGGCGGCGCAGGACAGTTCGGCCGCCTCGATCTCCCTGCCGGCGGCCTCGACCTCGACGGTCAGACCGTCGATCTCCTCGCGCAGGAGCTGTGCGCCGTCGAGGACGAGGAGGAGGGGCGCGCGGGCCGCCTTCGCGGCCTCGACGACGGCGGCGATAGCGGCGCCGGCTTCGGCGTCGAGGCCCTCAGGTACGAACCCGTCGAGTCCGGCTTCCGCGTGGGCGGCCCGAAGGGATGGGCAAGCGGCGGCATAGGCCGTAGCGGTCGCTTCCATGGTCTCCCGCGCGTCGGCGGCAACGCGCTCGGAATCCTGCAGCCGGGCGCCCGCGGCGGCCTGGGCGGCGGCGGATTGGGTGATCGCCGGGCGGGCGGCGGCGATGACGGCCTCGTGCTCGGCGCGCTGCGCCTTGAGGGCGGCGGCCACCGTCGCGAGCCCGTCCTGTCCGTGGACATGAGGATGGTCGAGGGCGCCGCAGACCGGGCATGGCTCCCCGTCCACCAGCAGGCTGCGCCACCGGGCCGCCTGCTGCGACAGGGCCTCCTCGGCGAGATCCGCCAGGGGAGCGACGGAGCGGCGAAGGTCGGACGCTCTCGCCTCCTGCAGGGACGCTTCGTCCCCGGCACGCCGTGCCGCTTCGCCGGCGCGCCGTGCCGCCTCCGCATCGGCCACCGCCCGAGCCAGCGTGCGGGAGGCATCCGAATGGGAGCGCGCGAGGGGGGCGGCCTCGCGGAGGCCGTCGACCAGCCGGGCCAGATGAGCGGCGCGACGGCCG
>NZ_JBHTND010000022.1:68175-71502 GCF_042679825.1 Methylobacterium marchantiae | reverse complement strand
GGCGCGGGAGCGGGCACGGGAGCGGGCACGGTCGACTCGGGCGCGGACGCCTCGACGACGGGAGCGGGGGTGGCGGTGGGCGGCTTGCCGACGCGCGGATGCAGCGACGCGTTGGTGGAGCCGCCGCCATCGCCCGGAAGGGTCATGGTGGGGATCACGGAGGGGGCGGCGGAGGCCTCGCGCTGGGGCGGCGGCGGGGGGGTATCCGGCTTCACCGACACGGTCCGCACCCGCCGCGGCTCGCCGAGCGTCTCGGTGAGGGGGCCGGTATTGCCGCCCTGCCCGGTCGAGGGCGTGGCTCCGCCCTCCCCGGCGCGCTGGGCCGAACGGGCGGCCTGGGCCACGTCGACCGGCTGCTCCTCGCGGTTGACGATGCGGATCTGGCCGTCCTTGGCGTTGCGGTCGTAGATCTGCTTGTTCTGATCGGGAATCTCGACGCCGTCGGCCTTCTGCGGCGCGATCTTCAGCGGGGCCTTGTCGGCCATGATCGTCGGCACGGTGCCGTCGCTGGAGCTGGAATGCAGGCTGCGCCAGGTCAGGGCGCCGCTGACGCAGACCGCCAGCACGCCGAGGCCGGCGCCGACGGAGACGAGGCGGCTGCGCTGGCGCGGACGCTGGGCCGCCCGGTTGGGGCGGTCCTCCTGCTCCGGCGCATAGGCCTCGGCCCCGCGGGGATCGTGGCTTCCGTCGGCATAGGCGCTGTGATCGACGGAGGCGAGATACTGGTCGAACGCATCGGCCGGATGGGCCGAGAGCGGGGCATGCGGCTCCTGCGCCGCTTGGTACTGGGAATGCTGGGCGTAGGCCTCCGGGGCGGCATAGGCGGCGGGCTGCGCGGCATAGGTCGCAGCCGGCGCCTCGTCGTGGAAGCTCGGCTCCCTCCGTCCGCCCTGGCCCTGCGGCTGGGGCGCGGTGCGGGAATCGCGGGCTTCGAGGAGGGCGCGGAAGGGGTCGTCCTGGCCGACGATGCGGGCGAGTTCCGCCAGCGGATCGGGCTTCGCCGCGGGCTGGGCCTGCGGCTGCGGGGTCGGCGTGGGCTGCAACTCACGCGCGAAGGCGTCGAAATCGACAGGCGCTCGCGAAGCGTTCGTCGTCATGGCAGCATTCCTCTTCACGCCGAGATCACCTCACCGCATTTCATCCGGCGCGGTGACACCCAAGACCGCGAGACCGGAAGCGACGACGCCTCTCAAAGCCTCCACGAGGGCCAGTCTTGCCCGTGTCGAGTTTCGGTCGTTTGGATTAATAAACCGTAATTGCGGCAGGTCTTTGCCTTTGTTCCAGAAACCATGCAGGGAACTTGCCAGCTCGTAGAGGTAGAATGCCACACGGTGTGGCTCGTGGGCCGATGCCGCCGCTTCGATCACCCGCGGGTATTGGGCGATGAGCCGCATGATCTCGATTTCCGCGGAATCGGCCAGCAGCGTCAGGTCCGCATCGGCGAGGCCGGCGACGGAAAAGTCCTCGCCCGGCATGGCCTCGCGCGCCTGCCGGAACACCGAGGCGCAGCGGGCATGGGCGTATTGCACGTAGAAGACGGGGTTGTCCTTGGATTGCTCGACCACCTTGGCGAGGTCGAAATCCAGGGTCGCGTCGTTCTTGCGGTACAGCATCATGAAGCGGATCGCGTCGCGGCCGACCTCGTCGACCACCTCGGCGAGGGTGATGAACTCGCCCGCGCGCTTGGACATCTTCACCGGTTCGCCGGCCCGCAGCAGGCGCACGAGCTGGCACAGCTTGACGTCGAGGGTGGCCTGCCCCCCGCTCACCGCCTTCACCGCCGCCTGCATGCGCTTGACGTAGCCGCCATGGTCCGCGCCGAGCACGTCGATGAGGTCGGTGGCGCCGCGGGCGATCTTGGTCCGGTGATAGGCGATGTCGGAGGCGAAGTAGGTGAACGAGCCGTCCGATTTCAGCAGCGGCCGGTCGACGTCGTCGCCGAACTCCACGGTGCGGAACAGGGTCTGCTCGCGGTCCTCCCAATCCTCGGGCAGCTGGCCCTTGGGCGGCGGCAGCCGGCCTTCGTAGACGAGGCCCTTCTCACGCAGTTCCGCCAGGAGGACGGGCACCGCCTCCTTCAGCGTGGCCTCGGAGAAGAACACGTCGTGGTGGATGCCGAGCCGGGCGAGGTCGCCCCGGATCAGGTCCATCATCGCGTCGATCGATTCGCCCCGCACCATCGGGAGCCATTCCGCCTCGGGCCGGTCGAGGAGCGCGCGGCCGTGCTTCTCGGCGAGCGCCTCGCCCACCGGCACGAGATAATCGCCCGGATAAAGGCCCTCCGGCACGGGGCCGACCTCTTCGCCCAGTGCCTCGCGGTAGCGCAGGAAGGCGGAGCGGGCGAGGACGTCCACCTGCGCGCCGGCATCGTTGATGTAGTATTCGCGCGTCACGTCGCGGCCGGCCGCCACCAGCAGGTTGGCCAGGGCATCGCCGAACACCGCGCCGCGGCCATGGCCCACATGCATCGGCCCGGTGGGGTTGGCCGAGACGTACTCGATATTGACCTTGCCGCCGGGCATGCGGGCGCGGCCGTACCCGGCCCCCTCGCCCAGGGCCGCGCGCACGACCGCGTGATAGGTCTCGGGCGTCAGACGCAGGTTGATGAAGCCGGGCCCCGCGACGCTCGCCTCGACCACGCGGGGATCCTGCCGGAGCTCCGCCGCCAGGGCTTCGCCCAAAGCCTTCGGATTGGTCCGGGCCTCCTTGGCGAGGACCAGGGCCGCATTGGTGGCGAGGTCGCCGTGGGACGCGTCGCGCGGCGGCTCGACCACCACGCGGGAGAGATCGAGACCCTCGGGCAGCGTCCCGGACCGGATCAGGCTCTCGAGCGCCTCGCGCACGCGCGCCTCGAAGGTGGCGAAGATGTTCATGGCTGAGCGACGAATCCGCTTGGGCGGCCGCGCGCGACGCGGCCGCGTCCTCAAAGTGGCGGCATAGCAAGGGCGCGGGAGGGTGTCACGGCGCGCCTGCCTCTCGTCAAGGGCGCGTCCTGGTCCGAAAGGGTCGAGACGGAGTGCCGGAGATCATCACCTGTTCACCGCGGCGATCCGCGCGTCGAACCAGACCAGGTCACGCGGCAGAACGGCGTTGTCCGGCGAGCCGTCGATGAGCCGGAGGGTGATCGCGCGGCCAAGCGCGAGCTTTCGAAGCGCCTCGTCGCCACGGCCCTGCGCCGCGTCGATCAAAGCGACGCAGCCATGGCTCAGCGCCAGATCGCGCCGCCATTGCGCGTTGCCCGGATCGGACCGCGACAGACCCTCGGCGATCGAAAGCCCGGCGGTGAAGCTCGCGAGCGCGCCGGACAGGTCGCCCTGAGCGAAGAGG
>NZ_JBHTND010000022.1:0-68076 GCF_042679825.1 Methylobacterium marchantiae | reverse complement strand
GCCATTCCGCGTTGCCCGGATCGGACCGCGACAGACCCTCGGCGATCGAAAGCCCGGCGGTGAAGCTCGCGAGCGCGCCGGACAGGTCGCCCTGAGCGCGGAGGACGTCGCCGATCCTGCTATGCGAGACGGACAGGTCGCGCTCGTCTCCACCGGACTTGGCCGCTCTCAGCGCCCCGTGAAAGCTGGTTTGGGCGCGATCGAGCGACCCTCGAAGGATCCAGAGGTCGCCGAGATCGATGGCGATCCAAACGTCGCCGGGATCGAGACGGGCGGCCTCCGTGAGCTTGTCGCAGGCGGCGGCGTGACTCAGCTGAAGCCTGTCGATGCGGGCCTCGTCGGAGAGGAACCGCGCCTCCGACCGGCCGATCTCCTCGCGCAGGGCGCGGGCGGCTTCGCGGCCCTCGCGCAGGGCGCTTCTCGCCTCGTCGAGCCTGCCGTCATCGATCAGAGCCAAGGCGCGCTCGCGGATCGCCGCGAATTCCGGCCTGTCGTTGGTCAGGCGGAGGAGGTCATCGCGCAGGCGGAGGATCTCCTCCGCCGCTTTGTCGAGCCGGGCGGGGATCTCCGAGGCGGGCACATCGGTCTCGCCCAGCCTGCGCAGCACAGCCTGCAACGGCGCCTCCGGCACGCCCTTCTCGATCGCGAGCGCATGCAGTTGCCGTTGGATCGTCTCGAACTGGGCGCTCACGCCCTCGGCGGCCCGCCGCGCCGCGGCGGCGTCCTCGGCGATCCGCGGCAGCAGGTCGAGATAGCGCAGCGCCCCGGCGCGCAGCACCTCCAGCCCGTCGAGCCCGGCGATGACGGCGTCGAGCTTGGCGTCCTGCCCCTGGACCGCGTCGAGGGTCGCCTGCCCGATGTCGCGCGCGACCTTTTCCATGGCGATGTAGAACGCCTCGCGCGCCTCGGGATATTTCTTCGGGCTCTTGATGATCTCGGCGAAGGCGGCGAACACCAACTCGCCGAAGGCGCGGGCCGGGCCGTCGCCTTTGGTCATCAGCCCGGACAGGGCGATCCGCCCATAGACCGTGGGAATCTCGGGCTCGGGCCAGCCCGACAGCGCCGCCAGCGCCTCGACGAAGCCGCCGGTGACGGCGCGCCCGAGTCCCTCATGCCGGCCGGGCGAGACCAACTCGGGAACGCCGTCCATGACCGCCTGGACATGCCGGTCGATGGGGGAGGCGCCGGGGTCTTTCCGCCTGTCCAGGGCGAGGGCGCGCGCATCGAGCAGGGCGTCCTCGACCAGGCCGTGGAACCGCGCCACGGCGTCGGCCTCGGCCCGCCATTCCCTCTCGCCGACCGCGGCCCGAGCCGCCTTCATGATCTCCTGCGCCGCCTCGATCCAGGCGAGCCGGGTGGCGCGCGTAAGGTCATGGTTCGCCGAGATGGTCTTGAACGGGTTGTGGTCGCCGAGACGCTCCAGCGCCCGCTGCTTCAGATGCGCCGGGCACAAGGCGGAAGCCGCGCTCGGCAATCCCCCCAGGCCCAGGTCGAGTAGTTTGGCCAGCCAATCCACCGATCACTCCCGCGCGGCACACCCTTGAGTTAGCTGGACGGCCTTCGGTTGTGAAGACGTGTGAGGTGTCTGGCGCGGACGCAAGCCTCAGCCTTCCCCCTCAACTCCCCGCCTTGTCCGGGTCACGCCAGACCCGCTCGAAGGGCAGGCGCCAGGCGTTGGGGGCGACGAGCTGGTGGATCGATTTCGGGCCCCAGGAATCGGGGGCGTAGAAGCGCACCGGCGGCGGCGCTTCGAGGAGCGGGGTCGAGACCTCCCACAGGCGCTCGATCCCCTCGGCGGTGGTGAAGAGGGTGTGGTCGCCGCGCATGGCGTCGAGGATCAGGCGCTCGTAGGCCTCCAGCACCTCGCCGATGAGCCCGGTATCGCGCATGGCGAATTGCAGCGAGAGCTTGTCGAGGCGCATCCCCGGCCCGGGGCGCTTACCGTAGAAGGACAGCGACATCTTCGAGGCGTCGGCGAGGTCGAAGGTGAGGTGGTCCGGTCCCTGCGCGCCGACGCCCGAGCCCACCGGGAACATGCTCTTGGGCGGCTCGCGGAAGGCGATGGAGATGATGCGCTGGCCCTCCGCCAGGCGCTTGCCGGTGCGCAGGAAGAACGGCACCCCGGCCCAGCGCCAGTTGTCGATCCCGCATTTCAGGGCGATGAAGGTCTCGGTGTCGGATTCCGGATCGACCCCCTCCTCCTGGCGGTAGCCGATATACTGCCCGCGGACCACGTGCCTGGGGTCGAGGGGCAGCATCGAGCGGAAGACCTTGTTCTTCTCCTCGCCGATCGGCATCGGCTCCAGGGCGGTGGGCGGCTCCATCGCCATGAAGGCGAGGATCTGGAACAGGTGGGTCACCACCATGTCGCGATAGGCGCCGGTGCTCTCGTAGAAGCCCGAGCGCTTGCCGAGCCCCAGGGTCTCCGGCACGTCGATCTGCACGTGATCGATGAAGTTGCGGTTCCAGATCGGCTCGAACAACCCGTTGGCGAAGCGGAAGGCGAGGATGTTCTGTGCCGGTTCCTTGCCGAGGAAATGGTCGATCCGGAAGATCTGCTCCTCGGCGAAGACCTCGTGCAGCCGGGCGTTGAGCACCCGCGCGCTGTCGAGATCGGTGCCGAAGGGCTTCTCCATCACGATCCGCGAGCGCGGCACGAGCCCGGCCTCGCCCAGCAGCCTCACCGCCGACAGCGCCGCGCTCGGCGGTACGCTGAGATAGTGGAGGCGCCGGCATTCTCCCTCGAGGGAGGCCTCGGCCCGCGCGACGGCCGCCCTCACCGCCTCGGCACCGCCAGCGAGCGGCACATAATCCAGGCTCTCCGCGAAGACCGCCCAGTCGGCCGGGTCGGGCCTGCGCATGGAGAACTGGTCGAGGGCCTCGCGCGCGAAGGTCCGGAACGCCTCGGCGTCGAGATCGTCGAGGGAGACACCGACGATCCGGCAGCCGGGCATGAACCCGGCATTGGCGAGATGGAACAGGCCGGGCAGGAGCTTGCGCCGGGCAAGGTCGCCGGTGGCGCCGAACAGCACGACCACCTGCGGGAATTTGGGGCCGACGCCGGGAGGGATCTTTCGCAAGGCAGCCATTCCATCCGTCGCGACACGCCGAGCTCAGAGGCGAGGCAGAACCCGCACGCAAGAATCGAGCTTGGCCGGCCGCGCTCCACGGAACGATCGCTTTCGTGAAGTGCCGTCGAGGGGGATCGCCGCAGGGGGAGGCGGGACCTCACTCCTCGGCGAGCGGCAGGCCCCGGCTCTCCGGGCTCCAGTGCAGGTCCGGCGTCGTCGGAAACAGGCGCTTGTGGGCGAGCACCGCGTAGGTGTCGGTCATGCCGGCGATGTAGTCGGCGACCCGGCGGGCGATACGGCCCTCCTCCGCGCGGTCGAGCCCGGCCCGCCATTCCTCCGGCATCGTCGCGGGGTCGCGGGTGAAGGCCTCGAACAGGTCCGCCACGATCACGTCCGCCTTCGCCCGCACCGCCAGCACGCTCGGATGGCGGTACATCCGGGCGTAGAGGAAACGCTTGGTCGCGGCATCCGCCTCTTCCAGGGCCGGCGAGAAGGCGATGACGGGCTCCGGCGCCGCGCGGATGTCGGCGACGGATTCCGGGGCCAGGGCCTCGATCCGCCGGGTGCTCTCGGCGATCACATCCTCGACGAAGCGGGTGATCACGCGCCGCGCCAGTTCGTGGATCTTTCGCGATTCCTCCAAATTCGGGTGCAGCGCGTCGATCTCGTCGAGGATGTCCCGCAGGAAGGGGACGCCGTCGAGATCCGAGAGTTCGAACAGGCCGGCGCGCAGGCCGTCGTCGAGGTCGTGGCTGTCATAGGCGATGTCGTCGGCCAAAGCCGCCGCCTGCGCCTCGGGCCCGGCGAACCGGGCGAGGTCGAGGTCGTTCTGCGCGTCGTATTCGAGGATGGCGGCGGGAATGCCCCGTCCCGCCCAGCGCGGGGTCGGATGGCCCTCCTTCGTGAGGAGCGGCCCGTTATGCTTGACGAGGCCCTCCAGCGTCTCCCAGGCGAGGTTCAGCCCGTCGAAACCGGCATAGCGCCGCTCGAGCCG
This sequence comes from Methylobacterium marchantiae, assembly GCF_042679825.1. NCBI lineage: Bacteria > Pseudomonadati > Pseudomonadota > Alphaproteobacteria > Hyphomicrobiales > Methylobacteriaceae > Methylobacterium > Methylobacterium marchantiae. The sequence continues at coordinate 64,011 of NZ_JBHTND010000022.1, read as the reverse complement.
GGTCACGATCCGCAGAGCCTGGGCATTGTGGTCGAACCCGCCGTGAGCGGCCATCAGGGCGTCGAGCGCATCCTCGCCGGTATGGCCGAAACAGGTATGGCCGAGGTCGTGCGAGAGGGCCAAGGCCTCGGCGAGGTCCTCGTCGAGGCCGAGGGCGCGGGCCAGCGCCCGGGCGATCTGGCTGACTTCGAGGGTATGGGTGAGCCGGGTGCGGTAATGGTCGCCCTCGTGGTGGACGAAGACCTGGGTCTTGTGCTTGAGGCGGCGGAAGGCGGCCGAATGGATGATCCGGTCGCGGTCGCGCTGGAAATCGCTGCGGGTCGGCGAGATCGCCTCCGGGATCAGCCGCCCGCGCGTGGCCGCCGGATCGGTGGCGTAGCGCGCCCGCCAGCGTTCGCCCCTGTGCCGCACGTCACACCCTGCCTGTCATTCCGGAGCCGCCATGCTCCCGCCGCGTTGCAGCGCGTCTCTACGGCGCATATCTTGTGCGGGCTAGCGCATCGTCGAGGACGATGCACAGCGCTTCTGGCAATCGACGGACCCGAGCATCACGATGGCCGACATCACCCTGACTCCCCGCGCGGCCAAGCGCATCAACGAGATCATGGGGACGGAGCCGCCCGGCGCGTCCCTGCGGATCAGCGTGAACGGCGGCGGCTGCTCCGGCTTCTCCTACGCCTTCGACATCGAGCGGGCGCGGGCCGAGGACGACGTGGTGATCGAGCGGGACGGCGCCACCGTCCTGGTGGACCCCGTCTCCCTCGAATACATGAGCGGCTCGACCATCGATTTCGCCAACGACCTGATCGGCCAGGCCTTCAAGATCGAGAACCCGCAGGTCACCTCGTCCTGCGGCTGCGGCACCTCGTTCTCGCTCTGAGTCCCGTCCGCAACGGTCACGGCGCCGCTTCACGCGTGGTGGCATTCGCGGCGGGCGTCGCGATTGCCTCGCCGCGGAAAAAGCGGCACGGATGCGGTTCGGCGCGGCACCGTTGCACGCGGCCCCTTTTTCCGTAGCGACCCGGATCAGCCCATGATCGTCCCACAAGGCCGTCCCTTCCTCGTGCGGGCGGCCGGCCTTTCGGTCTGCGCCCTCCTCGTCCTCGGGGGAGGCGGTCCGATCGGCGCCCTGCCCGCTTGGGCGCAGGAAGCGGCCTCGGCGGTCCAGGACGTCACCCTCCAGAACGTGACGATGACGGTCGGGGGCACGACCCTCACCGCACCGCAGATCGTCGTCAGCGGCACGCGCCTGACGAAGGACGATCTCCTCGCCCTGCTCAAGGCCGGCCCGGAGCCGCTGGCCGCACGCCTCGCCAAGTTCGATGCGGCGAGCATCGTCATCCCCGAACTGCGCTCCGAGACCCGGATCGGCGACAGGGCTCAGACCGCGACCTATCGCGACATCACGGCCAGGGACGTGCGCGGCGGCCGCATCGCCCAGGCGAGTGCCGCCGGAGCGACGGCCGCGGAGGCCGGCGGCGACAAGCCACGCAGCGCCAGCTACGGGCGCATGGAGATGAAGGACGTCGATCTCGTCGCGATGGCGCGCCTCTACGGCGAGGCCGGCGACGCCAAGAGCCCGATGATGCGCATCTACGGTGCGTTCACGGCGGCCGACGTCGCGATGCAGGCCGACGGCACCGTGGTGAAGATCGCCCGCCTCGAGGGCAGCGACCTCAGCGGCCGGCAGATCCCGGCGACCTGGACCGGCGCTCTCGATTCGATCGCGCGCACGGACCCCAAACAAGCCGATCCCGCCGACAGGGCGCGGATCCTGGGGACCCTGGCCGATCTTCTGGACGGCTTCTCCGTCGGCTCGCTCCAGGCCAGCGGCCTCACCATCGACCAGAACCGCGACGGCGAGGCCATGGCGATGACCATGGGACGCATGGCCTTCAGTTCGGGAAACCTGAGCTTCGAGGATCTCGGCTTCACCGCGGGGGACACCGCCGGCAAGCTCTCGCGGCTGTCCTTCGCGGGCTTCTCCTTCGCCCCCACGGTCGCGGCCATGCGCAAGCTCTCGACGCAGGCCGGGGAGCCCACCGAACAGGACATGCGCCAGATGACGCCGATGCTCGGCACCCTGGCGTTCAAGGACCTGAGCCTCGACCTGCCGCCGGACGACAAGCCGGCGGCCGGCGGCAAGCCCGGCACCAGGCCGCCGGCGGCACCGCGCGATCCGCTGGCACCGTCGGCCGCGACCGCGCCCCTGCATATCGGCCTGCGCGACGGCGCCCTCGCCTTCGGACCGTTGCGTGACGGCGTGCCCACCACCGGCCGGGCGAACCTCTCCGGCCTCACCCTCCCCGCCTCGGCGGTGGCCGGAATCCCGGGGCTCGGCTCGCTCGGCCTCTACGGCTACCGCGACCTCGACCTCGACGTGGTGGCCGACACCGCCTGGAACGAGGCGTCCAAGGAACTGGCGTTCAGCGAGGTGTCGGTGTCGGGCAAGGACATGGGCAGCGTGAGGATCAACGGCACGCTGGGCGGCATCGGCCCGGCGGTGTTCGACCCCGATCCCAGCGTCTCGACCTTCGCCATGCTGGGCGCGACCGCCAAGACCCTCGACCTGAAGATCCAGAATGGCGGCCTGTTCGAGCGCTTCATCGCGTCCCAGTCGAAGAGCCTGAGCCTCAAGCCCGAGGAGCTGACGCAGGAATACGTCACCGCGACGACCCTGGGCGTGCCGGCCATCCTCGGCAATTCGGCCGGCGCCAAGGCCATCGGCGCGGCCATGGGGCAGTTCGTGACGAAGCCCGGCACCCTCGTCGTCAGCGCCAAGGCGAAGAATGCCGGCGGCATCGGCATGCTCGAATTCAGCGCGGCCCCGACCCCGGGCGCCGTGCTCGACAGGCTGGACGTGAGCGCGAAGGCGAACTGACGCGCGCACGGCGCGATGTCAGGCGGCGAGTCTCGCCGCTGCGAGCGGTCGAGAACAGGCGCGCAGGCAGGCCTCGGCCAGCGCCTCCGTCGCGTCGACGAGGCGGAGACGCAGCTCGGGGTCGGATTCCCTGAGCGCGATGGGAATTTCGGTGCAGGCCAGCACCACCTGCCCGCATCCGGAAGCGAGCAGGCTCCGGGCCGACGCCGACAGCAGGATTCCGGCTTCGGCGAGGGCGCCGGCCTTGACGAGGCGAATCGCCCGCATCACCGCCTCCTGGTCCTCCGGCACGCGGCAGGCGATCCCCCGCCGCGCCAGGCGCTCGACATAGAGCCCGGCCTGCACCGTCCCCGTGCTGGCCAGGAGCCCCACCGGGGCATCGCCCGCCCGGCTTCGCATCAGGGTATCGGCGACCGCATCGACGATGTGGAGGATGGGGCGGGTCGTGCGGGCCTGGAGCGCGCCGTGCCAGTGGTGGGCGGTGTTGCAGGGCATCGCGATGCAGGTCGCGCCCGCCCCTTCGAGCTGCCGCAACGCCGCCTCCAGGGCGGGAAGCGGATCGGAGCCCTCCCCCAGGATCGCGCGGGTACGGTCGGGTATGCCGGTCGCCTGGGCGACGATGCAGGGCAGGTGGTCCTGGTCGCGCAGGGCGGGTGTCAACTCGACGAGGCGGCGCAGAAAATCCACCGTCGCCATCGGCCCCATTCCCCCCAAGATCCCCAGCATGTCGCGCTCCCGTCGAACCGGACCGGGCATGACGGAACGTGGCGGCGGAGGCCAATGCCGTCTCGGCACGCCTCATGCGGATTCGGCATGAGCCTCGGCCGCGATGGCTCCGGCCGCCGCCCACACCGCCTCGACGGCCGCACGAATCCGCGCGCCGTTGCGGTAGAGCCGGATCTCCATGCCGAGGTCGGGTCCCTCGCGGACGAGGCTTCCCTCGGCGAGTTCGCGGATCACGAGGCTGTGGGGCAGCCAGGCGAGCCCGTGACCTTCGAGGGCCATGAACTTGAGCGCCTCGGCCAGGGCATTCTCGTTGATGTGGGCATTCTCGTTGATGTGGGCATGCTCGTTGACGGGAGTCTCGGTCCTGTGGGCGAGGCCTGTCGGCGGGGCGCCCTCCTGGGTCTGTGCGAGGGAGGCCAGCCGGCCGAGGAAGGAGGCCTCGGCATAGCCGAGGAGCGGCAGCGGCGCGGCCGCACTCGGCGCCGGCAGCGACGGAGCGCGCACCGCCACCAGCCGATCGGTTCCCACCACCCGGTGCGGGTAGAGGTTAGGGTCGAGCGGGACCGCGACGCTCGGATGGTGGAAGGTCAGGAGGAAGTCGTAGCCGCCCTCGACGATGGCCTGCAGGCAGGCATGGAAATCGTCGGGCAGGAGGCGGGTCCCGATCGGACCGGTGCGGGTCTCGATCTCCCGGAGCCAGCGCGGGAAGAAGGTGAGCGACAGGGTGTGCAGGGCGGCGATGGCGACGTTCCGTCGCCGTGCGCCCTCCGCCGCGAGGTCGAGGCGGCTTTCCTGGAGCATGCACACGGTCTCTTCCGCGGTCTCGCGGAAACGCTGCCCTTCGGCGGTCAGGGTGGTCGGGTAGGTGCTGCGGTCGACGAGCCGGAAGCCGAGCCAGAGTTCGAGGGACTGGATGCGCCGGCTGAAGGCGGGCTGCGTCACGTGACGCGCCTCGGCCGAGCGTGAGAAGCTGCGCGTCTCGACGAGACTCAGGAAGTCCTCGAGCCATTTCAGCTCCATCGGTCCGGTCCTCGGCGGCAGGAGCTTCGCGCGGCGGCCGAAGCGATCAGGTCAGGTCGCGCACCACCACGCGCCCGCCCTCCGCGGAGAGGGCGAGGCGGCCGGCCTTGAGGGCGAGCGCCTTCTCGCCGAACAGGGTCCGGCGCCAGCCGTGCAGGACGGCGATGTCGGCCTCGTCGTCCTCGGCGATGGCTTCGAGATCATCCATCGTGGCGACGATCTTGGGCGCCACGCGCTCGGCCTCGCAGACGGCCTTGAGCAGCACCTTCAGCAGTTCCACCACGGCGCCGTTGCCGCCCCGGCCGCGGCTGCGCTCGGGCAGGGCGATCTCGGACAGGTCGCGGGCGAAGCCGCGCTCCACGGCGGCGAGGATGTCGCCCCCCGTGCGCGAGCGCTCGAACCCGGCGGGAATCGAGCGCAGGCGACCCAGGGCCTCGACGCCGCGGGGCGCGGAGGTGGCGATGTCGATCACCGCCTCGTCCTTGAGGATGCGCCCGCGCGGCACGTTGCGGCTCTGCGCCTCGCGCTCGCGCCAGGCCGCCACCTCCATCAGCACCGCGATCTCGCGCGGCTTGCGCATGCGGCCGGACAGCCGGCGCCAGGCCTGGGCCGGATCGGCCTTGTAGGTCTCGGGCGAGGTGAGGACGCTCATCTCCTCGTCGAGCCACTCGCCGCGATCGGTGGAGAGCAGCTTGCCGGCCAGGATCTCGTAGATCGTCACCAGATGGGTCACGTCCGACAGCGCGTAGCTCGACTGGGCGTCGGAGAGCGGGCGGCGCGACCAGTCGGTGAAGCGCGAGGACTTGTCGATCTTGGCCTTCGCCACGTCGTTGACGAGCTGCTCGTAGGAGACCGAATCGCCGTAGCCGCAGACCATGGCGGCGACCTGCGTGTCGAAGAACGGGTGCGGCAGCAGGCCGCCGAGCAGCCAGATGATCTCGAGGTCCTGGCGGGCGGAGTGGAACACCTTGACCACGCCCTCGTCGGCCATCAGCGCGAAGAACGGCGCGAGGTCGATCTCGGGGGCGAGCGGGTCGACGAGCACGCCCGATCCGTCCGGCCCCGCCATCTGGATGAGGCAGAGCTTGGGGTAATAGGTCGTCTCGCGCATGAACTCCGTGTCGACGGTGACGAACGGATGTGCGGCGAAACGGGTGCAGGCGTCGGCGAGCGCCGCGGTGGTATCGATCAGGTCCATGAAAATCGGCTATATCGGAGGTTGACACCGGAGGCGAGGGCGCGGGTGCGAACCGATGTGGGGATCGCTCCACCCGGGAGGCCTCGCCTTGACTTGCCAGCCCCCGCGTGAATGGTGCGCCGCTCAATCGCACGAGCCCGTCATGCACCGTTATCGTACCCATACCTGCGGGGCGCTCCGCCCGTCCGACGTCGGCGAGACCGTCCGCCTTTCCGGCTGGTGCCACCGCATCCGCGACCATGGCGGCGTGCTGTTCATCGACCTGCGCGACCATTACGGCCGCACCCAATGCGTGGTCGATTCCGATTCGAAGGCGTTCAAGACCGCCGACCTCGCCCGCTCGGAATGGGTGATCCGCATCGACGGCCGCGTCCGCACCCGGCCCGCCGGCACCGAGAATGCCGACCTGCCCACCGGCATGGTCGAGGTCTATATCGACGACATCGAAGTGCTCGGCCCCGCGGGCGAATTGCCGGTGCCGGTCTTCGGCGACCAGGATTACCCGGAGGAGACGCGGCTCAAGTACCGCTTCCTCGATCTGCGCCGCGACAAGCTGCACGCCAACATCATGAAGCGCGGCGCGATCATCGATTCGCTCCGCCGCCGCATGCGCGAGGGCGGGTTCTTCGAGTTCCAGACGCCGATCCTCACCGCCTCGTCTCCCGAAGGCGCGCGCGACTACCTCGTGCCGTCCCGCGTCCATCCCGGCAAGTTCTACGCGCTGCCGCAGGCGCCCCAGCAGTTCAAGCAGCTGACGATGATCGCCGGCTTCGACCGCTACTTCCAGATCGCGCCGTGTTTTCGCGACGAGGATGCCCGCGCGGACCGCAGCCCCGGCGAGTTCTACCAGCTCGACATCGAGATGAGCTTCGTCACGCAGGAAGACGTGTTCCAGTCGGTGGAGCCGGTCCTGCGCGACGTCTTCCTCGAATTCGCGGGCGACAAGCGCGTCACGGGGGAGTTCCCGCGCATCCCCTATGCCGAGGCGATGCTGAAATACGGCGTCGACAAGCCGGACCTGCGCAACCCGCTCGTCATCGCCGACGTGACGGAGGAATTCGCCCGCGACGACGTCGAGTTCAAGGCGTTCAAGGGCGTGATCAAGTCCGGCGGCGTGGTCCGCGCCATCCCGGCGACGGGGGCCGCCACGCAATCGCGCTCGTTCTTCGACAAGCTCAACGACTTCGCCCGCGCCGAGGGTGCACCGGGCCTCGGCTACATCGTCTTCGAGGATGTCGACGGGGTACTCACCGGCAAGGGGCCGATCGCCAAGTTCATCCCGGCGGAAGTCCAGGCTCTGATCGCCGCCAAGACCGGCACGAAGGCCGGCGACGCGGTGTTCTTCTCCGCCGGCACCGAGGCCAAGGCGGCGGCGCTCGCCGGCAAGGCCCGCATCCGCATCGGCGACGAGCTGAACCTGTCGGACAAGGACCAGTACGCGTTCTGCTGGATCACCGACTTCCCGATGTACGAGTGGAACGAGGACGAGAAGCGGATCGACTTCTCCCACAACCCGTTCTCGATGCCGAATTTCGACCGCGAGGACTTCCTCGCCCTCGATCCGAGCGAATCCGAGAAGATCCTCGGCATCAAGGCGTTCCAGTACGACATCGTCTGCAACGGCACCGAGCTTTCGTCCGGCGCGATCCGGAACCATCGCCCCGAGGTGATGGAGAAGGCCTTCGGCCTGGCCGGCTACGGCCAGGAGGTGCTGGAGGAGAAGTTCGGCGGCATGCTCAACGCGCTGAAGCTCGGCGCCCCGCCGCACGGCGGCATCGCGCCGGGAATCGACCGCATCGTCATGCTGCTCTGCGGCGAGCAGAACCTGCGCGAGGTGGTGCTGTTCCCGATGAACCAGCGCGCCGAGGACCTGATGATGGGGGCGCCGGCCGAGGCGACGCCGAAGCAGCTGCGCGAACTCCACATCCGGTTGAACCTGCCGGAAAAGCAGGGGTGACGACGGCGGAGTTCGAGCGTGGGTCGACGCGATCACGTGATATCCACGCTCGCGACGAGCCATAGAAAGGCGATCCGTCTTTCCGGGGCGCCGAATGCGAGCCCGGAATCCAGAAGCACAGGTTGTGTAAGCTCGAATTCATACTGCGTCTCTGGATTCCGGGCTCTGCTACGCAGCCCCGGAAAGACGGACTAGGAACTGGATGACGCTCGGCCTCTCTCGTCGACCTCAATTCGGCGACTCGACACATGTCGGCGACTCGTCGACGACCTTCAGGGGAGTCGTAGGTTCATGAATAGGATGGCGACTGAGGCTGGCCTTCCCGATGGTTGGAGCCGCTTCGATGCGATGGGCGGGACGGAGCGGCACGCGGCAGCGCTCGCGGATCCCGATGCCCACCCCCTGATGGCGGAGACAATGCCGCTCATGCGGCGCTCGCCGCAGACCCGGGTGATCCGGCGAGCCCTCGGGCTCTCGCAGGAAGAATTCGCGTCCCGCTTCGCCATCCCTCTCGGGACCTTGAGGGACTGGGAACAAGGCCGCAAGGATCCGGACGCGGCGGCCCGTGCCTATCTCACCGTCATCGGCCGCAACCCGGCCGCTGTGATCGAGGCCCTGCGCCCATCGGGTTGAGGTGCGATCCCGCTGCGTCAGAACGGAAAGTCCCGTCTTGCCCTCCCTCGTCGCCGTCGTCGTCAGCCATGACAGCGCCCATGCGCTGCCGGCCTGCCTTTCGGCGCTCGCTGCGGAGCACGTGCCGGCCGTCGTCGTGGACAATGCCAGCCGCGACGCATCCGCGAGCGTCGCCTTAGCGGCCGGCGCCAGGGTGGTGCGCAATGCCCGCAACGAGGGCTACGGCCGGGCCAACACCATCGGAATCCGCGCCGCGGAGCGGGCCGAGCGCGTTCTGATCCTCAACCCCGACATCGTCCTGCAGCCGGGCGCCGTCGATGCCCTGCTGCGCGCGGCCGCCGCCTATCCCGAGGCCGGCCTGCTGGCGCCGCGCCTGATGGAGCCGGACGGGCGCTTCTTCTACCAGTCGCGCTCGCTGCTCGCGCCCTATCTCACCAACCCGCCCGGCAACCGCGCCCTGCCCGAGGGCGATGCCTGCGCGCCCTTCCTCTCGGGCGCCTGCCTGATGATGCGGCGCGACCTGTTCCTCGATCTCGGCGGGTTCGATCCGAACATCTTCCTGTTCTACGAGGACGACGACCTGTGCCGCCGGATCGCCGATTCCGGCCGCTCGCTGGTCCATGTCCATGGGGCGGTGGCGGTGCACGGGCGCGGGCGCTCGTCGAAGCCGGAGCCCGGCCGGGTGTTCCGCACCCGCTGGCATCAGGCCTGGTCGCGGGCCTACGTCGCGCGCAAATACGGGCTGCCGGACCCTAGCCCGACCATGCTCGCGGTCAACGCCCCGAAGGCGGCGCTGGCATCCCTGAGCTTCCGCCGCCCGCTGATCGAGCGCTATGCCGGCTCGGCGGCGGGCGCCCTCGCCGCCCTGCGCGGCCGCACGGCCCTCGCCCGGGAAGGGCTGGCATGAGCCTGCTCGGCCCGAAGGACGCCCTGGCGCGGGCCGTGGCCGGCATCGCGGCCCAGGGCTTCGCCATCGTCGCCCGCAACACCCGCGGCGACAGCGTCTATCTCAAGCCGGAGGGCGGCGCCTTCGCCCTGCGGGTCTCGAACCACGCGCGGACGCCCAAGCAGCGGGCCAACCACCCGGATTCGGTGACGAGCCTCGTCCTCCGCCAGCCGAAGACGGCGGCCCAGGTCGATGCCATGGTGGCGGAGGCCCTGCGGAATTTCGCGGGGGAGTGCCGGAAGCGGGAGGGGTGAGGGGTGTCTCGAGGGCGCCTCCGTTCGGAAGCGCTCAGCGCACTAGGTTTTAATTGCTATTATCTGCCTTTATTGCTAAAAATGCGTCCGTAGGCATCATCTTACGGGGCATTCTCCATGTCGCGGCTCGCAACCTATGAGCATGAGTCCGCAGCGATCCGCTCGGACTTAGCCGGCATCGCCGTCGAGGTCGAACTGGTCCGCGTCGAGCGCGTCCTTGCCCGCAAATATAGCCCCGATCAGCCCCGCGAGCCGGCAGGCCAGTCCGGCGGCGGACGCTGGACTTCAGGAGCCTTGGGCGACGATGGATCAGCGGATCCCGAAACGACGGGCTCTCTCGGTTCGGATACATCGCCGGACAGCGAAGAGACCATCACCGAGGACGGCTCGCGCGTCCTCTCCCTTCGCATCCGCAGCCATCCCTCTCAGGGCTGGGACGAGCAGCACACCGTCATCGCGCCGGACGGAACGCGAACCGTCTTCGAGATGGAAGGGCGAACCCAGACCATCCGCGATGGTGAGACGGGAGAAATCCTGTCGCGCAGCACCATGGTCGATGGACGGGCGGTGCCAGAGGCCTTCGCTCAGAACGCAAGAGCCTCGCGCCCATCCCCCTCACGACACAAGGCAGCGGTTGAGGCGGCATTGGCCTTGCTCTCGGTCTTCGCGCTGCGGAAGAGCCGAGATGGAAAGGCGATTTTCGATGCGCCGGCTAGCGCATACGAGCCAGGGCCGGATCCGAACTATCCTGCGATGTGGGTAGGCCGGGTCGACCAACAAGAACTGGACGCCGCCTGTCCGCGTCGTGGCGAGGTTCAGGAGATCCTCGATGAGTCCGTCGCCCAGGCACGTGGCACCGGCGACTTCATGGACGCGCAGGATTTCGGCAACCGGGTGCACGCCATCGCGGCCGGAAAGATCCGCGCGCTCCACGATCAGAACCTCGTCCCGGAGGTCTCATATATTTACGGCGCGGAAGAACCCGTTCCCTACGGCACGAAGTTCTCACTGCGTCTCGATGCGCTCGAACGCAGCGTGCCTTCGACGGTCTGCGTCCACGATCACAAGACGGGCGAGAGCGGCTTCACGGCTCTGCGTGCGGCGAGCATCGCGGCAATGGTTGCGCGAAATTTTCCCGGCACGCAGCGTACATCGTGACTGAGGTAAGGCCGTCCCGATGACCAACGCCAAGCAGATCAGGCAGGTCTTCAAGCCGCTGATGGAGCGGCACGACGACCTCGTGCATCTCGGCGCAGGCTATCTGTGGCTTCGTCCGGTTCGGCATGTGGCCCTGCGGGTCCTGATCGAGCGGAGCTCCCACAAGGACATGTGCACGCCGCAATGGACGATGGTGAAGACCTTCATTCCCGGCGTCGATCTGACGGTGAGCATCGGCCAGGCGGGCTACCTGATGCCCCCTGAATCGGCCCCCGTGCCACACTGGATCTGGTCCGACCCGACGATCGTCGCGGCGCTGATCTCGGCCATCGAGACCGAGGCCCTGCCCCGGCTTCGCGCCATCGATTCGCTACAGGCCTTCCAGGCCCTCTACGCGGACAATCCCTTCTACCGGAGGGACCAATGGCCGGAGAACCGGATGATCGTCGACATCGCGCTCGGCGACCTCGACGAGGCGCGCATTCTCTGCGAGTCGCTGGAGCCCGAGATTCGCGAGAACCGCTATCCGGACGATCCCTGGTTCCAGAAGCGCCGCCGAAAGGTCCTGGCCGTCGCCGAGCCGCTCTTCGCCAACGACCGCGCCGCCCTCGCCGAGATCCTGCACGGCTGGGAGGCCGACAACATCCGCGGCACGAAGATCGAGCCCTATTGGGAACCGACGCCGTTCCCGCTGGAGACGGCGCCGGGCTGACGCGTGTCAGCCTTCGCTGGCATCGTCGCGAAAATACGGCTCCACCGGGCCCTTCAGCTTCACCGTCATCGGGTTGCCGGCGCGGTCGAGGGTCTTGCCGGCCGAGAGGCGGACCCAGCCCTCGCTCACGCAATATTCCTCGACATTGGTCTTCTCGACGCCCTTGAAGCGGATGCCGATGCCGCGTTCCAGGATGGCCTCGTTGTAGAACGGGCTGTTGGGGTTCACCGCGAGGCGGTCGGGGGGCGTGTCGGACATCGTCTTTGCCTTGGGGTCGATCGATAGCGTTGAGGTCGATCGATCGTCTGTCGGGAAGCCAAGCTGACCGGGTAAGGGATTCAGGCTCCGCCCGCAACGCCGCCAACAGCGCCGACAGCCCTGGCCGCTCGCACGGCCGCGACCAGCTCGGCGACGCGCTCGCTCTGGAGGAGCGGCACCAGGGGGCGGATCGCGGCGGGGTCGAGGTCCCACCACGCGGTCTCGATCAGGTCCGCGACGAGCTCCGGAGCGAAGCGGGACCGGATCACCCGCGCGGGGTTTCCGGCGACGACGGCGTAGGGCGGCACGTGGCGGGAGACCACCGCATGGGCCCCCACCACGGCGCCGTGTCCGATGGTGACACCGGACAGGATCAGGCAGCCGGAACCGAGCCAGACGTCGCTGCCGATGGTCACGTCGCCGCGCGAGGCGTGGTGGTCGGCCGAGGCGTCCACTCCCGGCCACAGCCCCGCCATGGCCGCGAACGGATAGGTCGTGGCCCAGTCGAGGCGATGTCCCCCGCCGAGGAGGATCTCGACCTTGTCGGCGATGGAACAATACCGGCCGATCGTAAGGTGCCGCCCAGCTTCCGGGAAGCGGACTTTCGGGCGGCCATAGGAGTAGGCTCCGATGGAGAACCCGTAGGTTTTCACCAGTTTCGCGAGATGGAGGCGGGTCTCGTTGTGCGGGTTGCGCCCACTCCGCAGGCGGTGCAACAGGGACGTCAACCAACGCATCCCGACGTCCGGCGGGAGAGTCCGGCGGAGCCGAAAAGGCCCGCCATCGAGGGAGTGAGGCTCATGGGCGACAACATGTCCGACGATCTCAAGTCCGGGGCCCTCGTCTACCACCGCCTGCCCCGGCCCGGAAAGCTCGAGATCCAGGCGACGAAGCCCCTGGGCAACCAGCGCGACCTGGCCCTGGCCTATTCCCCCGGCGTCGCCGCCGCCTGCATGGCGATCTACGAGGATCCGCAGGAAGCCGCCAACCTCACCATCCGCCAGAACCTCGTCGCCGTGCTCACCAACGGCACCGCCGTGCTCGGCCTCGGCAATATCGGCCCGCTGGCCTCGAAGCCGGTGATGGAGGGCAAGGCCGTCCTGTTCAAGAAGTTCGCCGGAATCGACGTGTTCGACATCGAGGTCGACCAGAACGACGTGTCCAAGCTGGTGGACGTGGTCTGCTCCCTGGAGCCGACCTTCGGCGGCATCAACCTCGAGGACATCAAGGCACCCGAGTGTTTCGAGGTCGAGGAGCAGTGCCGGGCGCGGATGAACATCCCGGTCTTCCACGACGACCAGCACGGCACGGCGATCATCGTCGCGGCGGCCGTCCTCAACGGCCTCGAACTCGCCGGCAAGCAGCTCTCCGACGTCCGCATCGTCACCTCCGGCGCCGGTGCCGCGGCGCTGGCCTGCCTCAACCTGCTGGTGTCGCTGGGCGCCCGCGTCGAGAACATCACGGTCACCGACATCAAGGGCGTGGTCTTCAAGGGCCGCACCGAATTGATGGACCGCTGGAAGGACATCTACGCGAAGGAAACCGAGGCCCGGACCCTGGCCGAGGTCATTCCCGGTGCCGACGTGTTCATCGGCCTCTCGGCGGGCGGCGTGCTGAAGCCCGAATACCTCGAGAAGATGGCCGAGAAGCCGCTGATCATGGCGCTGGCCAACCCCTATCCCGAGATCATGCCGGATCTCGCGCAGGAGAAGCGCCCCGACGCGATGATCTGCACCGGGCGGTCCGACTTCCCGAACCAGGTCAACAACGTCCTGTGCTTCCCCTACATCTTCCGCGGGGCGCTCGACGTCGGTGCCACCTCGATCAACGAGGAGATGAAGCAGGCCGCCGTGAAGGCCATCGCCGCGCTCGCCCGCGAGACGCCGTCCGACGTGGTCGCCCGCGCCTATGGCGGCGAGGCCCGGCCCTTCGGCCCGCGCTCGCTGATCCCGAGCCCGTTTGATCCGCGCCTGATCCTGCGCATCGCCCCGGCCGTCGCCAAGGCGGCGATGGATTCGGGCGTCGCCGGCCGGCCGCTGGAGAACATCCAGGTCTATTCCGACAGCCTCGACCGCTTCGTCCACCGCTCGGGCTTCATCATGAAGCCGATCTTCTCCAAGGCGAAGGAGAACCCCAAACGGGTCATCTACACCGAGGGCGAGGACGAGCGCGTGCTGCGCGCCGCCCAGGCCATCGCCGAGGACAAGGTCGCGCGGCCCATCCTGGTGGGACGCCCGCGGGTGATCGAGACCCGGATCAAGCGCTTCGGCCTCTCGCTCAAGCAGGGCGTGGATTTCGACCTGATCGATCCCGAGGACGATCCGCGCTACCGCGACTACGTCGCCACCTATCTCGAAGCCGCCGGCCGGCGCGGCATCACGCCGGATGCCGCCCGCACGCTGGTGCGCACCAACAACACGGTAATCGGCGCCATCGCGGTCCGCCGGGGCGAGGCGGACGCGCTGATCTGCGGCCTCGAAGGCCGGTTCGAGACGCGCCTGCGGGTGATCCGCGACGTGATCGGCCTCGCGCCGGGCGTGCTCGACTTCGCCGCCATGAGCCTCATCGTCACCAAGCAGGGCGCCTACTTCCTCGCCGACACCCATGTCCGGCCCGACCCGAGCGCCGAGGAGATCGCCGACGTGGCGGTGGCCTGCGCCGGCCACGTCTCGCGCTTCGGCCTCACCCCGAAGATCGCGCTGCTGAGCCATTCGGATTTCGGGCAGTCCGATTCCCGCTCGGCCATGAAGATGCGCACGGCCCTGGGCCTGATCCGGGGACGCGCCCCGAACCTTCAGGTGGACGGCGAGATGCAGGCCGACACCGCGCTCTCCGAGCTGATCCGCGACCGGGTGCTGCCGGGCTCGCCCCTCAAGGGTGCCGCCAACGTGCTGATCTTCCCCAATCTCGACGCGGCCAACATCGCCTTCCAGTTCTCGAAGGTCCTCGCCGACGCCCTCCCCGTGGGCCCCCTGCTGATCGGCCCGGCGAAACCCGCCCACATCCTGTCGCCCTCGGTGACGGCGCGCGGCATCGTCAACGTCACCGCCGCGGCGGTGGTGGAGGCCCAGGCCACTTCCGTCGAGCCCACCGCGGTGACGGCCGAACCCGGGGCGGCGCCGATCTCCGAGTGAGGGTCTTCGCGGACGCCGCATCGGCGGCCAGACCACGGGAAAGGCCTCCGAGATCTCGGGGGCCTTTCCCGTTTGCGAGCCCGGAAACAGGGGCGGACCCTGAGGCGCCTGGCCGCCGGATTGCATGAGGAATTCGCGATCGACCCTTCCAGCGGGAAAAACCCATGTGTCTCGGTGACGACCCGAACTGCGCGCATTTCGCCGAGCATCGGAGCCGCTTCCTGGGGGATCTGGCGCCCGAGCGGCGCGCCTTCCTGAAGAGCGGGTTCGTGGCCACCGGGGGTGCCGCGGCCCTCGCCGCCGGAGGCCTCTCCCTCGTCGGCCCCGCCCTGGCGCAGACCAGCGCCAAGGGCATCCGGCAGACGGCGCATTACCACCTGCCGGCCACCGCCGAGACCGTGCATTGGGGCTATTTCTCGAAGCTGCTGAAGCCCCAGGTCGAGATCGCGTCCGGCGACTACGTCACCATCGAGACCCTGACCCACCACGCCAACGACGATGCCGAGCGCATGGTGACGGGCGATCCCGGCGCCGAGAGCGTGTTCCTCTGGACCAGGGAGAAGAAGGGCGTCGCCCGCCGCGGCGCCGGGCCGGAGACCGGCCCGCTCGGACCGGGCGGCGGCCTCGGCGTCCATATCTGCACCGGGCCGGTGGCGATCCGCGGGGCTGAGCCCGGCGACGTGCTGGAAGTGCGCATCCTCGACGTGGCGCCCCGCCCCTGCGCCAATCCCGCCTTCAAGGGGCGCAGCTTCGGCAGCAACGCCGCCGCCTGGTGGGGCTACCATTACAAGGACATGATCACCGGCGACCGGCCGCGCGAGGTCATCACCATCTACGAGGTCGATGCGAGCGGCGCCCGCGACTGGGCGAAGGCGGTCTACAATTTCCGCTGGCCCGGCGTGACCGACCCGTTCGGCGTGGCGCATCCCACCATCGATTATCCCGGCATCCCCGTCGACCACACCAGGACGAACCGCAATTTCGACGTCCTCAAGGGCGTGCGCGTGCCGATCCGCCCGCATTTCGGCACGATGGGTCTCGCGCCCAAGGAGGCCGACATGGTGAACTCGATCCCTCCGAGCTACACCGGCGGCAACATCGACAACTGGCGCATCGGCAAGGGCGCGACGATGTACTATCCCGTCGCGGTGCCGGGCGCCCTGTTCTCGGTGGGCGACCCGCATGCGAGCCAGGGCGATTCCGAACTCTGCGGCACCGCCATCGAGTGCTCGCTCACCGGCACGTTCCAGTTCGTCCTTCACAAGAAGGCGGACCTCGCCGGCACGGCCCTGGAGACCCTCGACTTCCCGATGATCGAGACCGCCGAGGATTGGGTGCTCTCGGGCTTCAGCTACCCCAACTACCTCGCCGATCTCGGCCCCGACGCGCAGAGCGAGATCTTCGCCAAATCCTCCATCGACCTCGCCATGCGCGACGCCTTCCGCAAGATGCGGTCCTTCCTGATGCAGGCGAAGGGTCTCACCGAGGACGAGGCGATCTCGCTCATGTCCATCGCCGTCGATTTCGGCATCACCCAGGTGGTGGACGGCAATTGGGGCGTCCACGCCATCGTCAAGAAGGCGATCTTTGCGGATCGGCCGGAGTGAGAATCTAAAATTCTTCTACAACCCTTGATAGAAATCTCATCTGTATCTAATGAGATCGATGATCGCATGTGGCACTATCGAGCCTTTCCAGGCAAATTTGCACCAAATTTCTGGCACCGTCTGCGATGGGCCATTTTAAGCACGTCCCGAACTACGACAGTAAATTAATTATTGCCTAGCGCTATTTCACCATCAGGAATAAATCGCATGAACAGAGATAGAAATGCCGGAAAGCTAGCTGAGATGGCCCTTGGAAAGACTATTGAAGATCTTACGACCAATAATTCTCTTGAATTTGCGAACATCACAAACGCATCGCTAAAAGACGGTGCAATCGAACGCCTAATTGATTGCTTTGAGAATGCAAGTCAAGTCGATGAACGTGGCGTCGAATTTTGGGCAGCGCGAGATCTTCAAGATCTACTTGGGTACTCAAAATGGGATAGCTTTGTCGAAGTAATTGAGAAAGCGAAAATCGCCTGTCGCTCAACGGGCCAAGCGCCTGAAGACCATTTTGCGGACGCCCGGAAAATGGTCTCTATCGGCTCGGGAGCCGAGCGCGCGATCCCAGACATTCACCTCACACGCTACGCTTGTTACCTTACCGCCCAGAACGGCGACTCACGCAAGAAGCCGATTGCGTTTGCTCAAACATACTTTGCAATCCAAACTCGTCGTCAGGAAGTTCAGGACGAGGATTCCTCGCAGTATGCCCCGCTCTCAGAAGACCAAAAACGACTACTCCTCCGCGAGGAAATAAAAGATCACAACAAAAAGCTTGCGAGTGCGGCTAAAGGCGCTGGTGTTATCGATCCATTTGACTTCGCCGTATTCCAAACATTTGGCTATAAAGGTCTTTATGGAGGCTTGGATCGAAATGGGATTCAGCGGCGAAAAGGCCTAAAATCTAAACAGCATATCCTTGATCACATGGGGAGCACTGAGCTAGCTGCGAATCTATTCCGCGCAACGCAAACTGAAGAGAAATTAAGACGCGAGGACATCAAAGGCAAAGGCGCAGCAAATGCAGCTCATTTCGAGGTTGGCGCAAAAGTCAGACAAGCAATACATGACATTGGAGGAACCATGCCAGAAAACCTTCCAGTAGCAGAAGATATCGCCAAGGTGGGGCGACGCTTAAAAAGAGCACTGGCTAATAGTACAAAATCTGAAAAATAACTTTCTGCTTGAAATTTTTCTTATATGAGGGTCGCGCTCACACCACCGCGATCCGCCCCTCCAGCCCCAGTATCCGGCCGAGGCCGCGGACACGGTTGAGGAGGCGGTCGCCCGGCAAGGCGGCCATGTCCGCCGGCAGGGTCAGCGTCACCCGCCCGTCCTCCAGGAGCACCGGCAGGCGCGCGAGCGCCCCCTCCATCCCCGCCGAGACCGGGAAGGCGATGCGCAGGAGGGCCCCGAGGAGGCGGGCGCGCTCGAACAGGCGCGGCCCGGCGAGGCTGCGCAGCATCGGGCTCGCCTTCTCGGCGGCGACGCCCTCGTGGCGGAAATAGACCGCCAGCGCGAGATAGGCCCGGCCGGGATGGTCGATCCCGACGAAGGCCGCATGGGTGATGATGTTGATGCTCTGCTCGCCCCGGTAATCGGGATGCGCGCGCCAGCCGATATCCGACAGCAGGCAGGCGGCGTGGCGCAGGCGGCGCTCGTCGGCGGTCTCCGGCCCGTCGAGGGTGGCCACGAACCGGTCGGTCCAGGCGATGAGATCGGCGCCGTGTCCCGGCGAGCGGGCGCGCAGCCGGTTGAGCTCGGCCGCCGCCGCGAGCAGCGGATCGGTCAGGCGCGTGTCGCGGTCGAGCTGCTCGTAGAGCAGGCCCTCGCGCACGCCGCTCGCCGAGATGGCGAGTTCGCGCGGGCGGCCGACGCGGATGATCTCCTCCAGCACCACGGCGCCGTAGGCCAGAAGCGGCCGGCGCGCCTCGGAGACGGCCTCCACGTCCTGCAGCAGCGCGGCGTCGGTGCGCTCGACCACTTCGAGGAAGCTCAGCTCGTCGGACGGCTCGATCGTGTAGCCGTGCATGACGTGGAGCGGATATCCCCGCGCGGCCTGGTGCAGGCGGGCCAGGGCCCGCCAGGTTCCGCCGACCGCGTAGAAACTGCGCCCGCGCAGGGTCTCGAGCTGGGGAGCCGCCTTGGCGAGGTTCTCCCGGGCGATCTTGAGGGCCTTCTTCACGGAACCGCCGGAGAGGTCCTGGAGGGCGAGCCCTCCGAGCGGCATGGTCACGCCCTGCCCCACCGTGGCGCCGCGCACGTCCACGAGTTCGAGGGAGCCGCCGCCGAGATCGCCGACGACCCCGTCCGGCGTATGGAAGCCCGAGACCACGCCGAGGGCCGAGAGCTCCGCCTCGCGCCGTCCCGACAGGAGCTCGATCCGCTGGCCGCAGGCGGCCTCCGCCGCGGCGAGGAATTCCGGACCGTTCTGGGCGTCGCGCGCGGCGGCCGTGGCCAGCACGAAGACGCGCCCGACCCTCATCGTCTCGCACAGGATACGGAAGCGCGCGAGCGCGCTGAGGGCGCGACGGACCGCCTCCTCGTTGAGCCGGCCGGTGGTGAGCACGTTGCGGCCGAGGCCGCACAGGACCTTCTCGTTGTAGAGCGGGGTGGGCGCGCGGTTCAGGCCGTCATAGGCCACGAGACGCACGGAATTCGACCCGATGTCGATGATCGCCACCGGTTCCACGCGATCCTGCACGCCGGGATCTCCTTGGGTCGTGAAGCCGATGCCCGCCCTGTCGAACCCTGCCCTGCCGTCGCGAGGACGTCCCATGACCGGCTCCTGCTGGGCTCGTCCGTTCACGGGCGCTGGGCTCTGCGGCTCAGCGCACGCGGGCTCGACTTCTTCGAGGACTTGCCCCGGCCCGACAGGCTCGGGTTCGTCATGAAGTACTTGTGCGCGTTGAACGGCTCCTCGCCCTCGGAGGGCTGGACCCGCTCGCTCGCACCCGATGCCAGTACACGCCAGCTCTGCTGGTTGTCGAGGAGGTTGGCGAGCATGATCTGGTCCAGCACCTGCTGGTGCACAGTCTGGTTGGTGATCGGCAGGAGCGCCTCGACCCTGCGGTCGAGGTTGCGGCTCATCAGATCGGCGGACGAGATCGAGACCGTGGCCTTGGGGTGCGGCAGGCCGAATCCGTTGCCGAAGGCGTAGATCCGTCCGTGCTCCAGGAAGCGCCCGACGATGGATTTCACCCGGATCGTCTCCGACAGGCCGGGGATGCCGGGCCTGAGGCAGCAGATGCCGCGCACCACGCAGTCGATCTGCACGCCGGCCTGTGAGGCGTCGTAGAGCGCATCGATGATCTGCGCGTCGACGAGCGAGTTGCACTTGATCCAGATCGCGGCCGGACGCCCCGCCTTGGCATGGGCCACCTCGGCCTCGATGCTCTCGATGAGGCGCGGCTTCAGCGTCAGCGGCGAGACCGACATCCGTTCGAGCTCGGCCGGTTCGGCGTAGCCGGTGATGTAGTTGAAGATGCGGCTGACGTCGCGGGCCACCGCCGGATCGGCGGTGAAGAACGACTGGTCGGTGTACACCCGCGCCGTGATCGGGTGGTAGTTGCCGGTGCCGACATGGCAGTAGCTCACGAGCTTGTCGCCCTCGCGGCGCACCACCATCGACAGCTTGGCGTGGGTCTTCAGCTCGATGAAGCCGAACACCACCTGCGCGCCGGCCTTCTCCAGGTTCCGGGCCCAGCGGATGTTGGCCTCCTCGTCGAAACGCGCCTTCAGCTCGACGAGCGCCGTGACCGACTTGCCGAGCTCGGCGGCTTCGGCCAGCGCCGCCACGATCGGCGAGTTCGACGAGGTGCGGTAAAGGGTCTGCTTGATCGCCACCACGTTCGGGTCGCGGGCGGCCTGGGCCAGGAACTGCACCACCGCGTCGAAGGATTCGTAAGGGTGGTGGACGATGAAGTCCTTCTGCCGGATCGCCGCGAAGACGTCGCCGCCGCTCTCGCGGATGCGCTCGGGGAAGCGCGGGTTGTAGGACTTGAACTTCAGGTCGGGCCGCTCGATCCCGACGATCTGCGACAGCTCGTTGAGGGCCAGCATGCCCTCCACCACGAAGATCGCGTCGTAGCCGATCTCGAGCTCGTCGGCGACGAAGGCGCGCAGGTCCTCCGGCATCCCGGCCTCGACTTCGAGCCGGATGACGACGCCGCGGCGGCGCTGCTTGAGGGCGCTCTCGAAATGCAGGACGAGGTCCTCCGCCTCTTCCTCGATCTCCAGGTCGGAATCGCGGATGACCCGGAACGCCCCCTGCCCCTTCACGAAGTAGCCCGGGAACAGGCGGCCGGTGAACAGCACGATCACCTGCTCGATGGTGATGAAGCGGGCGGTGGAATCCCCCGCCACATCGGGAAGGCGGACGAAGCGGCCGAGGACCGAGGGCAGGCGGATCAGGGCGCGCAGGGTCCGCCCGTCGCGCGGCCGCACCATCATCAGAGCGATGCTGGAGCCGAGATTGGACAGGAACGGGAACGGGTGGGCCGGGTCGATGGCCAGCGGCGTCAGCACCGGGAAGACGTGGCTGAGGAAATACTCCTCCAGCCAGGCCTTGTGCTCGGGGGTGAGGTCGCCGGGCTCCACCAGATCGATGCCGACACCGTGCAGGTCGTCGCGCAATTCGCGCCAGCGCCGCTGCTGGTCGAGGGCGAGGCGCGAGACCTCGGAGCCGATGCGGGCGAGCTGCTCGGCCGGGCTCAGCCCGTCCTGCGACGGCTGGATCAGCCCGGCGCGGACCTGGTCGTGCAGGCCCGCCACGCGGACCATGAAGAACTCGTCGAGGTTGTTGGCCGAGATCGACAGGAAGCGCAGCTGCTCCAGCAGGGGATGGCTGGTATTGGACGCCTCCTCCAGCACCCGCCGGTTGAACTGCAGCCAGGACAATTCCCGGTTCACGAAACGCTCGGGCGAATGGCGCAGGGCACGCCCGGCCGCGAGCACGGTCTCCCGCACCTGGGGCTCGGCATGTGCCCGCTCGGGCGCCGCATCGGCCATGACGGTCTCGACCAGGATCGAATCGGCTTCGTCCGCTTCGTCGATCGGGGCGGATTCCGCCACGGATCGAGACTTCGGGGCCGCTTTCGAGGCGGGCTTGGCCGGCCGCGCCCGAACGGCCGCGGCCCGCACCGGACCGGTCCCCGCAGGCCGGCGGCGGGCGGCGGGGCGTTTGGTGGCGGAGTTCTTGGTGGCGTCTGCCGGGTCGGATCCGGACGACGCGTCGCCCCGGCCGTCCTCACCGGGACCGTTGTCGCCGGGCGAGTCGTCGGCGTTCAGGGCCGCCTCCCTGTCCTCGGCATCGGTGTCCTTGGCGATCGCGTCCGAATCCATTTCCGGCAACGGGTCTTCTCCTCATTCTGGTCGAACGACCGGCCTCGTAACATGAGGCAGGGTCCTGGCGTATGACAATCGGGACGGCCCGCGATCAGGGCAGGGCATCGTCCGCCTCGTCGTCACCCGCCTCCTCGTCCGGCAGGCCGAGCGCCGCCAGCACCGACATGACCAGCGGCCGGGTGATGCGGCGGCCGCGTCTCAGAGCGTCGCGGTCGAGCTCGGCCACCACCGCCCTGGCGCGGGCGAGGGAGCGGTCGATCCGCAGGGCGATGGCTTCCACGACGCTGAGATCGACCACGAGCTGGCGGTCGACGAACAGCTTCACCAGCACCGCACGCATGAGGGCATCGTCGGGAGGCAGGATGGTGGCGCCCGGCGCCAGCCTGAGGCGCGAGCGCAGGTCCGCGGTGACGAGGCCGAGCGTCTCCACCGGCGCGGCGGCGGTGATCAGCACCGGGCTGCCGTGCTCGCGCGCGAGGTTGAGGAGGTGGAACAGGGCCGCCTCGTCGCGCCCCTCGGGCCGGTCGATATCCTCGATGACGAGAGCGCCGTTGGAGACGAGATGCGTCACCGCGCCCGCATTCACCTCGGAGGCCGGGACGGTCCAGGCATGGGAGCGCGTCGCCCAGATCGAGGCGAGGTGGCTCTTGCCGCTGCCGGACGGCCCGGTGATGAGGCAGACCGTGTCCGGCCAGCGCGGCCAGGCCTCGACCAGCCCGTAGGCTGCCTCGTTGGCCGGCCCCACCAGGAAGTCCTCGCGGCCGTAGCGTGGGTCCAGCGGCAGGTCGAAGGCGAGCTGCTTCGGGGGCGCGACCTCGCGCATCGGCGTCCTCATCCCTCGCGCTTCTGAATCAGGATCGGCTCTTCGGCATAGTAGAGCGGGCTCTGGAGATAGCGCGAGATCGCGAACCGGACGACGACGCCGATGGAGGCCGCCACCGGGACGGCGAGCAGGAGGCCGAGGAAGCCGAACAGCGAGCCGAAGGCCAGCAGCGCGAACATCAGCCAGACCGGGTGGAGACCGACCGAGTCGCCCACGAGCTTGGGCGAGATGACGTTGCCCTCGAAGAACTGGCCGATCACGAACACGGCGACGGTCAGCCCGATATGGAGCCAGTCCGATGTCGGCCAGAACTGGACCAGGGCGACGCCCACCGACAGCAGGAACCCGACCAGCGTCCCGACATAGGGGATGAAGGTGAGGAAGCCCGCGATCATCCCGATCAGCACGCCGAAATTCAGGCCGACGAAGAACAGGCCGACGGCGTAGAACGTGCCCAGGATGAGGCAGACCAGGGTCTGTCCGCGCACGAAGCCGATGATCGCCCGGTCGATCTCGCCGGCGAGACGACGCACGGTGGTGCGATGGCGCGGCGGGGTCCAGCCGTCGACGGTGGCGACCATCCGGTCCCAATCGACCAGCAGGTAGAAGGCGACGACCGGGGTGACGACGAGCAGCGAGGCGATGGAGACCAGCGCCTGGCTGCCCGACCACAGGGACTTGAGGAAGGCGAGGAACCAGGCCCCACCCTGCCCCACCAGGGTGCCGACGGAGGATTGCAGGTCGTTGAGCACGTCGGCGCCGCCGACCCTGGTCATGAGCGGCCCGACCCGCTCGACGATGATCCCCTGCAGCCGCGAGACCATGCCGGGCAGCGTCGTCACCAGCGCCGAGACCTGGTTGGCGGCCAGCGGCACCACGATCAGCAGCACCACCACGAGGCCGACGACGAACATGGCCAGGATCAGGAGTGAGGCGGACAGCCGGCCGAGCCCCCAGCGCTGCAGCCGGTCCGCCATGGGATCGAGCAGGTAGGCGAGCGCCAGCCCGGCCACGAAGGGCAGCATCACGCCCGAGAGCAGGTAGAGCAACAGGGCGACGATGCCGAGGCCCACCAGTCCGATCACCGCCCTGCCGCGCATCGGCCCGTTCCCCCTCGTCATGTCCGCCGTTGGGGAGAGTGGGAACGGGAGCGGTTACGGTCAAGGCTGCCAGGATGACGTCACTGCCCCGGATTGCCGTCCGATATCACGGTGAGGCGTCACTCCGAGGCGCCACCCGTTGCCGAATTTCCCGATCCCCACTCGCCGAGATTGGCGCGAGCGGCTAGAGCAGCGTGAAGCGTTGGCAGGCCAACGCTTCACGCTGCTTAGCTCCTTGGTGTGCCGCAGGTCACCGACGCAAAACCGGTGACCACTTTTGCGAAACCTGCTTAGAGGAGCGACAACGACTCTGGCCGACATCCTGATGCCGGTCGTGCGAGATGCGGATTGCGAGACGGGGCGCCGATGACGGCCGAGAACACGAACGGCGAAAGCCAGGGCGGGATGACCTATGCGGATGCGGGCGTCGACATCGACGCGGGCAACGCCATGGTCGAGACGATCAAGCCGCTGGTGCGCTCCACCCGCAGGCCGGGGGCGGATGCCGAGATCGGCGGGTTCGGCGGGTTGTTCGACCTGAAGGCGGCCGGCTTCTCCGACCCGATCCTGGTGGCGGCCAATGACGGCGTCGGCACCAAGGTCAAGATCGCCATCGAGACCGGACGCCACGACACGATCGGCGTCGACCTCGTGGCGATGTGCGTGAACGACATCATCGTCCAGGGCGCCGAGCCGCTGTTCTTCCTCGACTATTACGCCACCGGCAAGCTGGTCCCCGGCGTCGGCACCGACATCGTGCGCGGCATCGCGGCGGGCTGCCGCATCGCGGGCTGCGCGCTGATCGGCGGCGAGACCGCCGAGATGCCCGGCCTCTATGACGGGGCGGATTACGATCTCGCCGGGTTCAGCGTCGGCGCCGCCGAGCGTGGCAAGCTGCTGCCGCGCCCCGGCATCACGCCCGGCGACGTGGTTCTCGGCCTGCCCTCCTCCGGGGTCCATTCCAACGGTTTCTCGCTGGTGCGGCGGATCGTGGAAGCGACCGGCCTCTCCTACGAAGATCCCGCCCCGTTCGAGCCGTCGCGCTCGCTCGGCGACGCCCTCCTCGAGCCGACCCGGATCTACGTGAAGCCGCTCCTCGCCGCGCTGAAGTCCACCGACGGGATCAAGGCGCTCGCCCACATCACCGGCGGCGGCTTTCCCGACAACCTCCCCCGCGTGTTGCCCGACGGCGTCGGCATCATGATCGATCTCGACACCATCGTGCCGCCGCCGGTCTTCGGCTGGCTCGCCCGCGAGGGCAACGTCGCCGAGCACGAGATGCTGCGCACCTTCAATTGCGGCATCGGCATGGTGGCGGTGGTCTCGCCCGAGAGCGTCGGAGCGGTGACCCGCGCCCTCGACACCGCCGGTGCCTCGCCGATCCGCCTCGGACTCATCACCGAGCGCGGACCCGAACCGGTGACGTTCCAGGGCAAGCTCGCCCTGTGATGCCGCGCGCCAAGACGCGGGTCGCGATCCTGATCTCGGGGCGCGGCTCGAACATGGTCTCGCTGATCGAGGCCGCGACGGCGCCGGATTATCCCGCCGAGATCGTCCTCGTGGCCTCCAACCGGCCCGAGGCCGGCGGCCTCGCCCATGCCGAGGGCGCCGGCATCGCGACCAGGGCCCTCGATCACCGCGCCTATCCCGACCGGGCGAGCTTCGATGCCGCCCTGAACGCGGAACTCGAAGCCGCCGGGATCGAGCTCGTGGTGCTCGCCGGCTTCATGCGGATCTTCTCCGCCGGCTTCGTCGAGGCCTGGGCGGGGCGGATGATCAACATCCATCCCTCGCTGCTGCCGCTGTTCCGCGGCGTCCATACCCACGAGCAGGCCCTGGCGGCCGGCGTGCGGCTGCATGGCTGCACGGTGCATTACGTGGTGCCGGAGCTCGATGCCGGGCCGATCGTGGCCCAGGCCGCCGTCCCGGTCCTGCCGGGCGACGATGCCGACAGCCTCGCTGCCCGCATCCTCGTCCAGGAGCATCGGCTCTATCCGCGCGCCCTGGCGCTGATCGCAGGCGGACGGGCGAGACTCGAGGACGGGCGCGTGATCTTCGCCGAGGATGTCGCGGCGGCCGAAGGAGCCTTGCTCAGCCTCTCCGAGTGACGCCCGGTTCGACCTGCCGACCTCACAGAACCGAGGTCGGCAGAGCCGTTGACTAGGCCGGGCGCGGCAGCTTGCAGCTGTCGAGGGCCGAGAGTGCCTTGGCGCGGGCCGAATCGTTGAAATAGCCGGTGGAGCGGTAGGATTCGAGCTCGACCGGGTCGAGGCTCGCCAGCGTCTGCTTGGCGTAGCAGCCGCACGGACGGGCGAGGGAGGCCTCGGGAACGCTCTGCAGGCGCGACTGCGTCACGGTGCAGGCGTGGCGCACACGGCCGGTCAGGTTGCTGGCGGAGGCGGTCTTGAGGGCCGGGTCGGGCGTGTAGCCTTCGAGCGACGCCGTGGGACCGCCCTTGTTCGCGTTGCAGGCGGCGAGGAGGGCGACGAGGCCGGCGGCGAGCAGAATCCGGCCGGTGCGCGGAGCGATGGAGCGCATGGAATTCGGGGTCCGTAAAAGGGATTCGATGAGGGAATCCCTTTCACGCCGCGCACGACTCGCACGCAAGGGCGTTCGCGCCACACCGAGCATCGTTCCGCCAAACGCATCCCGGTTCAGGGTATGGGATGCGATCGAACAACGCGCCCGGGTCGGTCTCCATGCGCGAGACCGCGATGAGCCCGCCCGGGCGCGAAGGTTTTTCCGGGTCAGCCGACGATGTCGGAAACCCTTCAGCCGACGATGTCGGAATCCTGGAAGAACTGCGCGATCTCGATCTTGGCGTTCTCGGCGCTGTCCGAGCCGTGGACGGTGTTCTCGCCGACCGATTCGGAGAAGGTCTTGCGGATGGTGCCCTCGTCGGCATTGGCCGGGTTGGTGGCGCCCATCACGGTGCGGTAGGCGGCGACGGCGTTCTCGCCCTCGAGCACCTGCACGACGACGGGGCCGGAGGTCATGAAGGAGACGAGCTCGCCGAAGAACGGGCGCTCCTTGTGGATCTCGTAGAATTTCTCGGCCTGGGCCTGGGTCATCTGGATGCGACGCTGGCCGACGATGCGCAGGCCCGCCTTCTCGATCACGGCATTCACCGCGCCGGTGAGGTTCCGCTTGGTCGCGTCGGGCTTCAGGATGGAGAAAGTGCGCTCGGTGGCCATGATCAGTCCGGTTATGTTCGCTCAGCCGAAAACGGCTTCGGCGGCCGGCTTATAGCGGCCGCATCCCCTCCCCTCAACCCGATGGCGGAGATGCCGCCCATCCACAGCGGAAACGGCTTGGCCATGGCGCCGGCGCAACACTGCCGGAAAATCGCCCAATTGCGGGGGTCTTCTGGCTCCAGACTTTCTCGACCCCACACCCGCTCGACCTCACGGCTCACGACCCTTTGCGACGCTCCCGCCGACGCGCCGCAGCCCTTCACAGGCCACAGGAGACCCAAAGCCATGCGCGTTGCCCTGACCTCCGCCTTCCTGCTCTCCGGACTCGTCGCCGCTGCCGCGGCCCCGTCCAAGGACCCGTCCGGCACCTGGCTAACCAAGGACGGCCGCGCCAAGATCCGCATCGACCATTGCGGCGCGAACATCTGCGGCAAGGTCGTGTGGCTCAAGACGCCGACCACCGAGACCGGCGCCCCGCGCACGGACGCCAAGAACCCGGACCCGAAGAAGCGCTCGCGCCCCGTCATCGGCCTGCAGCTCATCGAGGGCCTCGCCCCCGACGAGGAAAAGTTCTCGGGCGACATCTACAATATCGACGAGGGCAAGATCTATCAGGTGAGCCTCGAGCGCGAATCCGGCTCGGAGCTCAGCGTGTCGGGATGCCTGCTCAAGGTCCTGTGCGGCTCCGAGACCTGGACCCGCGTGCCAGACGTGAACCAGCAGGCTGCCATCGCGCCGACCCCGGAGGCGGCGGCCCCCAAAGCGGCTCCGAAGCCCGTGGCCAAGCCGGCCGCTCCCCAGGTTGACGCCAAGAAGTAGCGTTCAGATCGCGGCGAGGCCCCGCTTGACGGCCGGCCTCGCCAGGATTCCCACGAGCCAGCGCCGGACGTTCGGAAGCTCCGACAGGTCGACGCCCTGCTTGTCGTGGTGCTTGGCCCAGGTGAAGATCGCGATGTCGGCGATGGAATACGCGCCGGCCACGAACTCCCTGTCGGCGAGGCGCCGGTCGAGGACGCCGTAGAGCCGGTGCGATTCGGTGGTGAAGCGTTCGATCGCGTAAGGGATCTTCTCCTGCGCGTAGATCCGGAAATGGTGGGTCTGGCCGAGCATCGGTCCGAACCCTCCCACCTGCCAGAACAGCCACTCGTCCACCGCCACGCGGGCGCGCTCGTCGGCGGGGTAGAGGCACCCGGTCTTGCGCCCGAGATATTGCAGGATCGCCCCCGATTCGAAGACCGCGATCGGCTCGCCGTCGGGTCCGTCCGGATCGACGATGGCGGGAATCTTGTTGTTGGGCGAGATCGCCAGGAAGTCCGGCGCCATCTGGTCGCCCTTGCCGATGTTCACCGGCACCACCCGGTAGGGCAGCCCGCATTCCTCCAGCATGATCGGAATCTTCCAGCCGTTGGGCGTGCCCCAGGTATGGACGTCGATGGGCTTCTCGGTGGCGGCGGCCATGGGAAACGTTCCGCTCCTGTCAGGGTCGCATCATATCGCCGGATCAAACCGGACGGCGGGCGGATGGTTGCAGGATCCACGCCGACATCGAACGGTGGACGGTGTGCGGCGGCACGGCGAAGGGACTTGCCCTCCACCCGACTTCTAGCTGTGATGGCGGCGGATCGGCGCCATCCCGTGAGCGCAGTCCGACGACCTGGGGTTGCAGAGATGCGGTTTCGTTTCCTTCTCGCCGTGGCGATCACGGCACCGATCGCCTTGAGTTTCGTGAACCCGGCTTTCGCCAAGGACCCGGCGGCGGCCTCGTCCACGGCCCCCGCCGCCGCCGCGAAGGAGCCGACGGTGAGCCAGAGCGCCGCCCGCGAGCGGCAGAAGAAGTGCGGCGCCGAATGGCGCGCGCTCTCGGTCGCCGACAAGGCGGCGCAGGGACCGAAATGGCCGCAATATTTCAGCAAATGCGTCAAGCGCTTGAAGGAGATCAAGGCCTGATCTAAGCAGGCTTCGCAGAAGTGGCCCCGGTTCTGCGACAAAAACCTGCGACACATCAATAAGCTAAGCAGGGTGAAGCGTTGGCTTGCCAACGCGAGCCTGCTTAGTTCGGCTGGCGAGGGGCTCGGGCGAGAGCCCCGCCGGCCTGGAGCGGAGAAGCGGACGGATGCGGGAGCGCGAGGCGCTGCAGCGCGTGGTGGCGGTGGCCGCGATCGTCCCGGTCGCGTCGGGGCTCTTCGGCATCCTGTTCGGGCTCGGAGGTGTCGGCGGCAACAGCCTCTCCGAAATCTCGGCCGACAGCCATTTCCGCTACCTGTCCGGCCTTCTGATGGGCATCGGCATCCTGTTCTGGAGCTGCGTCCCGGGAATCGAGACCAAGTCGCGGCTGTTCCGCTTCCTCACCCTCGTCGTCGTGCTCGGCGGCCTGGCGCGGCTCCTCGGCCTCTATCTCACGGGCCTGCCCTCGGCGGTGATGCTCTGCGCCCTGGCGATGGAGCTCGTGGTGACGCCCCTCCTCTGCCTCTGGCAGATGCGGGTCGCCGGCAGGGCCGTGGATGCGGCGGCGGGCGCGCATTCCCTGTGAGCGGGGAATTGCCTGTGAGCGGGGATTGCCTGTGACTGGGGTTTCCCCGTGAGCGGCGCTTCCGCCGGAACACGCCCCTCCCCCCTCGACCGCGCGCTCTCCTTCGCGGAGCGCATCGTCCCGGCGCCCTCCGCCTGGGCCTTCGCCCTGCGGATCTGGCTCGCCATGGTGCTGGCGCTCTACGCCGCCTTCTGGCTCCAGCTCTCCGGTGCCTCGTCGGCGGCCGTCTGCGTGGCGATCCTGGCCCAGCCCAAGCGCGGCCAGGCCCTGTCCAAGGCGCTGTACCGGTTCCTCGGCACCCTGGCGGGCGCGGCGGTGTCGATCCTGCTGATCGCCCTGTTCGGGCAGGACAGGGGACTCCTCCTCGTCTCCGTGGCGACCTGGCTCGCCCTCTGCGTCTTCGTCGCCCACTTCCTGCAGGATACCCGGGCCTACGGGGCGATGCTGTCGGGCTATACCGTCGCGATCGTCGCCGTCGCCCATATCGATGCGCCGCAGGAGGTCTTCGACGCCGCGATCGACCGTGTCGCCGCGATCACCATTGGCATCGTCGCCATCACCTTCATCAACGATGCGCTGGCCTCACCGAGCACGTGGCGCACCCTGCGCAAACCCCTTTCGGAAGCCCTCAAAGCCACGAAGGCCTTCGCCCGCGAGACGTTGTCGCGAAAAGATCCCGGATCGGAGCGGGCCGCCGCCCTGATCCGGCAGATCGCGGTGATGCGCGCCGATGCCGGCGCCATCGGCGGCGAGCTCGACGACGGCGCGCGGCGGGCCGCGGGCGCGCGCAGCACGATCGCGGCGCTCTACGCCATGGCGGCGGCGAGCCGCGCCTTCACCGCCGCCGGCGGGATGCTGGATCGTCCGAGCGAGGCCGTCTCCGAGGTCCGCAGGATCTGCCTCGGCCTGACCGACGAGGCGGGGACCGGTGCCGACGAGGCCGCGCACCGCCTCGGCACGGTGGTCGACGCGGCGATCCGGCATGGAACGACCGACCCGGTGGAAGTCCTGGCGCTCCAGCGCGGCCTCGACTTCGCGCGCGCGGCGGCCTTCGCCGAGGATGGCCTGAACGCCCTGTCCACGGGGTGCCGGCCGAGGCGCGACGTCGCCCTGCCGACGCATCGCGATTTTCCGGTGGCCCTTCGCGGGGCGGCCCGCGTGGGGATCGCCTTCGCCGCCACCGCCCTGTTCCTCATCGCCGCCGGCTGGCCGGCCACCTCCTTCGCCCTGGTGCAGGTGGCGGCGACCTGCGCGCTCTCGGCCATCGCGCCGGATCCGAAGGCCTTCGCCCGCGGCGTGCTGATCGGCATGCCCGTGGCGGCCCTCTGCGCGGGTTTCGTGCTCTTCGGCGTGCTGGCGGGCGAGCAGGGCTTCCCGCTGCTCGCCATCGCCATCGCGCCCGTGATCTTCGTCGCCTGCTTCCTCAGCCTGAATCCGCCGACCTTCGGGGTCGGCTTCATTCTCCTCGTCTTCTTCATGGTCCTCCTGTCCCCGTCGAACCCGCAGACCTACGACGCGCAGACCTTCCTCGCGAACGCGTTCCTGGTGACCATGGCGGCGGGCATCCTGTTCGTCGCGGTGCGGATCGTGCTGCCGATCTCGAACGCGCAACGCCGGGCCTTCGCCCTCGATTCGGCCAGGGCCTCGGTGCTGGACGCGCTCGCCGGCGATGGCGGCGACGCCACCACCCGCACCAGCCTCAACAGCGACAGGCTGCTGCAATTCTCGCAATGGAGTTCGGGCAGCGGCGCGGTCCGCGCGGCGAGCCTCGACCGCGCCTTCGACCTGTCCCGCCTCGAATCCGCGGCCGCCCGCGCCCATGCCCAGCTCTGCCGCCTCCCCGAGACGCCGGACCTGCGCGCGGCCGCGAGGCAGGCCCGGGAAGGGCTGGAAGCCGCGGATGCGACCGCGATCGCCGAGGCCGCGCGCCTGTTCCTCCGACACGGGCCGGAGGCGGACAGGCGGACACGCCTCGACATCGCCCGCCTCGTCAGCGACCTCGTGACGGCGAGCCGCGTCCTGGAGGATCAGGGCCGCGTCCTGCGCCGCCTCGGCGTCCTGCAACCGGTGCGATCCCCGTGAGGTTCTCAGCAGCGTGCGGACCTCTCCTCCGCCCCACCGCCCGCCCGATGGAGGCGTCCCATGCGTCACGACATCGATCTCGGCGGCGTCCTGATCTCGCCCTTCGTCGCCTATGTGGTGGCGGCCCTGGCGATCATGGTGCTCCTGCGCCTCGGTTTCAGCCGCATCCGCTTCAGCCGCTACGTCGCCAACCCGCCGTTGGCCGAGGCGGGGATCTTCGTCTGCATCCTCGCGCTCCTCATCGTCTTCCTCTGAGCCCTCGCCGCCTTCCCCCGAGCGGAGCCTCCCGCTGACATGGTCTCCCACTGACATGGCCGACGACACAGCCGACGACGACCTCTCGGACGCCGCTCCCTCGAAGGAGCGCTCGCCGGCCCGCGCCGGGCGCCGGATTCGGCGCGGGTTGAGGCTGCTGGCGACGTTAGCGATCCTGGCCTGCGCCTGCGTGGCCGCCGCCCTGGTCTGGCAATTCTACGTCACCGCGCCGTGGACGCGCGACGGACGCGTCCGGGTACAGGTGGCGAGCGTGGCGCCCCAGGTCTCCGGCCAGATCGTCGAGCTGCGCGTCACCGACAACCAGAACGTCGCCCGGGGCGACGTGCTCTACGTGATCGACCCCGTCGATTTCGACATCGCCATCGCCACCGCGCAGGCGGAACTGGAGAACCGCGAGGCCGACCTCCAGGTGAAGCGCACTCAGGCGGCCCGTCGCGAGGCGCTGACCACCCTCTCCACCTCGGTGGAGGAGAAGCAGCAATATGCGGGCACCGCCAAGATCGCGGAGGCGGCGCTGGCCTCCGCCAGGGCTCAGCTGCACCAGGCCCGGGTCAATCGCGGCCGCACCGAGGTGCGTTCGCCGGTGAACGGCCGCGTCACCAACCTCCTCCTGCGCGCCGGCGACTACGCCACCGCCGGCACCGTGAACGTCGCGGTGATCGACACCGATTCGTTCTGGATCGACGGCTATTTCGAGGAGACGAAGATGGCCCACATCCATGTGGGCGACGCGGCGAAGGCCGAGCTCCTCGGCTATGCGCCCCTGATCGACGGCAGGGTGGAGAGCATCACCCTGGGCATCAGCAACGCCAACGCGTCGCCGAGCACGCAGGGCCTGCCCAATGTCGACCCGGTCTATACCTGGGTGCGCCTCGCCCAGCGCATTCCCGTGCGCATCCGCATCGACCGGGTCCCCGACGGCGTCACGCTGGTGGCCGGCATGAACGCCACCGTCTCGGTCGGCGAGGCGGGAGCCCATGGCGGCGCGTTCTGGAAGAGCCTGCGCGACCGCCTCACGGGGACGGCCACCCCCGCCTCGACCGAGAAAGACCGCCGGGTTTCCGATCCGGCCCCCTGATCGTCGCATGGCCGCGGGCTTCGACGAACCCGAGTCGGACACCAAGTCTCAATGAGCCCGGCGGACGACCGCAGCCGCGCGGTCGCGCGGGCAAGCCTGCATGTGCGGAACCTCACGCCCGGCCGAGCCTTCCGGCTTGACGCTTATCATGATCGTCGTCATGTTTATTTTACATGATGATGATCATGAATTTGAGGAAGCCTCCCCCATGTCCACCAAGCCCACCGTTCTCGTCACCGGCGCCTCCTCCGGCATCGGCGCCGTCTATGCCGACCGCTTCGCCCGCCGCGGTCATGACCTCGTCCTCGTCGCGCGCGACGTGAAGAGGTTGGATTCCCTCGCCGAGCGCCTCCGCCGCGAGGCGGGAATCGCCGTGGACGTCGTCCAGGCCGATCTGACGCAGGCCGACGACCTCGCCCGCATCGAGACCCGCCTGCGCGAGGATGCCCGGATCGGCATTCTCGTCAACAATGCCGGCGCCGCCCTCCTCGGACGCTTCACCGACCAGACGCCGGAGCGCATGGCCGACCTCATCGGCCTCAACGTCACCGCCCTGACCCGGCTCGCAGGCGCCGTGGCGCCGCGCCTCGCCGCTTCCGGCGAAGGCGCCATCGTCAATATCGGTTCGGTGGTCGGTCTCGCGCCGGAATTCGGCATGAGCGTCTACGGAGCGACCAAGGCCTTCGTCCTGTATCTGAGCCAGGGCCTCCATCTCGAACTCGCTCCCAGCGGCGTCTACGTCCAGGCGGTCCTGCCGGCGGCGACCCGCACCGAGATCTGGGAGCGCTCGGGTGCCGACGTGAACACGATGTCGGGCGTGATGGACACCGACGAGCTGGTGGACGCCGCCCTCGTCGGCTTCGACCGGCGCGAGACCGTCACCATCCCCCCACTCCCCGATGCGGGCCAATGGGACAGTTTCGATGCGGCGAGAGCGGCCATGCTTCCCAATTTCGCGCAGGACCATGCGGCCGAGCGCTACCGCACCGTGGCTTGAGAATTCGGCTCGGCTCATGCCTCTCACCACCCGGGTATGAGCCGATCCCGTGCTGGGGCGTTGTTTCCGTGGTGCTCGGCCGAAACCGGCACCAGGGGCGCGGCCGCCAAGACGCCATCGCGACACGTCGCGTCCCTCCCGGAGAACAAGACCCTGGAGGAACAGATGACGCCCCCCACGAGACTCCCTTTCGCCCATCTCCCGCGTGCCGCTGCCCTCGCCCTCGCTCTCGCGATCGGCCTGGCAGGTCCGGCCCTCGCGGGGCCGGAGAAAGCCGCCGTGTTCGATTTCCAGTTCGCCAAGGGTGCGCCGACCCCGCCGACGGACGAGGAGCGGGCTCGCCTGACCCGGATCAGCGGCCAGTTGCGTGATCTGCTCGAGGCGAGCGGGCGCTACACCATCGTCTCCACCGACCCGGTCCGCCAGAAGGTCGAGAAGGGGGCGGACCTGCGCGCCTGCAACGGCTGTGCGGAGGAATATGCCCGGACCCTCGGCGCCGAGGCCGCGATCACCGGCGAGGTGCAGAAGGTGTCGAACCTCATCCTCAACATCAACGTCTACGTGAAGGACCTGAAGGCCGGCACGCCGGAGAAGGCCTACAGCGTCGACCTGCGCGGCAACACGGACGAGTCGTTCGACCGGGGCATCAAGTACCTCGTGAAGAACCAGATGCTGGACGGCACGGCTCATTGAGCCGCCGGCCCTGACACTGCCCTCTCACCGTCGCGACGCCCGGAGCTCGGGTCGCATCCCGGTCAACCGTCTGACGGGCAACAGGTTTCCGGAATGCCGCGATGGGAATGAATACAGCTTTCCGAAAGACGAAATAAGGACTTGACGCCTGCCCCGTCTGGTTCCACCTTGATGGGGTGCTTCGATGCAAAGCACATCTCAAGCAACGAGGAGGCGCTGATCGGTTGTCGATCGCGGCCAACTTAGCGGCAGGAGACGGGAATGACTCCACCCCAGCAGCACGCTGCGACGATCGCCCGGGACTAATTCGGTCCGGACGCTGAGCAGCACAGACACGAATTACGGGACGGAAGCGGTCTCCGGGGCGCAGAAGCGGCCGATACGGCACGACTTCGAATGCGCAGAATGCCCCACCTCGACCGCTTCCGCCGCCCGCTGTCTCGGACGAAACTGAGTCTAAGGATTACTTTTCTTCCATATTTCTATCGACATAAGATTTGTTAATAACAGCGTTTGTTTTAAGAAATTTAATCATTATTTCTTCGATTTGATTCCTTAGCTCGTCTTGAGTGATTTTAATGTATGATGCGGCTACAACTATAGGCTTTTTGTACCAGAATGCGTTTGAGTGTTGAATAAGACGCTTTCTGACATTTTTAGATCTTCCGACATAAATCGGCCGATCACTAATATCATAAAGAACATATACCCCAGGCTCTGACGGTATCAGATCAAACGCATGTGGATCGAAATCCTGCAGTGAGCCTAAGCCCTCTACAGATTGCGACGCCTCATCTTCCTTAGTTGTATTTTCTGGCGCTTCAACACCTAGAACTGACTCTATCTTTTCCTTTGTGGAATAGCTTGGGTTAAGCGTTTTGCCATTTTCGATATTATATATTGACTGCGGAGATATGCCAACTTTCTGCGATAGTTGGCTCGCACTAAGGCCAGATTTTTCTCGCTCTGATTTTAGCCATTGGCCAAACTTGCTGACGCCACCTGATATTAAGTACTCGATCGCTTCTTCAATTGATGACTGCGTATCAGCGCTTGGATTTTGTGTCCGACCAACCTCAATGTATCTAATTGTGGCGCTGGAAACGCCAGCTTGTTCTGCTACTGCCTGAGCAGTTAGCTCATTATCTTCTCGAATTTTTTTCAGCCATTTTCCAAATCTGCTGATTTTTGCCGAAGAATTCGCCATAGAGATGCATCCAGGAATTTTTTCTTTCCAGTACATCTTAAGCGAGAAAAGCGAATTTATTCAATCCCTAGCTTGGCCTTCAGCAGCGCGTTCACCGCCGCCGGATTGGCCTTGCCGCCGGTGGCCTTCATGGTCTGGCCCACGAACCAGCCGAGCAGGGTCGGCTTCTCCTTGGCCTGTTGAACCTTGTCGGGGTTCTTGGCGATGATCTCGTCCACCGCCGCCTCGATGGCATCGGTGTCATTTACTTGGTTCATACTGCGCGATTTGACAATCTCGCGCGGGTCCCCACCCTCGGACCAGACTATATCAAATAGTTCCTTGGCGATCTTGCCCGAGATCACGTTCTCGCCGAGCAGATCTAAAATTGCACCTAGTTGCTCAGGCTCGACTGGGGCCTGCGATAAATCTAGCCCGTCTTTGTTCAAACGCCCAAAGAACTCATTGATAACCCAGTTAGCTGCAATTTTTGCATCACGTTTTGGCGCTACCGTTGTTAACTTGCCATCAGGGCCTTTCAGCACTCGTTCGTAGAAATCAGAAAATGCGCGGTCTGCAATCATAACATTGGCAGAATAAGAATCGAGACCGTACTCACTCATCAGTCGCGCCTTCTTGGCGTCCGGCAGTTCCGGCAGGCCCTCGGCCAGGGCATCGACATAGGCCTGGTCGAATTCCAGCGGCAGCAGGTCCGGGTCGGGGAAGTAGCGGTAATCGTGCGCCTCTTCCTTCGAGCGCATGGAGCGGGTCTCAGCCCGGGCCGGATCGAACAGGCGGGTCTCCTGGGAGATCGTGCCGCCATCCTCGATGATCGCGATCTGGCGCCGCGCCTCGACCTCGATGGCCTGGCCGATGAAGCGGATCGAGTTGACGTTCTTGATTTCGCAGCGGGTGCCGAGCGGATCGCCGGGTTTCCGCACCGAGACGTTGACGTCGGCGCGGAGCGAGCCCTTCTCCATGTCGCCGTCACAGGTGCCGAGATAGCGCAGGATGGTGCGCAGCTTGGTCACGTAAGCGCGCGCCTCCTCGGACGAGCGCAGGTCCGGCCGCGAGACGATCTCCATCAGGGCGACGCCCGAGCGGTTGAGATCGACGAAGCTCTGGGTCGGGTTCTGGTCGTGCAGGGACTTGCCGGCATCCTGCTCCAGGTGCAGGCGCTCGATGCCGACGGTGATCGACTCGCCGTCCGCGAGGTCGACCAGCACCTCGCCCTCGCCGACGATGGGGTCCTTGAACTGGCTGATCTGATAGCCCTGCGGCAGGTCCGGATAGAAGTAGTTCTTCCGGTCGAACACCGAGCGGTGGTTGATCCGCGCCTTCAGGCCGAGGCCGGTGCGCACGGCCTGGGCCACGCATTCCTCGTTGATCACGGGGAGCATGCCGGGCATCGCCGCGTCCACCAGGGAGACGTGGTCGTTCGGCTCGGCGCCGAATTCGGTGGAGGCGCCGGAGAACAGCTTCGAGCGGCTCGTGACCTGTGCATGGATCTCCATGCCGATCACGACCTCCCAGTCGTGCAGGCCGCCCTTGATGAGCTTCTTGGGGTTCACGGGTGCGGTCATGATGGCCCGGGTTCAGCGTTGCGCGGCGCGAAAGGCGCGCCAGAGGGTGGAAGTGCGGGCCGGCGCGGTCAAGCGCGCAGTCGGTAGAGGCGGTGCGCGAGGAAGCCCAGGGTGCCCCACAGGAAGCCCGCCATCCAGCGGATGGGAAAGAAGGTCGGCCCGTCATGGCTGATCGGCGCCGGCCAGGGGATGCCGACGGCTGTGACGGCCCAGGACACCAGCACCGAGATGGCGAAGGCCATCAGCGACACGAGGATGACCTTCACGAACTGGTCCGACTTCCAGCCCATGACCAGCGCGATGGCGATCAGAACGGGATCGAACGCGGCCCAGATCCAGACGTCGAAGGGATAGACCGGGACGGTCATGACCGCGCCTTCATGCCCACCACGCGGCGGGCAGCTTGGTCCGTCCGGCCGCCGTCTCGATCACCTGGGCGGCGGCGAAAAGCGTCTCCTCGTCGAACGGGCGGCCGATGAGCTGGAGGCCCAGCGGCAACCCCTGTGCGTCCAGCCCGGCCGGCACCGAGATGCCGGGCAGGCCCGCCATGTTCACCGTGATGGTGAAGACGTCCTGCAGGTACATCTCGACGGGGTCGCCCGAGCCCTTCTCGCCGATGCCGAAGGCGGCCGATGGGGTGGCGGGGGTGAGGATGGCGTCGATGCCGGAGGCGTAGGCCTCTTCGAAGTCGCGCTTGATCAAGGTGCGGATCTTCTGGGCGCGGACGTAATAGGCGTCGTAATAGCCGGCCGAGAGCACGTAGGTGCCGATCATGATGCGGCGCTTGACCTCGCGGCCGAAGCCGGCGGCGCGGGTGTTCTCGTACATCCCGGCAATGTCCTTGCCGGGCACGCGCAGGCCGTAGCGCACGCCGTCGTAGCGGGCGAGGTTCGAGGAGGCCTCGGCCGGGGCCACGATGTAATAGGCCGGCAGCGCGTAGCGCGTATGCGGCAGCGAGATCTCGCGGATCGTGGCGCCCGCATCCTTCAGCATCGCGGCGCCCTTGTCCCAGAGTGCCTGGATCTCGGCGGACATGCCCTCGACCCGGTATTCCTTGGGGATGCCGATGGTCAGGCCCTTCACGCCGCGCGCCACCGCCGCCTCGAAATCGGGCACGGGGAGATCGGCGCAGGTGGTGTCGCGGGAATCGGCCCCCGCCATCGAGCCGAGCAGGATGGCGCAGTCGCGCACCGTGCGGGCGATGGGCCCGGCCTGGTCGAGGGACGAGGCATAGGCCACCGTGCCCCAGCGCGAGCAGCGCCCGTAGGTCGGCTTGATCCCCACCGTGCCGGTGAAGGCGGCGGGCTGGCGGATCGAGCCGCCGGTATCGGTGGCGGTGGCGCCGAGGCACAGATGCGCGGCCACCGCCGCCGCAGAACCGCCGGAGGAGCCGCCGGGCACGAGCTTGGTATCCGAGCCGGCCCTGCGCCAGGGCGAGACCACGTCGCCATAGGCCGAGGTCTCGTTGGACGAGCCCATGGCGAACTCGTCGAGGTTGAGCTTGCCCAGCATCACCGCGCCGTCGCGCCACAGATTGTGGGTCACGGCCGACTCGTAATGCGGCTGGAACCCTTCGAGGATCTTGGAGCCGGCGGTGGTGGCCACACCGTGGGTGCAGAACAGGTCCTTGACCCCGAGCGGCAGGCCTTCGAGGGGGCGGGCCTCGCCGGAGGCGATCTTGGCATCGGCCACCCCCGCCATCTGCAGAGCGCGCTCGGGCGTCTCCAGCAGGTAGGCGTTGAGGCCGCGCGCCGCTTCGATCGCCGAGAGATGCGCCTTGACGAGCTCGGTGGCCGAGAAATCCCCGGCCTTCAGCCCGTCGCGGGCCTCGGCGAGGGTGAGTTCGTTGAGATGGGTCATGTCGCCTGTCCTCAAAGCCCGCCGGACCCCGTCGCCATTCTCAGGCGCCGCGCGGTCCGAGCCGGGCACGCATCACGAAATCGAGCGTGCTACTCGACCACCTTCGGGACGAGGAAGTAATGGTCCTCGGTCTCGGGGGCGTTGAAGACGATGTCGCGGGCATGTCCCCCGTCGGTCACCACGTCGGCGCGCTTCTTCATCGCCATCGGCGTGACCGAGGTCATCGGCTCGACGCCGTCGACATCGACTTCGGAGAGTTGCTCGACGAAGGCGAGGATGGCGTTGAGCTCGCCCTGGAGCGGGGCGACCTCCTCGTCGCTCACCGCGATACGCGCCAGATGCGCGATACGCCTCACTGTGGTTGCGTCGACCGACATGCTGCCTTCGGACCTCGGGACCCCGCGCCGGATCGCGCGTCAGGGGCCGGGCTATAGCACCGGGCTCCGCGGCCCCGCAACGCCGCGGCCGGAGGGAAGCGTCGCGTCAGACGATGGCGTTGCCGGCATGGGCCGGCGCCTCGACCACGATCCCCTTGTCCTGGCGCCTCATCTCCGCCTGCCGGAAACCGAGAGCCATGATCTCGAAAGCCAGGACGAGCATCAGCTTGTGCCGGAGCGGCATGCCGCCCCCGGTCGCGGTACGCGCGGCGGTGGCGCCCGTTCCGAGCGGCCGTCTCGTGCCGAGCCATCGCGACATGCGGTCGAGCCGATGCATTCCGCCTCCGTATCGTTAACAGATCCTTAACGGACTTATGGCGCATTCGCTCCCCGTGCGGCTATTCCCCTTCCGAGGTATGGTTAAAACGCGTTGGGGACAGGCATCATGTGGCAGACGGTGTTCGCGGAATTCGCCGCCGGGCCGAAGGCCGAGGCGGCCGAGATCGAGCGCGCCGAGACGGAACTCGGGTTTGCCCTGCCGGAGAGCTACCGCAGCTTCTGCCTCGCCTGCGGAGCCGGACTCGCGGGCGGTTCCGTCCGCATCGCGATCCCGAGCCCGAGCGAGAGTGCGGATCTCGTCACCCGCTCCGAACTGATCGCCCACAGCATCGCCTCCGTGATCGAGACGCGGGAGGGGCATCGCTTCGAGGTCGAGGGCGACGACCCGGCCGTGGTCGAGCGCGCCTGCTTCTTCGGTGAAACCGAAGCGGGCGAGTTCCTGTTCTGGGACGTCGTTCCCGGCACCGACGGGGACGAGCGCCGGGAATACGAGATCTGGGTGATGGGCGCCGATCTCGAATCGGTCCGGTTCGGCGGAGCCGACCTCTACGACCTCATGCGCCGGCTTCAGGGCCCCGCCGTGCGCGGCATCCTCGGCATGGGCGCCGAACCGCTGCCCTCCAGCTTCCTGGGCGACGGCACCAAAGGCTCGGCCGGCCTGCACTGACCGCCCGCTCCTGGTTCAATGCTGAACCGCAGTCATCGAATGATGACAAGTCTTGGTGAGCCTGTCCCATAGATCAGGCTCACGAAGGTCCGGCGGACGACCGCCGCCGCGCGGTCACGCGGACAGACCGGGATGAAGGCGAGTTCGGCGAGGTCTGATATTATTCGTTGTGGCGCTCGTTTGCCATAAGGCAACAGCTATTGAAAATTTTGATGAACAACTGCAATGTTCATCGATAAAAGCGCCGAAAATTGATTTCGCGTTCCTCACTCTTGTTCTTCGATGTTCCTGCGTCGAAGCCAAGAACGATTATTAGCTTAGGATTATGTAAATTCGTAGCCGGGAGTGCGGAGATGGATGCCGAACAAGCGAAAATTAAAGCCTGCGCTGCGTATCAGGCGAGATATCCTCAAGACATTCATGTGACGGCGACTGATTTCATAGAAAAGGCATTTTCAGGCTCTCTTGTCTCCATACGGGCCGAAGAGCCATCAGGAAATATTACCGAAGAAGTTGTCTATTTAGACAAATCTTACAATGTAACTATATTTAACACTACCGAGGAACTCGTCCGTTTTATGCAGAATAAGTCGAAAATGTGGATTGTTGATCTGATATCGGACCAGTCGTTTGTAACAGGTATTGTTTTTATATCATTGATAGTTTTCATTTTTCTTTTAGGCATGCAAGGAAATGACAAATTTGGGAAAGAGCCTTTGGCGGCTCTCAGCAGTGTTCTGGGCGCCGCGGCTGGATTTTACTTCAGTCAGAAGAAGACCTGATGGGACTAGCGGATGACCGCGAGCGTCGTGCGCGGATTGCCGGGGTGCTATCGGCTCGATGAACTCTTGCCGGCTCGAGTTGGATCGCGCAGGAGGAGCGCCATCACGGGAGCGGGACGGACATGGACGAGGCTGAAATGCGGGCTTTCGCGGAGGCCTCGCAAGGGGGCGCACGCCTCATCGGCATCGATCTCGGCACCAAGACGATCGGCCTCGCTTTGTCCGATGTCGGCCGGCAGATCGCCTCGCCGCTGGAGACCATCCGCCGGGTGAAGTTCACCCCCGACGTCGCCCGCCTGCGCGTCCTGTGCGAGACCCACCGGGTCGGCGGCCTCGTCATGGGCCTGCCCCTCAACATGGACGGCAGCGAAGGACCGCGCGTCCAGGCGACACGCTCCTTCGTGCGCAACATGAAGCCCCTGCTCGACCTGCCCGTGCTGTTCTGCGACGAGCGCCTCTCCACGGCGGCCGTGACCCGCGCGCTGATCGCGGCGGATGCGTCGCGGGCCAAGCGCGGCGAGGTCGTGGACATGCTGGCCGCCGCCTACATCCTCCAGGGCTGCCTCGACCAGATCCGGGGGATGCTGGGGGAGGAGGAAGCGGAGACGGATTTCAGCCGATGAGCGACACCGCTCCGCTGCCATGCCGCTCGATCCGCCCGTCGAGTTCCAGCTCCAGCAGCGTCGTCTGGACGATGCGCACGCTGAGGCCGGCGGCACGGGCGAGGTCGTCGGTGCCGATGGGGGTCGGGCTGAGATAGGCGATGAGGCGGGTCCGGTCGTCCGTCGGTTCGGGCGGCTCCGGCTCCTCTTCCGGCTCGGGGGCCGCTCCGCCGATCCCGTCGAGTTCGTCCCAGAAGATCGGCGCGTCGGCGAGGTCCGGCCGGTCGAGGGCGAGTTGCCCGCTCCCCTGTTCGAAATCTCCCCGGCCGATCAGCGGCGCGATGGCGGAGGTCACGTGCTCGACCTCCGAGACCAGGGTCGCGCCCTGGCGG
The DNA here is from genome assembly GCF_042679825.1 of Methylobacterium marchantiae. Classification (NCBI taxonomy): domain Bacteria; kingdom Pseudomonadati; phylum Pseudomonadota; class Alphaproteobacteria; order Hyphomicrobiales; family Methylobacteriaceae; genus Methylobacterium; species Methylobacterium marchantiae. Next base: position 21,617 of record NZ_JBHTND010000022.1, on the reverse strand, counting down.
ATGAGGTCGTTGGTGCCCTCGGCGCGGGGATCGAGAGGCGAGCCCGGAACGGCGAAGACCTCCCTGCCCTGCTCCAGGGCGAAGCGCGCGGTGATGAGCGAGCCCGAGCGGCGGGCGGCCTCGACCACGACGGTCCCGTAGGCGAGGCCCGAGATGATGCGGTTGCGGCGGGGAAAGTCGCGGCCGCGAGGCTCCCAGCCCATGGGCATCTCGGCGAGCACCGCGCCGCCGGCCTCCAGGATGCTCTCCACCAGAGCCTCGTGATTGGCCGGATAGATCCGGTCATGGCCGCCGGCGAGCACTGCCACCGTGCCCGAGAGCAGGGACGCCTTGTGGGCGCGGGCATCGATGCCGCGGGCGAGTCCCGAGACCACGACGAGGCCGGCCTCGCCGAGGCCCCGTGCCAGCCGCTCGGTGAAGCCGAGACCGGCGGCCGAAGCGTTGCGGGAACCGACGATGGCGATGGCCGGCCGGTACAGGATCGCCGTCTCTCCCCGGATCGCGATGAGCGGGGGAGCCGAATCGGCGGCCTGGAGCAGCGTCGGGTACTCGTCCTCGCCCATGGCGACGAGGCGGGCACCGATCCTGGCCGCAGCCTCCATCTCGGCTTCCGCCTGCGCCCGCGTCACCGGCACGACCCGCTTGGCGCCGCGTCCGGCAAGCCCCGGCAGGGCCTCCAGAGCCGGACCGGCTCCACCGAACCGGTTGATCAGGGTGCGGAACGTGCGCGGGCCGATACCGTCGGTGCGGATCAGCCGGAGCCAGTCGAGGCGTTGGGCGGGGTTGAGTTGCATGCCCATGCCCCGCACCTCTCCCGATGGCCGATCGGGTCAGCCTTTCTGCCCGATCCGCCCCTCGGACCCGTCGAGCAGCCGGCGGATATTGGGAGCGTGCTTCCACCATAGCAGGATCGCGAGTAGGAGAAACAGCAGCGCAACCGCAGGATGTCCCGTCGCCCACAGGACGATGGGCGTCGCGGCCGAGGCGGCCAGCGCCGCCAGCGACGAGTATTTCAGGGCGAAGGCGAGGCCGAGCCAGATCGCCGCGAAGGCGAGGAGCCCGATGGGGCTGAAGGCGAGGAGCACGCCGAGGAAGGTGGCGACCCCCTTTCCGCCCTTGAACCCGAGCCAGACCGGGAAGAGGTGGCCGAGGAAGGCGCCGAGCCCGGCCGCCAGGGCCGCCCCCTCGCCGAGGCGGAAGGCCACCAGCACGGCGAGAGTGCCCTTCAGCGCGTCGCCGAGCAGCGTCGCCGCCGCGAGGCCCTTGCGGCCGGTGCGCAGAACGTTGGTCGCGCCGATATTGCCCGAGCCGATGGCGCGGACGTCGCCGAGCCCGGCGAAACGGGTGAAGATCAGTCCGAACGGGATCGAGCCGGCGAGGTAGCCGCCGATCAGGCTCGCGAGCAGGACCGGCCAGCCGGTATCGAGAAGCACGCTCACGCCGCCGCCTCCGTGCCCTGTGCCGCGCGGAAGACGATGCGGCCGCCGACCATGGTCAGCGACGCCGCGCCCTGGAGACGGGCCTCGTCGAAGGGCGAGTTCTTCGAGCGGGACTTCAGGCTGCGCTTGTCGAGCACGTAGGGCAGGTCGGGATCGATCAGGACGAGGTCGGCCGGTGCGCCGACGGCGAGCCGGCCGGCCTCGCGCCCGAGGATCCGTGCGGGATGGGCCGTCAGGGCGGCGAGCAGGCGGGGCAGCGCCACGTCGCCGGTATGGACGAGGCGGAGCGCCGCGCCGAGCAGGGTCTCGATGCCGAGCGCTCCGTCGGCGGCCTCGGCGAAGGGCAGGCGCTTGGTCTCGACGTCCTGCGGGTTGTGGTCGGAGACGACGACGTCGATCACGCCCTCGTTCAGGGCCTCCACCAAAGCGAGGCGGTCGGCCTCGTGGCGCAGGGGCGGCGAGAGCCGGCAGAAGGTGCGGTAATGGCCGATATCGCCCTCGTTGAGGACGAGATTGTTCACCGAGGCACCGCAGGTCACGGGCAGGCCGTCGTGCTTGGCCCGCCGCACGATCTCGACGGAATCGGCGCACGAGATCATGGCGGCGTGGTAGCGCCCGCCGGTGAGGCGCACGAGGCGGATGTCGCGCTCCAGCATCACCGTCTCGGCCTCCCGCGGGATGCCGACGAGGCCGAGGCGCGAGGCCATCTCGCCCTCGTTCATGACGCCCTCGCCGACGAGGTCGGGCTCCTCCACGTGCTGCATCAGCAGGGCGCCGAAATCACGGGCATAGGTGAGCGCGCGGCGCATCACCTGGGCGTTGCGCACGGCCTTCAGGCCGTCGGTGAAGGCGACGGCGCCGGCCTCCTGCAGCAGGCCGAACTCGGTCATCTCCTGGCCGGCGAGCCCCTTGGTGATGGCGGCGGCGGGCAGGACGGTGACGCAGGCGGTGTCGCGCGCCCGGCGCAGGACGAAATCGACGATGGCCGGCCCGTCGATGACCGGGTTGGTGTCCGGCATGCAGACGAGCGTCGTGACCCCGCCGGCCGCGGCCGCGGCGCTGGCGCTCGCCAGGGTCTCGCGGTGCTCGGCGCCCGGCTCGCCGACGAAGGCGCGCAGGTCGATCAGGCCGGGAGCGAGGACATGGCCGGCGCAATCGATGGTCTCGGCGCCCTCGGGGGGGGCGGGCGACGCACCCCAGGCGATGTCGGCGATGCGGCCGTCGCGCACGAGGACATGGCCCGGCCCCTCGCGGCCGGTGGCCGGGTCGCAGAGGCTGGCATTGGCGAGGAGGAGCGGGCGCACGGTCAAAACCCTCCCCCCTCCACGGAGAGTGGACAGTGGTAGGCAGACGCTGAACCCGGGTCGCCGTCAGGAAACGCTCGAAGCACCACTAACCTGCTAATCGTTCGAGTTCTGGGACTTGGACGACGATGACCGCATGCCCCAGCGACAATGCCTGCTGTACGTCCGCATCGCTGCGCAGGTCTTCGATAGACCGCGACGGCGGCAGCGCCTCGTTGTCGGCCTGGGCGTCTTCGATCCAGAGCCGTAAGGCCTCCGGCGCTCGATCTAGAGCGATATCCGCTGTCTCGCCCGCGGTACCGCAGCCGGGCAGGTCGGGAAACCAAATTCCCCACAAGGACCCTGGGTCCTTCTCGAGGATGCCGAGATACCGGATCATCGCTCCATCCCTCTCAGACAAGCCAGCCAGCCGAGCGGGCGATGTTTCGGGCCGTACCGAGCGGCAGGTCTCCCCGCCCACGCGGCACCGGAATACGCCCTGGCTTCTGCGGATGTTTGTAGACGTCGTGGTCTCCGGTCGCCACCCGTACGGTCCAGCCCTCTCCGTCGAGACGCTTCCGAATGGCCCGGATGTCCAAGTCGAAGGTGCGTGGCGGCATGGTACGCCCCGGCTCACGCGTTCGGCAGATGCGTCGCGAGGGCTTCGAGCACCGCCATGCGCACGGCGACGCCCATCTCCACCTGCTCGCGGATGAGGGATTGCGCCCCGTCGGCGATCTCGGACGAGATCTCGACGCCGCGGTTCATGGGTCCCGGATGCATCACCAGGGCGTCGGGGCTCGCCAGGGCCAGCTTGTCGGCGTCGAGGCCGAAATAGCGGAAATACTCCTTCACCGAGGGCACGAAGGAGCCGTTCATGCGCTCGCGCTGGAGGCGCAGCATCATCACGATGTCGCAGCCCTCCAGACCCTTGCGCATGTCGGTGAAGACCTCGACGCCGAAACGCTCGATCCCGGTGGGGAGCAGCGTCGAGGGGCCGATGACACGAACCCTCGCCCCCATCGCCTGGAGCAGGATGATGTTGGACCGGGCGACGCGGGAATGCAGGACGTCGCCGCAGATCGCCACGCGCAAGCCCTCGATCCGGCCCTTGTTGCGGCGGATCGTGAGCGCGTCGAGGAGCGCCTGGGTCGGGTGCTCGTGGGCGCCGTCGCCGGCATTGACCACGGCGCAATCGACCTTGCGGGCGAGGAGATGCACCGCCCCGGCCGAATGGTGGCGCACGACGATGATGTCGGGCCGCATGGCATTGAGCGTCGCCGCCGTGTCGATGAGGGTCTCGCCCTTCTTCACCGAGGAGGAAGCCACCGACATGTTCATCACGTCGGCGCCCAGCCGCTTGCCGGCGAGTTCGAACGAGCTCTGCGTGCGGGTGGAGGGCTCGAAGAACAGGTTGATCTGGGTGCGGCCGCGCAGGATCGTGCGCTTCTTCTCCACCTGCCGCGACAGCGCCACGGCATCCTCCGCCCGGTCGAGGAGGGCCTCGATATCGGGGCGCGTCAGCCCCTCGATGCCGAGGAGATGCCGATGGGGAAAGGAACGGGATGCGACGGTCATTCTGGGACCATGGCTATAGGGAGAGGAAGGGGGAGCGGCAAGGAGGCGGGCGCGCCGCCGGTCGGCCGCGCCCCGCGGACTGCATGCGGCGTGTAACCTTTCCGCCCCGTGGCTCGTAGTCCCGTCACAGCCCACGCCCATCCCGGGTTCCCGGATGGGGTTCGACCTGTCGATTCCGGAGTCCGCCCCTTGGCCGCGAGCACCACGAAACGAGCGCATGAGCGGATCGAGACGGTCCGCCGCCGCTGGTCCTTCCGCCATCCTCTGGTGATCCGGGCCGCGCACTGGATCAACCTCGTCTGCCTCGTGGTGCTGCTGATGAGCGGGCTGCAGATCTTCAACGCCCATCCGGCGCTGTACTGGGGCTCGGCCTCGCATTTCGACACGCCGCTCGCCGCCATCGCCGACGACGAGACGCCGCAGGGCACCGCGCGGGGCATCGTCACGGTCGGCGGCCATACCTTCGATACCACCGGCTGGCTCGGCCTCTCGGCCTTTCAGGGCGCGCAGGCGAGCCGGGCCTTCCCCGCCTGGATCACCCTGCCGGCGAACCAGGACCTCGCCACCGGGCGCCGCTGGCACTTCCTGTTCGCCTGGGCCTTCGTCATCAACGGGCTGATCTATCTCCTCTACGGGATCGAGAGCGGCCAGCTGCGCCGCCGGATCGTCCCCCAGAGGGATCAGATACGGGATTTCGGCACCTCGGTCCGCGAGCACCTGACGCTCAGATTCCCGCGAGGCGAGGAGGCCAAGCGCTACAACGTGCTGCAGAAGATGACCTATTTCGTCGTCATCGTCCTGCTCCTGCCGCTGATGCTGCTCACGGGCCTCGCCATGTCGCCGGGTTTCAACGCGGTGCTGCCCCTGCCCGCCCTGTTCGGCGGCCGGCAATCGGCGCGGACGGTTCATTTCATCGTGATGAACCTCCTGGTGCTGTTCACCCTCGTCCATGTCGTGCTCGTGCTGGTCTCGGGCGTCTGGAACAACCTGCGCGGCATGGTCACCGGCTGGTTCGTGATCGAGACGACCAGGACCTCCGATTCGGGAAAGATCCGATGACGCGCCCTCCGAACCGCCGCGGCATCCTGACCGGCGCGGCCGGCCTGCTGAGTGCCGCCTTCCTCGGCGGCTGCGACCGCATCGCCGGCACCGAGTGGGGCCGGCGCACGCTGAAGCTCGGCGAGGATGCCAACCTGTTCGTACAGCGCCTGCTCCTCACGCCGACCTCCCTCGCCCGCGAGTTTTCCGAGAGCGACATCTCGCCCTGGTTCAAGCCGAACGGCACGATCGACCCTCAGGACAGGGGCTACAAGGCACTGGCGAAGGCCGGTTTCGCGCGCTTCGGCCTCCGGATCGACGGCCTGGTCGAGCAGCCTCAGGACCTGTCGCTGGCCGAATTGCGCGCCCTGCCCGCGCGGACCCAGATCACCCGGCACGATTGCGTCGAGGGATGGAGCGCCATCGGCAAGTGGACGGGCGTGCCCCTCGGCGAACTCCTGACCCGGGCGAGGCTGAAGCCGAATGCGCGCTACGTCGTCTTCCATTGTGCCGACACGATGGAGATGGCCGGCGGCGGTCTCGAAGGCGGCGAGGAGGCGGAGGAGGCCACATCTTCCGATGCCGACACCTCGGGCGGCGCCGAAGGCAAGGCCACCGACGCGGCCGATGCCGCTGGCGGCCCGGCCGGCCGGCCGATCCGGTACTATGAGAGCATCGACCTCACCGACGCCTTCCACCCGCAGACGATCCTCGCCTACGACATGAACGGCAAGCCCCTGCCCGTCTCGAACGGCGCCCCCCTGCGCCTGCGGGTCGAGCGCCAGCTCGGCTACAAGCAAGCCAAATACGTCATGCGGATCGAGGTGGTGGACAGCCTGTCCGGGATCGGCGACGGCCAGGGCGGCTATTGGGAAGATCGCGGCTACGAATGGTATGCGGGGATCTGACGGAGGCTTCGATCCGGAAGCGGGCTTCCAGATGGGCTTGCAACGGCGTCGTGCGCCGCCGATTTGACAACCCCGTGCCCTTGACCCACTTGTCCCACGCCCAGCGCCGAGCCGGCCACGGTGTCAGGCCACGTTTCAAGTCTTGCACATAATTTGTGAGCCTCGGCGGGTGCGAACCCTGCCGGCTGCGAGGCCCGGCGGCTGCTCGGGCACTGACGAGAGGCTGATCCGCACATGAAAGTCGTCGTCGTCGAGTCGCCGGCCAAGGCCAAGACGATCAACAAATATCTCGGCCGCGACTACGAGGTGCTCGCCTCGTTCGGCCATATCCGCGACCTTCCGGCCAAGGACGGCTCCGTCGACCCGGAGGCGGATTTCCGCATGCTGTGGGAGCTGGACGATCGCGGCTCGAAGCGCGTCTCGGAGATCGTCAGGGCGCTGAAGGGGGCCGACGGCCTGATCCTCGCCACCGATCCGGATCGCGAGGGCGAGGCCATCTCCTGGCACGTGGTCGAGGCCTTGAACGCCCGCAAGGCGATCAAGGGCATGCCGATCGAGCGCGTCACCTTCAACGCCATCACCAAGGCGGCGGTGGACACCGCCATGCGCAACCCGCGCCAGATCGACCAGGCCCTAGTGGACGCCTATCTGGCGCGCCGGGCGCTGGACTATCTCGTCGGCTTCAACCTCTCGCCGGTCCTGTGGCGCAAGCTGCCGGGCGCCCGTTCGGCCGGCCGCGTCCAGTCCGTCGCCCTGCGCCTCGTCTGCGAGCGCGAGCGCGAGATCGAGACGTTCCGCCCCCGTGAATACTGGTCGCTGGTGGCGACCCTGGTGACCCAGGACGGCGCCGTGTTCGAGGCCCGTCTCGTGGGCGCCGACGGCAAGCGCATCCAGCGCCTCGACGTCGGCACCGGCGACGAAGCCGCCGCGTTCAAGCGCGACCTCGAACTCGCGACCTTCCAGGTCGGCAGCGTCGAGGCCAAGCCGGCCAAGCGCCACCCGGCCCCGCCCTTCACCACCTCGACGCTCCAGCAGGAGGCCTCGCGCAAGCTCGGCCTCGCCCCCGCCCAGACCATGCGCGCCGCCCAGAAGCTGTACGAGGGCGTCGAGATCGGCGGCGAGACGGTGGGCCTCATCACCTACATGCGGACCGACGGCGTCGACATGGCGCCCGAGGCCATCGCCGATGCCCGCCGCGTCATCGGCAAGGAATACGGCGAGCGCTACCTGCCGGGCGTGCCGCGCAAATACAGCGTCAAGGCCAAGAACGCGCAGGAGGCGCACGAAGCGGTCCGCCCGACGGACATGAGCCGGCTACCGAAATCCGTAGCCCGCTATGTGGATGCTGAGCAGGCCAGGCTCTACGACCTGATCTGGACCCGCACCGTGGCGAGCCAGATGGAATCGGCCGAGCTGGAGCGCACCACCGTCGACATCGTCGCCTCGGTCGGTCCGCGCAGGATCGAGCTGCGCGCCACCGGACAGGTGGTGAAGTTCGACGGCTTCCTCACCCTCTACCAGGAGGGCAAGGACGACGAGGAGGACGAGGACGGCAAGCGCCTGCCGCCGATGACGGCCGGCGACGCGCTGAAGCGCGAGCGCATCGTCTCGACCCAGCATTTCACCGAGCCGCCGCCGCGCTATTCCGAGGCGAGCCTCGTCAAGCGGATGGAGGAACTCGGCATCGGCCGGCCCTCCACCTATGCCGCCGTGCTGCAGACGCTGCGCGACCGCGAATACGTGAAGATCGAGAAGAAGCGGCTGGTGGCCGAGGACAAGGGCCGCCTCGTCACCGGCTTCCTCGAGAGCTTCTTCAAGCGCTATGTCGAGTACGATTTCACCGCCGATCTCGAGACGCAGCTCGACCGGGTCTCGAATGCCGAGATCGACTGGCGCGAGGTGCTGCGCGATTTCTGGCGGGACTTCTCGGCCGCGATCTCCGGCACCAAGGAGCTGCGGGTCACCGAGGTGCTGGATGCGCTGAACGATCTCCTCGGGGCGCATATCTTCCCCGAGAAGGCGGACGGCTCGAACCCGCGCACCTGCCCGACCTGCGGCTCGGGACAGCTCTCGCTCAAGCTCGGCAAGTTCGGCGCCTTCGTCGGCTGCTCGAACTACCCCGAGTGCAAGTACACCCGCCAGCTCGCCGCCTCCGGCGTCGAGGGCGAGGGCGACGGCTCGTCGGAGAATGGCGGCCAGCCCGGCACCCGCGTGCTCGGCAACGATCCCGTCAGCGGCCTGCCCGTGACGATCAGGGACGGCCGCTTCGGCCCCTTCGTCCAGCTCGGCGAAGCCTCGACGGAAAAGGGCGCGGAGAAACCCAAGCGCTCGTCGCTGCCGAAGGGGCTCGCTCCCTCCGCGGTGGATCTGGAAAAGGCCCTGCGCCTGCTCTCTCTCCCCCGCGAGGTGGCCAGGCACCCCGAGAGCGGCGAGCCGATCCTGGCCAATCTCGGCCGGTTCGGTCCTTACGTGCAGCACGGGAAGATGTACGCCAATCTCGGCCGCGACGACGACGTGCTGGAGATCGGCGCCAACCGCGCCATCGACCTGATCGTCGCCAAGGAGCAGGGCGGCGGACGCCGCGGCCCGGCCTCCGATCCCGGCCGGTCGCTCGGTACCCATCCCGAGACCGGCAAGGACATCGTGGTGAAGTCGGGCAAGTACGGTCCCTATGTCACCGACGGCACCACCAACGCGACCCTGCCGAAGACCATGGCCGCCGAGGACATCGCCCTGCCACAGGCGCTCGAACTGATCGCCGCCCGCGAGGCGGCGGGCGGCGGCAAGAAGAAGGCGCCGGCCCGCAAGACCGCCAAGAAGGCCACAGCGACGAAGACCACCGCCAAGGCGGGGGCGGCGAAGGCTCCCGCGAAGAAGGCGGCGACCAAGGCGGCGGGCACCGAGGAAGCGGCCGGGACGGCGGCGAAGACCACGGCCGCCAAGACCACGAGCACGACCACGACCGCTGCCAAGAAGCCGGCGGCGAAGGTGGCCTCGCGCAAGAAGGCCTGATCCGTCGGCCCGTCGATGACGCGTCTCGTCTCTCCATCGCGGGGAGGAGAGACGCGTCATCGAGCCCCTCTTGCGCGCCCCGGCGGTCTGGCCGACCATTGCCGTATTGTCCGCGTCAGGCGAGGCTTTTGCCCCATGCTGATCCTGCTCTCCATCTGTCTCGCGGCCCAGCCGTCCCAGTGCAAGGAGGACAGGATCTCCCTGTCCTACGAGGCGACGAACCCGTTCATCTGCCTGCGCACCGCGCAGAGCGCGCTGGCCACCTGGCAGGAAACCCACCCCGAATGGCACGTGACGCGCTGGCGCTGCGCGACGCGGGAGAGCCTGCCCAAGGACCTGTGAGCACCCGCCCCTGCCCGATGGGTCTGGACGCCGTGGCGGATTGCGCTATCGCTCCCGCCTGAGGGAACGGCGAGACACGGGCGGCCATACGCGATGCGCTCTCTGAAGGTCAGGTTCGCGCTGCTGCTCGGCGGCGCCGCGTTGCTGGTCGTCCTGGCGGCACTCGGGGTGCTGGGCTCCATCGGTGCGGCCGAGCGCACCATCGACCGGACGCTGGCGGCGCAGGCGCGGCTCGAACTCCTGGTGGAACTGTCCGGCCGCATGACCCAGTACGGTCTCGCCGCGCTGGAGACCGTGAGCAATCCGGACGCCCAGCCCGAAGGTCTCGCCATCGCCCGCACCAATGTCGACCGGGCGCTCGTCGCCGTCGACGAGGCGCTGGGCAAGAGCATCGCCGTCAGCGACGATCCCCTCGACCGGATGCAATACGCCGCGCGCACGCGGCCGCTGGCCCAGCTCCGCTCGGCGCGGGCCATCCTCGACCGGCAGGTCTCCCAGGTCCTGCGCCAATCGGAGGAGGAGCAGCGGCGCAACTCCATCCGCGGCGCGCTGAACGGGTTCGGCGCCATGACCGGCCAGCCGCTCTCCTTCCTCATCGAGGTGGAGCGCCGCTCGATGATCGCGGGATCGGACGAGGCGCGCCAGCTCTCTTCGACCCTGCGCATCGCGTCGCTCGCCGCCGTCGTCCTGGCCCTGGTCCTGGTCTTCGTCCTCTACCGGGCGGTGACCCGGCCGACCCTGGCGCGGATCGAGGCGGTGCGCCAGGCGGCGGGCGCGGTCGGGCGCGGTGAGCTCGATACGCGGCTCTCGGTGGCGACCCGCGACGAACTCGGGCTGCTGGTCGCGAACTTCAACCGCATGGCCGCCCGCCTCGCCCGGCGCGAAGGGCGGCTGGCCGCCGACCGTGCCGCCCTCGAAGACACGGTGGAGGCGCGGACCACCGACCTGCGCGCCGCCAACGAGCGCCTCGAGGCGGTGGACCGCTCGCGCCGGCGCTTCTTCGCCGATGTCAGCCACGAATTGCGCACCCCGCTCACCGTGATCCTCGGCGAATGCGACATCGCGGCCCGCTCGGCCGGACGAGCCGGAGTCGACCATGCGCCGGTCTTCTCCACCATCCGCAAGCGGGCACTCCGCCTGCAGCGCCGCGTCGAGGACCTGCTGCGGGTCGCCCGGTCGGAATCCGGCCAGATCGAACTCGACCGCCGCGCCACCGGCGCCGTCGCCATCCTCACCGACGCGGTGGACAGCGCGGCCTCGGAGGCCACGCGCCGGAGGGTGAGCCTCACCCTCGAACCGGCCCGGCGCGACGTCACGCTCCTGGCCGACCGGGAATGGCTGCGCCAGGTGGTGGAGAGCCTCATCGACAACGCCCTGCGGCACGCGACCGGGCTGACGCGGGTCACCGTCGCGCTCGCCGTGGAGGACGGGATCTCCGCCGCGATCACGGTGACGGATGACGGGGCGGGCTTTCCGGAAGCCGGCGCGGACCTGTTCGAGCGCTTCCGACGGGAAGGCCATTCGGGCGAATCCGGCTTCGGCATCGGCTTGGCACTGGCGCGTTGGGTAACGGAGCGCCATGATGGAACGATCGGCCTCGGATCGGGCGAGGATGGGAAAGGCGCGCGCGTGACGCTCGTCCTGCCCGTCCTCGACCTCGATTCCGGGGCTCCAGAGGAAACGAAGCGGAAGGAAGGCGTCGCATGACGCGTGTGCTCATCGTCGAGGACGACAGCGACATCCGGGCCATGCTGGCACGGGGTCTGGAGGCGGAGGGGTTCTCCGTGGGCGTGGCCGGCTGCGTCGACGACGCCCTCACCTCCGCCCGCGACGATGCGCCCGGTGCCGTCGTCCTCGACATCACCCTGCCCGACGGCTCGGGCCATGATGTCTGCCGCTCCCTGCGCGAGGGCGGGTATCCCGGCCCGATCCTGTTTCTCTCTGCACGCGACGAGGTCCGCGACCGGGCCGAGGGTCTGGCGCTGGGGGCCGACGACTACATCGTGAAGCCGTTCGTCTTCGACGAGCTTCTCGCCCGCCTCCAGACGCATCTCCTGCGCCGCAAGGAATCGGACCAGCCGCGCACCATCGTCACCGCCGGCAAACTCGTCCTCGATCTCAACATCCGGCAGGTCTCCCTGGGGGATGCGACAGCGCGCCTCACGCCGCGGGAGGCCGAGCTCCTCGCCCTCCTGATGGACAAGGCCAACCAGCCGGTGTCGCGCGGCGACATCTTCGACAAGCTCTGGGCGGGCCAGGGCGGGCTCTCGCTGAATGTCGTCGATGTCTACGTCGGTTACCTGCGCACCAAGCTGTCCGATTTCGTGCGTTTCGGCGGCCCGGTGATCGTCACCGTGAGGGGCCGCGGCTTCATGCTCGATCTGCGCGGGCAAGATTTCCGACACTAAGTCCAAGCCGGATTCCGGAGGGTTCCGGGACGATCCGGCAATTTATCGCTTGAAGAGTCCGGCGGAATTGTCGATATAGCTCCCGCGACAGAAATGACTGCGCCGTCAGTGTCTTAGGATCTTCTTAAAACCGGATCCGGATGCTGCTGACGTCAAAGAAACCTTTTAGGAGAAACACCATGACCTGGGCTGCCCCCGTCGTTTCCGAGATCTGTGTCGGCATGGAAGTCACCAGCTACGAGTCGGCCGAGATCGACACCTTCAACTGAGATATGCGTCGCGCTTGAGGATCGAGGCAGCGCCGGTTCAGCCATGCATGTCGTGATCCTCGGCTCGGCCGCGGGCGGCGGCCTTCCCCAGTGGAATTGCCGCTGCCCCATCTGTTCCCTCGCCCGCGAGGATGCCTCCCGCGTGCGGCCGCGGACCCAGTCGAGCATCGCCGTGTCGCCCGATGGCGAACGTTGGCTCCTGGTGAACGCCTCGCCGGACATCCGGCAGCAACTCTTCGACAATCCGGCGATGCATCCGCGCGAGGGCCTTCGCCATTCGCCGATCCACGCCGTGCTCCTCACCAACGGCGATGTCGACCACGTGGCGGGGCTGCTCACCCTGCGCGAGGGCCAGCCCTACACGCTCTACGCCACCTCCGGCATCCTCGATTCGGTCAATGCCAACCGCGTCTTCGACGTCATGGCCGCCGATGTGGTCTCGCGCGAAAAGATCGCCCTCGATCGCGGCTTCGAACCGGTTCCCGGCCTGACGGTCACGCTGTTCGCGGTGCCGGGCAAGGTGCCGCTCTGGCTCGAGGACGAGACCATGGAGATCGGCGCCGAGACCGAGACCACGGTCGGCGCGATGATCGAGGCGGGCGGGCATCGCCTCGCCTACATTCCCGGCTGCGCCCGCGTGACGGACGGGCTGAAGCAGCGCATCGCGGGCGTCGACGCGCTGCTGTTCGACGGCACCGTGCTTCTCGACGACGACATGATTCGCGCCGGGGTCGGCGTGAAGACCGGTTGGCGGATGGGCCATGTTCCGATGACGGGAGAGGGCGGATCGATCGCGGCCCTCGCCGATGTGGAGATCGGCCGCCGGGTCTTCGTCCACATCAACAACACCAATCCGGTGCTGGTGGAGGGCTCCGCCGAGCGCGATCGCGTGGAAGCCGAGGGCTGGACCGTCGCCCATGACGGGCTGACCCTGTCGCTCTAGCCGGACGTTCGGCTGGCATTTTAGTGCCGCAGCCTTATCTTGTGTCCAATGGGATTGTGCGATTCCTGCCCGTGGCCTTCACGGGGATCGACGCCATCTATAAGAAAAGTTCTACCGTCCGCCCTTCGTCGAAACGCCGAGCCACGCCATGACCGCGCCTTTCCCCACCCCCAAGACCGACGAGTCCCAGCGCCTGCTCAGCCCCGAAGAACTCGAGGCGGCCCTGCGCGACATCGGTGCGCGTCGCTACCACAACCTGCATCCGTTCCATCGCCTGCTGCACGACGGCAAGCTGAACAAGGATCAGGTCCGGGCCTGGGCGCTCAACCGCTACTATTACCAGGCGATGATCCCCGTGAAGGACGCCGCCGTGCTCGCCCGCATGACCGACGCCTCCCTGCGCCGGGTCTGGCGCCAGCGGATCGTCGACCATGACGGCGACGCGCCCGGAGACGGCGGCATCGAGCGCTGGCTCAAGCTCGCCGAGGGCGTCGGCTTCCGCCGCGACTACGTGGAATCGACCCAAGGCATCCTGTCAGCGACGCGGTTCTCGGTGGATGCCTACGTGCATTTCGTGAAGGAGCGCTCGCTCCTCGAAGCCATCGCCTCCTCGCTCACCGAGATGTTCTCGCCGACCATCATCTCCGAGCGCGTGGCGGGGATGCTGAAGAACTACGACTTCATCACCAAGGACACGCTGGCCTATTTCGACAAGCGCCTGACCCAGGCGCCGCGCGATGCCGATTTCGCCATCGCCTACGTCAAGCAGCACGCCACCACGCCCGAGCTGCAGCGTCAGGCGATGGATGCGCTGACCTTCAAGTGCAACGTGCTGTGGACGCAGCTCGACGCCCTCTACTTCTCTTACGTGGCACCGGGCATGACCCCGCCGGATGCGTGGATTCCGGGCACCGGCCTCGTCGCCGAGGTGGCGCAGGCGGTCGGCACCGGCACGATCCGGTCTGGCGACGTGCCCCGCCTGCCCCGCGGCGTGCGCCTGCGCCACGACGAGGTCCGCGGCCAGCACGTGCTGCTGGCGCCCGAGCGCACCTTCGACCTCGATGCCAATGCCGTGGCGGTGCTGTCGCTGGTCGACGGCCAGCGCAGCGTGCGCGACATCGCGGGCAAGCTGGCCGAGACCTTCGCGGCCGACCGGGACGTGATCGAGGTCGACGTCCTGGCGATGCTCAACGACCTCGCCACCAAACGGGTTCTGGAGCGATGAACGCCATCACGCCGAATACCCCTTCCCTGCCGGCTCCGGTCGGGCTCCTCGCGGAGCTGACCCATCGCTGCCCCCTGCGCTGTCCCTATTGCTCGAACCCGCTCGAACTCGACCGGCGCTCGGGCGAGCTCGACACCGCGACGTGGCAGCGGGTGCTGACGGAGGCGGCGGGTCTCGGCGTGCTGCACGTCCACCTGTCGGGCGGAGAGCCGACGGCCCGCAACGACATCGTCGAGATCACCCGGACCTGCGCCGAGCTCGGGCTCTATTCCAACCTGATCACGTCCGGCGTCGGCGGGGCGCTGGCCAAGCTCGACGCGCTCTACGATGCCGGGCTCGATCACGTGCAGCTCTCGGTGCAGGGCGTGGACGCCGCCAATGCCGAGAAGATCGGCGGCCTGAAAAACGCGCAGCCGCAGAAATTCGCCTTCGCCGAGCGGGTGACCCAGCTCGGCCTGCCGCTGACCCTCAATTCGGTGATCCATCGCGGCAACATCCACGAGGTCGAGGGTTTCATCGATCTGGCGGTGAAGCTCGGCGCCAAGCGTCTCGAAGTCGCGCACACCCAGTATTACGGCTGGGCCTACGTGAACCGCGCCGCGCTGATGCCGGACAAGGCCCAGGTCGATCAATCGATCCGCATCGTCGAGGCGGCCCGCGAGCGGCTGAAGGGCCAGCTCGTCATCGATCTCGTGGTGCCGGATTACTACGCGAAATATCCCAAGGCCTGCGCCGGCGGCTGGGGCCGCAAGCTGATGAACGTCACGCCGGCCGGCAAGGTCTTGCCCTGTCACGCCGCCGAGACCATCAAGCAGCTCGAATTCTGGTACGTGTCCGACCATTCCCTGGCCGATATCTGGGCGAATTCGCCCGCTTTCACCGCCTATCGCGGCACGGACTGGATGCAGGAGCCCTGCCGCTCCTGCGACAGGCGCGAGAAGGATTGGGGCGGCTGCCGCTGCCAGGCGCTGGCCCTGGCCGGCGACGCCGCGGCCACCGACCCGGCCTGCTCGCTCTCCCCGCTCCACTCCAAGGTGCGGGAACTCGCCAAGGAAGAGGCGGCCGAGACGCCGCCCGATTATGTCTACCGGACGATCGGCAGCAACGTGGATCGCGCTGCGCCGCCGCCCCTGAAAGAGGATGCTCCCCTGTGAAGCCCGTACTCGTCGCGCTCGCCCTGTCGCTCGCCGGCCTGCCCGCCCTGGCACAGGGCACGCCCTCGGCCGACGCTCCCGCCGTCACCAAGGCCAACACGGCCACTCCGCCCAATGCCTCGGACCTGCTGTTCGAGGAGCCGCAGATGAAGAACGTGGCTCCGGGCTCGACCCTGACCTATTCCTATCTGCGGCGCAGCGGCATCTCCAAGGGCCCCTTCGGCCCGACCATGGACGACCAGATCAAGCTCACCATCGAGCCGGGTGCGGCGCCGGAGAAGCGCAATATCCGCGTGCAGATGTTCTCGGGCGCCAACCGCTTCCCGGCGGGCCCGTTCGAGGACATGCCGGGCAACCCGGTGATGACGCTCTTCCTCGAGCATCACCTCATCGATCTCGCCAAGGTGCTCTCGGCCAACCCGCGCTACATCAAGAACGGCATCCGCAAGGCGCTTCGCGACAATGCGACGGTGACCGCCACCACCGCCACGGTGAAGGGGCAGACGGTGGATGCCTGGCGCGTGGAGGTGCAGCCCTTCCTCGACGACAAGATGAAGGACCGCATGCGCGGCCTCGAGAACCTGAAATACACCTTCGTGACGTCGCCTGCCGTGCCCGGCGAACTGCTCTCCATCGAGGCGCAGTCGAAGACTGCGGATGGCGGCGAACTTCTCCAGGAGAACCTGACCTATGATCCGAACGCTGGCTAAAGGCGGCCTCGTCGCCGTCATGCTCGGCCTCGCCGGCGCTCCCGCCCATGCGGTCGAGAGCGAGAACGACTATCCCACCGAGGCGCGGGCGGATTACGTCTTCGGCTGCATGGCGGCCAACGGGCAGTCGCGGGAATCGCTGTCGCGCTGCTCCTGCTCGATCGATGCCCTCGCCTCGATCCTGACTTATGACAAATACGTCCAGGCGAGCACCGTCCTGTCCATGCGCCAGGGCATCGGCGCCCGTTCGAACGAGTTCAAGTCGACCAAGGTGTTCGACGACAAGGTGGCGGACCTCCGCCGTGCGCAGGCCGAGGCCGAAATCCGCTGCTATCGCGGCGGGGTGTGACCGGCAGACATCCGCCCGGACACGGCGATCCATCTCCGCCTCATCCTGGGAAGCGGTGAAGCGGCCTCGAAGGAGCCTTCCCGTGCTCGCGGTGCGATCGGGAGGCCTCCTTCGAGGCCTTCGCTTTGCTTGGACACATCAGGATGAGGTGGATCGATGGGATCGTCCTGGTCTACAGCATCGAGACCGATCCTTCGTCGAAGAGCCCCAGTGCCACCATCCCCGTCCCCGACCCTGAAAACCCTCCTGCCCGGCCTCGGTGAGCGCGTGCTCGTCATGGGCATCCTCAACGTCACCCCGGATTCCTTCTCGGACGGGGGCCGTTTCGAGGGGCTGGAGGCAGCGCGCTCCCAGGCCGAGGCGCTCGTGGCGGAAGGGGCGGCCCTCGTCGATATCGGCGGGGAATCGACCCGGCCGGGCCATATGCCCGTATCGGCGGCGGAGGAGCAGGCCCGCATCCTGCCCGTCATCCGCGACCTCGCCCCGCGCCTCGCAGTCCCGATCTCGGTGGACACCTACAAGGCCTCCACCGCCGAGGCGGCGCTGGGCGCGGGGGCCAGGATCGTCAACGACGTCTGGGGCCTGCAGCGCGAGCCGGACATCGCCCGCGTCGCGGCCGCCCATGGCGCGCCGGTCATGGTGATGCACAACCGGGAATCGATCGACCCCGATATCGACATCGTCGCCGACATGCTGCGTTTCTTCGAGCGCTCCCTCGACATCGCCCGCCGCGCCGGCATCCCGGACGCGGACATCGTGCTCGATCCCGGTATCGGGTTCGGGAAGAGCTGGTCCCAGCATCTCGAAGCCCTGCGGCGACTGCCCGAACTCAAGGCCCTCGGCTTTCCGGTCCTCGTCGGCGTCTCGCGAAAGTCGATGCTCGGGCGCCTGCACGATGCCGAGACGAAACCCGTCGACCGCCTGTTCGGCTCGCTGTCGAGCCATGTCCTCGCCGCGACGCTGGGGGCCGACATCGTCCGCGTCCACGACGTGGCACCCCATGTGGACGCTCTTCGCGTCGTCGATGCCGTGATGCGGACCACCCGATGAGCGATCGTATCCTCGTCGAACGCATCGCCGTCTTCGCCTATCACGGACTCCTCGAGGAAGAAGCGCGGATCGGCCAGCGCTTCTATATCTCCCTCGATTGCCGCATCGACCTGCGCCAGGCCGGCCTGTCGGACGACATGGCGCAGACGGTGAGCTATGCCGACCTCACCGAGATCGTGGTGCGCATCGCCACCACCCGGCGCTTTTCCCTCATCGAGGCCCTGGCCGAGGCCATCGCCGCCGAGATCCTCGACCGGTTCGCGGGCGTGGACAGCATCGGGGTTCGCGTCGACAAGCCGAGCGCCCCCGTGCCGGCGGTGATCGACGGCGTCGCCATCTCGATCATGCGCAGCCGCGCGGGACTCTCGCGATGAATGCCGCCTATCTCGGTCTCGGCAGCAATATCGGCGACAAGGCGGCGACCATCGCCGAGGCGATCCGGCGGCTCGAAGCCAGCCCGGGCATCCGGCTCACCGCGCGCTCCAGCGACTACCGCACGCCACCCTGGGGCGATACCGACCAGGACTGGTTCCTCAACGCGGCGGTCGCCGTCGAGACCGACCTGACCCCGCACGCCCTGCTGGAGACCGGCCTCGCCATCGAGACCGCCATGGGGCGGGTACGCGAGCGGCGCTGGGGTCCCCGCGTCATCGACATCGACGTGCTGTCCTATGAAGGCGCCGCGATCTCCGACGAGCGTCTCGTCCTGCCGCACCGTTTCGTGCGCGAGCGCGCCTTCGTCCTCGTCCCCCTGGCCGAGATCGCTCCCGATCTGATGATCGGGCCGGAGACGGTGAGTCAGGCCCTGTCGAAGCTCGATACGGCCGGCATCGTCCGGGAATGATGCCGGGCCGTCACGGTCGAAGCTCGATCGGCGTGCCGACATCGACGCGGGCGTAGATGTCGGCCATCTCGTCGTTGGCGACGCCGACGCAGCCGCTGGTCCAGTCCTTCAGGCGATGCAGCCGGCCGAGCCAGGAGAAGCCGTTCATGATGCCGTGGATCATGATGTCGCCGCCCGGCTCGTAGCCGGTATCCTGCGCCGCCCGCGCGTCGGCCTCGTTCGGATAGGACACCTTCAGGGAGAGATGGGCGACGCTGAGCGGGTTGCGATAGGCGATGGCATAGACGCCCTCGGGCGTTCGCCCATCGCCTTCCCGCTGCTTGTGGCCGACGGGCGAGAACCCGAGGGAGACCGGGTATGCCGCAAGCACCCGGCCGTCCCGAAACAGGGTCAGGCGACGGGCGGATTTCTCCACGAGAACACGATCGGCCCGCTCGGGCTCGGCGACGAGATCCGGGGCGACGCGGCCGATCTGGGCACGGTCGGCCACGACGAATCCCGTCGCGGCGACGGCGAGGATGGCTGCAGCCGCGAGGCCGGTCCGTCGTCGTGACATCGCCGCCCTCCCCTCGTGGCCCCCGGCGCGCTCGTGGCATCCCCTCGCTCCCGACGACCGGTCGAGAGCGAGGAGACCCGGCATCAGGGAGCGGCAGCCGGCTCGAGCAGCTTGTTGCCTTCGTCTTCCAACAGCGGGACGTCGTAGTCCCGCAGGACCTTCTCGATATCGGCCCTGCGCTTGCGCAGGATCGTATTGAGGCTGCGCTTCCAGTCGTTCTCCTCCATCCGCACGCCCATGGCGATGCGGAAGGTGAGAGCCGGACGATCCGGCTCCTGCAGCAGCGGCACGACCTTCATCGCCACGCCGCTCTGCTTGGCGAGCCAGCCGGCGGCCGGTCCCCAGAGGATGGCCGCATCGATCTTCTTCTCGGCGAGATCGCCGATGACCTCGGCGGAGACCGTCTGGTACTTGCGCGCGGGATCGAGCTGATAGGGCGCGTAGGCCTTCATCGACGCGATGAGGCCGACCTCGCCCATCCGGTTCACGGGCGGCGTGCCGCCGATGACGCCGATGGCCTTGCCCTTGAGTTTGGGGTCGTCCAGCCGCGTGACGTCGTCCAGTTCCCCGCTGCGCACGACCAGGGAATAGCTGGAGCGATAGTAGGGGTTGGTGTGCTGGACGAGCTCGCCACCGGCCGCCGAGCCGATGATCAGGTCGCACAGGCCGGTGCCGAGCGTGTTGCGGACGAAGCCGGGGCCCTGCGTCAGCCAGTAATAGCGGACCTTGACCTTCAATTCGTCGGCGACGATCGCGGCGATCTTGTTCTCGAACCCGTCTTCCTTGCGCTGGGAGAACGGCATGTTGCCGGGATCGCCGCAGACACGCAGGACGTCGGTGGTGACGAGATCGGGGAGGGATTGAGAGAGGGCGGGACGCGCCCCTGCCGAGATCAGCAGGAGCGCGCAGAACGCCGTCGAGACGGAGCCGGAACCAGCCATCAGCCGCCCAGGCACTCCTTCTCGGCCTTCTTGGCCGCTTCCGGCTTCTCTTCCTTGTCGGTCGGGCGCACGCGCGGCATCGCACCGGAGGCACGGGCCTTCAGATAGGTGTAGAGGTCGTCGGCGTAGCACATGACGTTCTTGTTATCGCCGAAGGCGGGCATGACGTTGGTGCCGCTCGAGCTGATGTCCTGCTTGCCGCCGGCGATGATGCCGATGAACTCCTCGTAGGAGATGCGCTTGAGCGAGTCCTTGAGGGCGGGCGCGTAGGTCGATCCCATGGCGTCGGGGCCGTGGCAGACGTGGCACTCGGCGTGATAGCGGCGGTAGCCGGAATAGGCGTACCAGTCGAACTTCTTGCCGTCGTTGGTGATGTGGTAGGTCGGAGCGCCGTCCTTATCGAAATACTTGCCGTCTTCGACCTTCACCGCCTGATACTTCTCGAGGAGCTTGGCGTCCTTTTCAGAAGAATTGGGGTCGAGCTGATTGGCCACTGCAGGATCGGCAGCAGGCTTGGCGTCTTCCGCCCGGACGGCAACGGTGGATGCGAGAGCCAGAACCAGGGCGGCCACGAGCGGACGGATGGCGGCTTTGCTTTCGTACTGCAACGACGTTTCTCCCAGGAGCATTCTCGGTCCACGCGACCGAGGTTCGAAGTCTTCTTAATAACGATCTAATCATAAAGGTGCCGGCGCGGAAACCCGCGCCGGCACCCTAAAGCTTCGAGCTTCGTGCGACCGATTAGTTCGGCAGAGCGAAGACGGTCAGCTGTCCACCAAGGTTGGTGTAGTTCGAGAGAGCGGCGTAGCCACCCACCGCGCCGAGACCGGCGTTCGGGTCGGTCAGGCCGGCCGCGAGGCCGATGCCGGCCCAGCCACCGACACCCGACAGGATGCCGACGAACTGCTTGCCCTTGTGCTGGTAGGTCATCACGTTGCCGATGATGCCCGACGGGGTCTTGAACTTGTAGAGTTCCTTACCCGACTTGGAGTCGACGGCCTTCAGGTAGCCCTCGAGGGTACCGTAGAAGACCACGTCGCCGGCGGTGGCGAGAGCACCGGACCACACCGAGAACTGCTCGGCATTGGACCAGACGATCTTACCCTTGACGCCGTCCCAGGCGATGAAGTTGCCCATGCCGCCATGGCTGTTCGGCGCGGGGTACATCGCGAGGGTCGCACCGACGTAGGGCTGACCCGGGGTGTAGCTCACCCGGAACGGCTCGTAGTCCATGCAGACGTGGTTGGTGGGCACGTAGAACAGGTTGGTCTTCGGCGAGAAGGCAGCAGGCTGCTGGTCCTTGGTGCCGAGGGCCGCGGGGCAGATACCCTTGGAGTTGGTATCTTCACCGTTCTGCTCGGTGGAGTACTTGGCGACGACCAGCGGGCGACCGTAATTCTTGGAGCCCTTTTCCATGTCGACCTTGGTGGCCCAGTTCACCACCGGATCGAACTTCTCGGCGACGAGAAGCTCGCCGGTCGCGCGATCGAGGGTGTAGCCGAAGCCGTTGCGGTCGAAGTGGGTGAGCAGCGGACGATCCTTGCCGTCCACCTTCTGATCCGTGAGGA
>NZ_JBHTND010000021.1:0-83193 GCF_042679825.1 Methylobacterium marchantiae | reverse complement strand
GCTCCGGCCGGCCCATGGGCGCGCGGCCGGGCGATCCGCGCAGGGGCCGGCTCGACCTCATCGCGACGCTGCGCGCCGCCGCCCCCTGGCAGAGGATCAGGCACCGGCCCGGATCGGCGTCCGGCCTCGCCATCCGCTTGGACGACGTCCGCATCACCCACTTCCGGCAGCGGACCGAGACCACGACCATCTTCGCCGTCGACGCGTCGGGATCCTCCGCCCTGGAGCGGCTGGCCGAGGCCAAGGGCGCCGTCGAGCTGCTTCTCGCCGAGGCCTATACACGGCGCGACAAGGTCGCCCTCGTGGCGTTCCGCGGCCGGGGCGCCGACCTGATCCTCGCGCCGACGCGCTCGCTGGTGCGGGCCAAGCGCGGCCTCGCCTCCCTGCCCGGAGGGGGCGGGACGCCCCTCGCCGCCGGCATCGACGCCGCCGGAGAGGTGGCGCTGGGGGTGAGGCGCGGCGGCGGAACCCCGGTGGTGGTCATGCTCACCGACGGAAGGGCCAACGTCGCCCGTTCGGGCATCGCGGGGCGGGAGCGGGCGGGCGAGGATTCGCTCACCGCCGCCCGCCTCTTCCGCGCGGCGGGCCTCCGCGCCATCCTCATCGACACGGCGCCCCGGCCGCAGGATTCGGCCCGCCGCCTCGCCGCCGCCATGGGCGCGCGCTATCTGCCCCTGCCCCATGCCGATGCCGGGGCGATGAGCGCCGCGATCCGGTCGGCGACGGAATAGGGTCCCCCGCATGCGCGCTGCCGCCGACCGACCCCGATGGGAGCGCGAGGGCGCCGACTGGCCGCACCGGCAGGCGAGCCGCTTCGTCACGGCCTCCGGCCTGTCCTGGCACCTGCAGGAGATGGGCGCGGCGGAGGCGCCGGTGCTCCTCCTCCTGCACGGCACCGGCGCCGCCACCCATTCCTGGCGCGGGCTGATGCCGCTCCTGGCGACGCGTTTCCGGATCGTCGCCCCCGATCTACCGGGCCACGGCTTCACCGACCCGCTGCCCGCCGGGCGGCTGTCCCTGCCGGGGATGGCCTCCGCCATCGGCGACCTCCTGCGCGAACTGGACATCCGCCCCTGCGGCGTCGTCGGCCATTCGGCCGGGGCGGCGATCCTGGTCCGCCTCTGCCTCGATGGCGGGATCGCGCCCGACCTCCTGGTGGCGCTCAACGGCGCGCTCACCCCGTTCCCCGGCCTCGCCTCGGTGCTGTTCCCGAGCATGGCCCGGCTGCTCTTCCTCAACCCGATCACGCCCAAGGTCTTCGCCTGGACCGCCGACCGCCCGGCGGTCGAGCGCCTGATCCGCGGCACCGGCTCGCGCCTCGATGCCGAAGGACTCGATCTCTACCGCCGCCTGTTCCGCAACCCCGGCCACGTGGCCGGCGCCCTCGGCATGATGGCGAACTGGGACCTCGCGGCCCTCGACCGCGACATCGGCCGCCTTACCGTGCCGACGCTCCTCGTGGTCGGCAGCGAGGACAAGGCGATCTCCCCCGACACCGCCTTCGCCCTGCGCAAGCGCCTGACCAACGCCCGCGTGGAGCTGCTGCGCGGCCTCGGCCACCTCGCGCATGAGGAGGCGCCGGAGAAGGTGGCGGAGGTGATTTTCGCCGCTATGGCTCCGGTGACGGGGGAGGGGGTCGGGTTTAGCGTATCGCCGTGAGGTGGGGCCGTGGACGCCCATTCTGCCAGCGAGGGCTGGGGGCTCTGCGCCCAAGACAGAAGTTTACGGTCCGGCTGGAAGCGGCCATTCGGCTTCTAACCACGCGCCGCCGTCCTCAAACATGTCTTGAGGAGGATCCCGCAACCAGGCGATCGAGCCTGACCCCGTAGGCGCGCTGGACAAACCGACGAACAGATCTCTTTGTCAGCTTTGCGGAGCACTCAGACAGCATCCCATCGGCTCTTAAAAGCCGATGGAGGAGCCTTACGATGCGGCGCATCGCATTGTGCCAGCCTCGGCCCTGGAGATGAGATCGCTCGCCGCCTCCAATGTCTGACGCTCTGCGCCAACCATCAAGACGATGTGTACTATGCCATTGTCAGGCCTATGGTGCTGGATCATATGTTGCAAGCATCCATTAATGGCCAAGTGTTTATCATAATGCGCTACATGGCGCCCGCCGAATCAATCTGAGTCGATTGCGGCCATGCCACGTAAGTAATGGTCGATGTGGCAGAATATTATTTTTCAAACAGAGAAATTTGCACAGCTGGCGTGCTGACCGGCCGGTCACTGAAGGTAATCCCTTTGATCTTTCCGATATCGCGAACCACGCGGGTAATGTGATGTGCAGTGTTAATTTCGCGCCATGTCGTGCCGTTGCCCGGGCCGACCCAACTTTTAGCCGTTTGGAAAATGACATCGTCGGCCGATGAAAACTCCCGACCCGCAAAATGACCGCTGCTGACAACCCGAGCCGCCACGTCAGGCATCACCACGTCGTTCTTGCCCGTGTCCGCGCCGCGCACAACCAGCCAACTGTCGGGCGTAGTATAGCGGTAGTGGCGGATTGGGATGCCGCCGCCAGCCTTTCTGAAATCAAACTTCGCGCAGTCGGCACCGTAGTCGCCAAAAACAAGCTGTTCCGGCGATTTTGCGTCCAGCTTGATGGCCTGCTGCCACACGAGCCACTCATTCCGGGGCACCAAAAAATGATCGCTGGCGACAGCAGGATTTTTATCGGGGTAATTTGTCCCCTGAAACACCACTGATTGCCAGCGGCCCAGCCGCTGCAAATCTTCGACTGCGCCCTGTACGACGTCAGCGACTACCTCCGGCGCCGAAAAATCGGCTTCGGCAAAGTCTATCAGAACCATACAATCCTGCGGTTGGAGCCCCAGCACCATCAACGCTGCCTTAAGGCGGCCATCTAGTTCGCTGTCGACCTCGTCATAGGTCACGCGCAAGGCCGCCTTCAGCTGCTGATTGACGCGTAGAGCTTGGCTGAACCCTCTGGCACGGACGCTAAGGGTGTCTTTAATCGTCAGAACAGGGATGACGTCGGCGTGGTTGCTCCGCGCAACACTGAACAACCTTGGAAGCCACTGATCGCTTTCGTCTTCACCGAATTCCTTGAACAGATACGTCACATCCAGCAGCGCTTCGCGCATATGCCAGCTGTCGGCGATCCGGCGGCCCGTCCCATATACGATTTCGTCTTTCGTCAGCAGTCGTTTGAGCTCGGGATCAATATCCTTCGGCGGGGGCACAACTAGGCGGGGAAGAATCTTGTCTGCAACGTCTGGCGCCAAGCGCCACAGCCCGCGGTACTCACCTTGCTTAAGGCGAAGGGCAGGGACGTAGAGAAGCGACTTACCATGTTTCAGTTTCAAGGCTCTATCCCTCCGTCGTGAAGTACTTTCTCACCTGATTGGCGCCAATAACGCTAGAAAATATGGTGTAATCATCTCGCTCTTTGCGGATTCGGCCAAATACTATCGCAGGATTAATCTCGAGTTCTCGGGCAAATTTTTCGACCACGGCTGCCGACTTCGTGATGCGTGCAGGCGAACGTTTCCATTTCTCATCCGGAATGAGCATATTGGAAGCAAAATCATTGGCCTCGCGTTCAACCTCGTCGATATCGGCCGCTTCGGCATCATCGAAAAATCCAATGTTCAAGCCCGCCCGATAGTGCAGGATTACGTGCGCCACTTCATGCAACAGCGTGAACCAGAAATTGTCGAGAGCGTCCCGCCGCAAAGTCAGTCCGATCACTGGCGTTCCATTCAGTAAAAACGCGGCCCCGTCGACTTTCATGCCAGGAATTTGGCGCTCCACAATTAGCAAGATCCCTTTGCTGTGCAAAAGCTGTTGCGCGCGAGCGGGTCCATCAACATGCCGGCTAAGCCGCACCAGTTCCAGCAGCCAGGAAATATCCAGCGGATTGTACTCAGGCTGCCGTTTAACTAGCATCTCTTCGGCGATGCGCGTCACGCGCGCGCGCCAAGCGACCAGCAGCAGGTCATCAGAGTGGTCTTCAACGTGAAATCCTGTCCGCAACAGGGTCGGCGTTCCATATTTTACTATGTGGTTAGAAACATAGCGCTGCAGATAGTTAAAGCTTTCTTCCTCATCCGGACCATCAACGTCCTGAACCGCAAACCATGCGTTCTCTCGCGCATGCTTCAAGATTTTTTTTACTTCAATTGCCGATATCTGCTTGGCAATATTCCATCCGCTACCGGCCCAATCTGACAAACCCAATGTCCATTGCATACCCAGTACATTTGCAACACGCTGAAAATTTCCTAGACTGATACTTGTATAGCGATCAGCTTCGTAGCGCTGGATCTGTTGTTCTTTAAGGCCGAGCTTGCGTCCTAATTCTTTCTGCGTCAGCCCGCGCGCAATGCGGCCGACGATTAGACCAAGGCCAGGGTCGTTACCGGCACGTCGCTGCAGAGCTGAATAATCCCCCGCCTTCGCTGCCTCATAGGCATCTAGCAGGGACTGTAGTTCGTTATTGTGGGCCTCGATGGCTTTGCGAAAACCGGTAACAACTGTGGGGGGTAGGCCAGAAATGATCGGCCGAAACAGCATTTCTGAAGATAGGGCCTTGTCGAATTCAGCCGAAAGTACGCGCGCTTCACGCGCTTCGCGTTCGTTCAAAATCACCGCTAGCTTCGCCATGAGTTAGAGTTACACAACAAAATTGTTGTGCGCAAGTAGGAACGCTTCAGTCTGCGTCGACGTGCAGCCCAGAATCGGCGATCTACGACATTTGTTTCTCGCCTTGCCAGCGGTCAGGTCTGTCCCAAATTTGTGGAATCCACGCCATCGCCGCCTGCCGGATAGCCTGTTGAAAGGCGGGCGTCCTTAAGGTCAGCTGAGTGTTGGAAGCGTTCGAAACTTGGCTCGCATCGCCCCCCACAAATCAGCGCTTGCATCCCCAATTTCCCCCCTGATAGTGTCATCCTATGTTGACACTCAGCGATGTGCCGACCTCCTCGACCCGGCCGGCCAGACGCCCCCATGCGGTGGTGATCGGCAGCGGCTTCGGGGGGCTCGCCGCCGCTGTCCGGCTCGGGGCGCGGGGGTACCGGGTCACGGTGCTGGAGCGGCTGGAGCAGCCCGGCGGGCGGGCGCGGGTGCATCGGCAGGACGGCTTCACCTTCGATGCCGGGCCGACCATCGTCACCGCGCCGTTCCTGTTCGAGGAACTCTGGACCCTGTGCGGGCGGCGCATGGAGGACGACGTCACCCTGGCGCCGATGCTGCCGTTCTACCGCATCCGCTTCGAGGACGGCGCGACCTTCGATTACAGCGGCGACCTCGACGCCATGCGCGCGGAGGTGGCGCGGTTCTCGCCCGGGGACGTCGCCGGCTACGAGCGTTTCATGGAGCGCTCGCGGGCGATCTGCGAGGTCGGGTTCGAGCAGCTCGGCCACGTGCCCTTCGGCTCGATCTCCGACATGCTGCGGATCACGCCCGATCTCATTCGGCTGGGCGGGCATCGCAGCGTCTACGACGTGGTGGCGAGCCATATCCGCGACGAGCGCCTGCGGACGATCTTCAGCTTCCATCCGCTCCTCATCGGCGGCAGCCCGTTCCGGGCCAGCGCGATCTACTGCCTGATCGCCCATCTCGAACGGCGCTGGGGCGTGCATTTCGCCATGGGCGGGACGGGCCGGCTGGTGGACGGCCTCGTGGGCCTGATCGAGGGCCAGGGCGGGGCCTTGCGCTGCGGGGCCGACGTGTCCCGCATCGTCGTCGAGGACGGCGCGGCCACGGGCGTGGCCCTGCCCTCCGGCGAGCGCATCGCCGCCGACATCGTCGTCTCCAACGCCGATTCCGCCTTCACCCACCGCACCCTCCTGCCCGCCGGGGTGCGGCGGCGCTGGACCGACCGGCGCCTCGACAGGTCGCATTCCTCCATGGGCCTGTTCGTCTGGTATTTCGGCACGAGCCGGAAATTCCCGGACGTCGCCCACCACACCATCCTGATGGGGCCGCGCTATCGCGGGCTCATCGACGACATCTTCCGGCGCAAGGTCCTGTCGAAGGATTTCAGCCTCTACCTGCACCGCCCCACCGCCACGGACCCGCTGCTCGCGCCGCCGGGCTGCGACGCGTTCTACGTGCTCTCGCCGGTGCCCAACCTCGCCGGCGGCCAGGATTGGAGCGTGGAGGCGGAGGCCTATCGGCGCGCGATCGAGCGCCATCTCGATGCCACCGTGATGCCGGGCCTGTCGGAGTCCATCGTCACCTCCAAGGTGACGACGCCCGAGGATTTCGCACAGGATTTCCTGAGCTTTCGCGGCTCTGGCTTCGGCCTCGAGCCGGTGCTGACGCAATCGGCCTGGTTCAGGCCGCACAATGCCTCCGAGGACGTCGCCCGGCTCTATCTCGTGGGGGCCGGCACCCATCCCGGCGCCGGCCTGCCCGGCGTCCTCTCCTCCGCCCGAATTCTCGATACCGTGGTGCCGGATGCGCGCGTCTTCGCTTGAGTTGTCCCGGCCCCCGCTCTGGGCGATCCCCCATGCGGATGCGGAGGACCACGCCGCCTGCCGCGCGGCGATCCGCACCGGGTCGCGCAGCTTCTTTGCCGCCTCCGCCCTGCTGCCGCCGGCGATCCGCAGGCCCGCCTTCGGGCTCTACGCCTTCTGCCGCCTCTCGGACGACGCGGTGGACGACGTCGCCGAGAGCGGACGCCGCCCCGCCGTCGCGCGGCTCCAGCTGCGGCTGGCCCGCGCCTATGAGGGACGCCCCTGCGACGCGCCGGCGGACCGGGCGCTGGCCGACATCGTTTCCGATCACGCCATCCCGCAGGCCTTGCCCGCCGCGCTGATCGAGGGCCTCGCCTGGGACGCCACCGGGCGCCGCTACGAGACCCTGTCGGATCTCACCGCCTATGCGGCGCGGGTCGCCGCCTCGGTGGGCGCGATGATGACCCTGATCATGGGGGTGCGCGATCCCGCCGTGCTCGCCCGTGCCTGCGACCTCGGCGTCGCCATGCAGCTCACCAACATCGCCCGGGACGTGGGCGAGGACGCGCGGGCCGGCCGGCTCTACCTGCCGCAATCCTGGCTGCGGGAGGCCGGCATCGATCCGGACGCCTTCCTGCGCGAGCCCGGCTTCACGCCGGCCCTCGGGCGCGTCGTCGCCCGCCTGCTCGCGGCGGCGGACCTGCTCTATGCCCGCTCGGAATCCGGCATCGCCGGATTGCCGGCCGCCTGCCGCCCGGCGATCCGCGCCGCACGGCTGATCTATGCCGAGATCGGCCGCGAGGTGGAGCGGGCCGGATACGATTCGGTCTCGCGCCGCGCCCGCGTCGACGGGCGCAGGAAGCTGGCGCTCCTCGGCCGCGCCCTGGTCGCGACGGAGGACAGGGCGGCCCTGCATGAGCCGCCGCTGCCGGAGATCCTGTTCCTGATCGAGGCCGTCACCGCCCGGCCGGTGAAGGCCTCCGCGATCCCGCCCTGGTGGAACGTCCCGGCCCAGGTCGCGCGGGTGCTCGATCTGGTGGAGACCCTGCGCGAGCGCGAGGCCCTGGGCCGCGAACCCGCGCCCTCGTGAGCGACCATCTCTTCGCCGCCTTCGATATCGGCCTCGTCTTCGCCCTGGCCCTGGGGCTGGCAATCTGGCAGCTCGTCGTCGTCAAGCGCGGCATCCGCAAGGATCGGGACGAGGCCGCGCGGCGCGCCGCTGCGGACGACCCCGCGCCGTGATCGCCTCCACCGCCCTCGAACTGCTCCTGATCGGCCTGGCCGTGTGGCAGCTGATCGTGGTGCGCAGGAGCATCCGGGCGGACCGGGAGCGCGAGGAACGCCGCCAACCGGACAGCAGACAGGATACGGGCTGACGCCGCCCGCGATCATCCCACTCGCCGCGGCATCCGGAACGGCAGCATGAACGTCACGAGCGGGTTCCTGAACCGGTCCAGCGAGAGGCTCTCGTGGACGGGGCGCACGCTCTCGCCGTCGAGGGTCGAGGCCAGGAGCGAGCGGGCATAGAACGGCGTGTCCTCGAAGGTGCGCACGATCGTCGAGACCGAATCGTCGCTGCGCGTGGAGCGCGGCATCCGCCACAGGCGCGTCGGCGGCAACGCGGCGGCAAGCGGCGGGCGGATGTCGCGGCGCGTGCCGTCGGCGGCAAAGCGCAGGGACAGGTTCTGGCCGCTGCCGTCGCGGCGGCGGACATCGTAGAGGATCGCCGACCCATCCTTCAGGTCGGCCCGGCACCAGGTCCAGTCGCTGAAGGAACGCTCCAGGGCGGTGTCGCCGTGGTTGGTGTCGAAATAAGCCGTCCCGCGCCAGGACAGGGACGGCGCGTCGAGGGAGACCTCGACCGGGGAGGAGGGGGCCATCGGCCACCACCGGTGCTCGCCCGTTGCGTCGAGGGTGAAGGTCTGCCCCGTGAAGCCGTTCGGGCGCAGGCGGATCGTACCGCGGACCCGCGAAGGGATCGGTGCCGTCACCTCGTCGAGGGTGATGGTGAGGGTCGTCCCGTCCCATTCGAGCCCGCTCGGACCGATCTGGATGTGCGATGCATCCCGGCTCACCGCGTCGCGGCCGCGCTCGGTCATGCAGAAGCGGTTGGCGCGCTCCCCGTAGAGAACCACGTTCACGGCGCAATGGTCGAACGGGTCGCGGCTGCGGTCCAGGGCGTAGTAGGGCGAGAACACGCTGCCGATGAAGGCGATGATCGTCAGCCCCTGCCGCCCGTCCTCGCTCAGGGCGTCGACATACCACCAGACGTAGCCGTCCCTTGCCACCGGCGTGTCGAAGCGCGGCCCGTCCGGCTCAGGTCGGCCAGCAGGCTGTCGGCCGCGATCCGCCCCGATTGCGCCGCCATCGGCACCCCCGGCCCCGGATGGATGCTGCCCCCCGCCAGATAGAGACCCGGCAGAGCCGTTCGCGCGCCGGGCCGCTTGAACGAAGCCATCCAGCCGTGCGAGGCCCGGCCGTAGAGGGCGCCCCCCGTCGCCGGGAACAGCCGCTCGAACCCCGCCGGATCGGTCGTCACCGCCCCCGGCGACGCCTCCATCGTCAGCCCGCATTCCGTCAGCTTGCGACGCAGGTTGGTCTCGCATGAGGCGATCTCCGTGGGATCGAGCGGGCGTTCCAGGCCCAGGGCAGGGGCGTTGACGAGGCAGAGCAGGCGCTCCGGCGCGCCGAGGGCCGAATCGTCGTCGGCGCGGTCCTGCGCGCAGACATAGACGGTCGGGTCGTCGGGAAGCCGGCCGGCGCGGAGCGCCGCGAATTCGGCGGCGTAGTCGCGGGAGAAGAACACGTTGTGCCGCACCAGCGGGAAGCCGGAGGTCCGGGCCCTGGCGCAGAGCGTCACCGCCGAGAGCGAACGGTCCGACGGCGTCACCGCCTCGACCGCCCGCGCCGCCCTGGCGCCGAACAGGCCCTTGCCCAGAGCCGCCGCATCGGCGTTGGACACCACCCAATTCGCCGCGATCCGCTCGCCATCGGCGAGGTCGAGACCGACGATGCGCCCGCCCTCCACCGCGATCCCGGCCACATGCGCACCGTAGCGGATGCGGGCGCCGCGCTCCTCGGCGAGATCGGCGATGACGGCGGCGAGCCGGCTCAGGCCGCCCTCCACATGCCAGACGCCCTGGCTCTCCACATGGGCGACGAGCAT
Source organism: Methylobacterium marchantiae (assembly GCF_042679825.1). Taxonomy (NCBI): domain Bacteria; kingdom Pseudomonadati; phylum Pseudomonadota; class Alphaproteobacteria; order Hyphomicrobiales; family Methylobacteriaceae; genus Methylobacterium; species Methylobacterium marchantiae. The sequence goes on along the minus strand of NZ_JBHTND010000021.1, from coordinate 73,599 downwards.
CAGCGTCGCCGGGGCCTCAAAGGGGGAGGAGCCGCAATAGGTGGCGTAGCGCCCGAACAGCTGGCGCAGGCGCGGATCGCGGAAATAGTCGCCGAGCGCGCTCCACAGGGTGGTGAAGGGCTGGATGCGCAGCAAGCCGCCGAGGCCGGCGAGGCCGACGCGGCGGCCGAGATCGATGGGGCTCGGCCGCTCCCCCCTGATGAAAGGCCCCTCCAGGGTGCCATAGACCTCCGCCGCCCGGGCGCGGAACCGGCGGTAGCCGTCCTCCTCGCCGGCATCGGCGAAGGCGCGGATCGCCGCCGCCGACGCCTCGTGATCGGCGAACAGGTCGAGGCGCTGGTCCGCCCCCCAGGCGTGACGGGCGAGGATCGTGGCCGGGCTCAGCGCCAGGCGGTCCGACAGGTCGGCGCCGCATTCCGAGAAGATCTCCTCGAAGACCCAGCGCATGGTGAAGACGGTGGGGCCGGCCTCTACCCGCAGGCCGTCCACGGGAAGGCTGCGCATCTTGCCGCCGGGCCGGAGCCCGCGTTCCAGCACCGTGACGTCGAGCCCGGCATGGGCGAGCCTCAGGGCCGCCACCAGCCCGCCGATTCCTGCACCGATCACCGCCACCCGTTGCGCCGTCACTCCATCCCCCGTTTCGACCCGTCAACCGTTTCAGCCTTGACGAGTGTCAATATTATCTGACACTTTCAAATGGCAACAGAAAAACACAACGGGAGTGGCGCTCATGGATGCCAACCGCCGGATCGAGCAGGCGCTCGACGCTGCCGTCGCCCACGCGGAGGCGCCCGGCGCACCGCCCCTTCTCGCGGAGGCCATCCGCTACGCGGTGTTTCCCGGCGGCCACCGAATCCGCCCGCGCCTGTGCCTGTCGGTGGCCCGCGCCTGCGGCGACGACGATCCGGCGGCCTCCGATGCCGCCGCCGCCGCGATCGAGCTCCTGCACTGCGCCTCCCTGGTCCATGACGACCTGCCCTGCTTCGACGATGCGCCGACGCGCCGGCAGAAGCCCTCGGTCCACGTGGCCTTCGGCGAGCCGCTGGCGGTGCTCACCGGCGACGCCCTCATCGTGTTGGCCTTCGAGACCCTGGCGCGCGGAGCGGCACGCTCACCGGCCCGGCTCGCTTCCCTCGTCGGCCTCGTCGCCCGTGCGGTCGGCTCGCCCAACGGCATCGTCGCCGGACAGGCCTGGGAATCGGAGCGCAATGTCGGGCTCACCGAGTACCAGCAGGCGAAGACCGGGGCCCTGTTCGCGGCGGCCACCGTCGCCGGCGCGGCGGCGGCGGGGGCCCAGGCCCTGCCGTGGCGGCTGCTGGGGGAATGTCTCGGCGAGGCCTATCAGGTCGCCGACGACCTGCGGGACGTCGCCTGCCGACAGGAAGAGGTCGGCAAGCCGGTGGGCCGCGACGCCACGTTGGGCCGGCCGAACGCCGCCGCCCTGCTCGGCATGGGCGGCGCGCTCGCCCGCCTCAAGCGCCTGGTGCGCGAGGCCATGGAGGTGATCCCGGCCTGCCCCGGCGCGGATATCCTGCGCGCCGAGATCGAGGCGCAGACGCGACTGTTCCTGCCGGCGAGCCTGGCCCGGGAGTTGGCGTGAGCGGAGCTCGCTCCGATGCTCCTCGCGGCTTCCGCGCCTGACGCGAACCCTCCCCCCGCAGAGGGGGGAGGGACACGAGCCCTATCCTGGCGCGAGCGCTGGCTTTCCTTCCGCAACCGCACCATCGCCAATCCGGCCTTCCAGCGCTGGGCCGCGGGCTTTCCGCCGACGAGGCGGATCGCGCAGCGGAACACCCGCGCCCTGTTCGATCTCTGCGCCGGCTTCGTCTATTCGCAGACCCTGTTCGCCTGCATCAGGCTCGACCTGTTCGCGATCCTCGCGCCCGGTCCGCTCACTGTCCCGGCCCTGGCCGAACGGACGTGCCTGAGGCCGGAGCGGGCGCTGCGCCTGCTCAAGGCCGCCGCGTCGCTCGGCCTGCTGCAGCGCCTGCCCGACGGGCGCTTCGCCCTGGCCGATCTCGGCGCGGCCTTGATCGGCAACCCCTCCGTGGCGGCGATGATCGAGCACCACGCTCTCCTCTACGAGGATCTGCACGATCCGGTGGCGCTCCTGCGCGGGGAGGGTGGGGCGAGCCGGCTCGCCGCCTACTGGCCCTATGCGGGAATGACCGACGGCGGCGCCATCCGGGCCGAATCGGTGGCGGATTACTCGGCCCTCATGGCCTCGTCCCAATCCCTCATCGCCGAAGACATTTTGGACGCCTATCCGCTGCACCGGCATCGCCTCCTGATGGATGTCGGCGGCGGCGAGGGCGCCTTTCTCCGCGCGGCGATGCGGGCAAATCCCGGCCTCGCCGTCAGGCTGTTCGACCTGCCGGCCGTGGCGGCCCGCGCCGCCGAGCGCTTCGCCGCCGAAGGGCTGGAGCACCGCGCCGAGGCGTGCGGCGGCAGCTTCCGCAACGATCCGTTGCCGAAGGGCGCCGACGCCATCTCCCTCGTGCGCGTCGTCCACGACCATGACGACGACACGGTCCGCCACCTGCTGCGCGCCGCCCATGACGCCCTGCCCGATGGCGGCATGCTCCTTCTCGCCGAACCGATGGCGGGAACGGCGGGGGCCGAGCCGATCGCGGACGCATATTTCGGCTTCTACCTGCTGGCGATGGGAAGCGGGCGCTGCCGGACACCCGTCGAGCTGACGGCACTCCTCACCGAGGCCGGCTTCCGCGAGTGTCGCGAGATCGCCACACGGCGCCCCCTGCTCACGCGATTGCTGGTGTGCCAACGAATTGACACCGATCATCGTAAGTAAGGCTTGACGAAAAAAAGTGTCTATCTAGGATGACACATCTGAGCCGCGGCGAGACGATCGCGGTCAGGCCGGTATCGAGGGAAAGGGAGGGTCGACACAGATGAACGCTCTCGCCGTCCTTCTCCGCCAGCCCGAGAATCTGTCGCTCACCGAACTTCCCATCGACGCTCCCGGAGTCGCCGATGCCGTGGTCGAGACCATCTGGAGCGGGATCAGCACCGGCACCGAGCGCCTGCTCTGGTCGGGCCGGATGCCGCCCTTCCCGGGCATGGGTTATCCCCTGGTCCCCGGCTACGAGTCGGTCGGCGAGGTGGTCGAGGCCGGCCCGGCTTCGGGTCTCGCCGTCGGCCAGCGGGTCTTCGTTCCCGGCGCCCGCTGCTTCGGCCCGGTGCGCGGACTGTTCGGCGGCGCGGCGTCCCGTCTCGTCAGCGAAGGCTCCCGCCTCGTCCCCATCGATGCGGATCTGCGCGAGCACGGCATCCTCATCGCGCTGGCCGCCACCGCCTATCATGCCCTGTCCCCGACCGCCTCGGGCCGCACCCTCATCGTCGGCCACGGCGTGCTCGGTCGGCTCCTCGCCCGGCTGACGCGGATCGCCGGCGGCGAGCCGGTGGTGTGGGAAACCAATGCGGTCCGGTCCACGGGCGCGCATGGCTACGCGGTGATGCATCCGGAATCCGACGAGCGCCGGGACTACGCCTCCATCACCGATGTCAGCGGCGACGCCGCGATCCTCGACACCCTGATCGGGCGGCTCGCACCCGACGGCGAGATCGTCCTCGCCGGCTTCTACGAGGCGCCGCTCTCCTTCGCCTTTCCGCCGGCCTTCCTGCGCGAAGCCCGCATCCGCGTCGCCGCCCAATGGCGGCCGGAAGATCTGGCGGCGGTCCTCACCCTCATCGAGGGCGGTCGCCTCTCCCTCGACGGCCTGATCACCCATCGCGAACCGGCGGCGCACGCGCCTTCGGCCTACCGCACTGCGTTCGGCGAGCCCGAATGCCTGAAGATGATCCTCGATTGGAGAGCCGCTTCATGAACATGCAGCTGAATGGAGCGGCTCTCCTGCGCGCCGAAGCCGCCATCGAGCCGGATCCCGCCCCCGTCTCCGCCACCAAGGAGACGCAGATCATCGCGATCTACGGCAAGGGCGGCATCGGCAAGTCGTTCACCCTCGCCAATCTCAGCTACATGATGGCCCAGCAGGGCAAGAAGGTCCTGCTCATCGGCTGCGACCCGAAGAGCGACACGACCTCGCTGCTGTTCGGCGGCCGCGCCTGCCCGACCATCATCGAGACCTCCACCAGGAAGAAGCTCGCCGGCGAGCAGGTCGCCATCGGCGACGTCTGCTTCAAGCGCGACGGCGTCTACGCTATGGAGCTCGGCGGCCCCGAGGTCGGGCGCGGCTGCGGCGGACGCGGAATCATCCACGGCTTCGAACTTCTCGAGAAGCTCGGCTTCCACGAATGGGGCTTCGACTACGTCCTGCTCGACTTCCTCGGCGACGTGGTCTGCGGCGGCTTCGGCCTGCCGATCGCCCGCGACATGTGCCAGAAGGTCATCGTCGTCGGCTCGAACGACCTGCAGTCGCTCTACGTCGCCAACAACGTCTGCTCGGCGGTGGAATACTTCCGCAAGCTCGGCGGCAACGTCGGCGTCGGCGGCCTCGTCATCAATAAGGACGACGGCACCGGCGAGGCCCAGGCCTTCGCCGCAGCGGTCGGCATCCCGGTCCTGGCCTCGATCCCGGCCGACGACGACATCCGCAAGAAGAGCGCGAATTACGAGATCATCGGCCGGCCCGAGAGCCGGTGGGGCTCGCTCTTCGCGGATCTCGCCCAGAACGTTCACGACGCGGCGGCCAACCACCCGACTCCGCTCTCCCAAGACGGTCTGCTGGGCCTGTTCAAGGGCGAGGCGGTGGGCCGCGGCGTCACCCTGGTCCCGGCCACCTTCGAGGACATGTGCGGCACGGCGCAGGTCGTGAAGCCGTCCCTCGAAGTCGTCTACGACGAGGTCTGACGCGCATGGCCGTCTCTCTCGACATCGCTGATCTTCGGGCCCGCAAGGACCGACCGGCCTCGACCCCGGCTCCCGCCGCCGTCCCGACGGAGGCGGTGAACCTCGCCGCCACCAAGACCGACGGCCTCGGCTGCCATGCCGGCAAGGACGCGATGAAGGCCGCCGCCAACGCCGCCGGCATGAGCGAGACCCTCGACCGATACGCCAAGGATTATCCGCAGGGTCCGCACGACCAGCCCCAGAGCATGTGTCCGGCCTTCGGCTCGCTCCGCGTCGGCCTGCGCATGCGCCGCACGGCGACGATCCTCTCCGGCTCGGCCTGCTGCGTCTACGGGCTCACCTTCACGTCGCATTTCTACGGGGCCAAGCGGAGCGTCGGCTACGTGCCGTTCAACTCCGAGACCCTGGTCACCGGCAAGCTGTTCGAGGACATCCGCGAGGCGGTGTTCGAGGTGGCCAAGCCCGCCGATTACGACGCCGTCGTCATCATCAACCTCTGCGTCCCCACCGCCTCCGGCGTTCCGCTTCGGCTCCTGCCGAAGGAGATCGACGGGGTCCGCATCATCGGCATCGACGTGCCGGGCTTCGGGGTCCCGACCCATGCCGAGGCCAAGGACGTGCTCGCCGGGGCGATGCTGAAATTCGCCCGCACCGAGGCCGAGCAGGGTCCGGTCCAGGCGCCCCGCGCCGGCCGCTCCGAGCGCCCCACCGTGACGCTGCTCGGCGAGATGTTCCCGGCCGATCCGGTGGTGATCGGCGGCCTGCTGGAGCCGCTCGGCCTCGCCGCCGGACCGGTCGTGCCGACCCGCGAATGGCGCGAGCTCTACGCGGCGCTGGATTGCGCGGCGGTGGCGGCGATCCATCCCTTCTACACCGCCTCCATGCGCGAGTTCGAACTCGCCGGCCGGCCCATCGTCGGCTCCGCCCCGGTGGGCCATGACGGCACCGCCGACTGGCTCGACCGGATCGGCGAGGCCTGCGCGGTTCCCCGCGCCACGGTGGAGGCCGCCAAGAACAGGCTCCTCCCGATGATCAAGGGGGCGCTGTCCGCCACCCCGATCAAGGGCCGGATCACGCTCTCGGGCTACGAAGGCTCCGAACTCCTGGTGGGCCGGCTCCTCGTCGAGAGCGGCGCGGACCTGCGCTACGTCGGCACCGCCTGCCCGCGCACGCCCTATTCCGAGGCCGACCGCGACTGGCTCGAGGCGCGCGGCGTCACGGTGCGCTACCGCGCCTCCCTCGAGGACGACCTCTCCGCCATGCGCGAGTTCCGTCCGGATCTCGCCATCGGCACCACGCCGGTGGTGCAGGCGGCCAAGGAACTGGCGGTCCCCGCCCTCTACTTCACCAACCTGATCTCCGCCCGTCCGCTCATGGGCGTCGCCGGCGCCGGCTCGCTCGCCAAGGTGATCAACGCCGCCCTCGGCAACCAGCACCGCTTCGACGCCATGCGCGACTTCTTCGACGGGGTCGGCGAGGGCCATGCCGCCGGAATCTGGGAAGAGGTGCCGAAGGTCCGCCAGAACGTGGCTTCGGCGACGCGCGGCAAGCCCAGCCACAATCCGATCGGGGAGATGGCCTGATGCTCGTCCTCGATCACGACCGGGCCGGCGGCTACTGGGGCGCCGTCTACGTCTTCACCGCCATCAAGGGATTGCAGGTCGTCATCGACGGTCCCGTGGGCTGCGAGAACCTGCCGGTCACCTCGGTGCTGCACTACACCGACGCCCTGCCGCCGCACGAATTGCCCATCGTGGTCACAGGGCTGGCGGAAGAGGAGCTCGGCCGCCACGGTACCGAGGCCGCGATGAAGCGGGCGCATGCCACCCTCGATCCGGGCATGCCAAGCGTCGTCGTCACAGGCTCCATCGCCGAGATGATCGGCGGCGGCGTGACCCCGGAGGGCACCAACCTCCAGCGCTTCCTGCCGCGCACCATCGACGAGGACCAGTGGCAGACCGCCGACCGGGCGATGTCCTGGCTCTGGCAGGAATACGGCGCCCGGAAATTCGCCAAGAAGGGCATCCCGGCCCGGCCCGAGCGCAAGGCCGGCGAGAAGCCCCGGGTCAACATCATCGGCCCGGCCTACGGCACCTTCAACATGCCCTCGGACCTCGCCGAGATCCGCCGCCTGGTGGAGGGAATCGGCGCCGAGGTGAACCTCGCCTTTCCGCTGGGTTCGCACCTCGCCGACGTGCCCAAGCTCGTGAACGCGGACGCCAATATCTGCCTCTACCGCGAGTTCGGCCGGCTGCTCTGCGAGAGCCTGGAGCGGCCCTACCTGCAGGCGCCCATCGGCCTTCACGCCACCACCAAGTTCCTGCGCAAGCTCGGCGAGATCCTCGGCCTCGATCCGGAGCCCTTCATGGAGCGCGAGCGCCACACCACGATCAAGCCGGTCTGGGACCTGTGGCGCTCGGTGACCCAGGACTTCTTCGGGACCGCGAGCTTCGGCATCGTCGCCTCCGACACCTATGCGCGGGGCGTGCGCCGCTTCCTCGAAGACGAGATGGGCCTGCCCTGCAATTTCGCGATCTCGCGCCAGCCCGGCGCCAAGACCGACAACGCCGCCGTACGGGCGCAGATCAAGGCCAACCCGCCGCTGGTCCTGTTCGGCTCCTTCAACGAGCGCATGTACGCGGCCGAATGCGGTTCGCGGGCGGTGTTCGTCCCCGCCTCCTTCCCCGGCGCCATCATCCGCCGCCATACCGGCACGCCGTTCATGGGGTTCTCGGGCGCGACCTACCTCGTTCAGGAAGTCTGCAACGCCCTGTTCGACATGCTCTTCCACATCCTGCCGCTCGCCCGCGACATGGATCAGGTCGAGGCGACACCGGCGCGCTTCCACCGCGAGCTGCCCTGGGACGAGGCCGCCCGCGCCCTCCTCGACGACCTCGTCGAGACGCATCCGGTGCTGGTGCGGATCTCGGTGGCCAAGCGCCTGCGCGACGCGGCCGAGCGGGCCGCCCGCCATGCCGGCGAGGAGCGCGTCAGCTCATCCCGGGTCGAGCGTGCCCATGCCGGCCTGTCACTGGGAGCGGCGGCATGAGCGTCCCGACTTCTCATCCTCTTTCAGGCTGGAGCGGCGCGGCGCCGTTTCCGCCGAGAACCGGCCTCCTCGCGAGGCCGACCGCCGCGGATTGCGGACAGGAGATCTCCGCCATGCAGTCTTCGACCATTTCCCCCTCGATCATGTCCCGCCCCGGCCCGTCGCGTCCGACGTCGCGCCTGCAGCGGCACGAGCTCCAGTTCCGCCTCCTCCTCGTGGCGACCTATCCGTTCTTCCTCGCTGCGGCGGCGCTCCAGCGCCTCGTCCCGGCGCGGTCGCCGGTCGGCCACGGTCTCGTCGCCCGGCGCTCGGTGTTCGGCGAAGCCAAGGGCATGGCCGTGTCCGCGATCCCCTTCGTGTTCATGGGCTGACGTTTTCCGGGATCGGAGCCCGTCTCCCGTCCCGACCGATCTCCCGTCCGAAGAGGCGAGGGACCGACCGTCGCGAGCGCCGCCCGAAGGCGGTCGCGACCTCACCCGCCGCGCTCCGTCGAGCGCGGCCAGACCAAAGCGGAGGTTCAACCGATGTCCAGTGGGATCGACAAAGCAAGCAGCCTGTCCGGGCTGACCGAACCGGAGGCCAAGGAGTTCCACGCGATCTTCCTGACGAGCTTCATCATCTTCACGGCGATCGCCGTGGTCGCTCATATCCTCGTCTGGATGTGGCGCCCGTGGCTGCCCGGCCCGAAGGGCTATGCCGCCCTCGACACCGTCACGAGCGCCGCGCACGGCCTCGTCTCGATGATCTCCTGAGGAGGAACGCACCATGCACAAGGTCTGGCTTCTCTTCGATCCGCGCCGCACCCTGGTGGCGCTCTTCACCTTCCTGTTCATCCTGGCGCTGCTGATCCACTTCATCTTGCTCAGCACCGACCGGTTCAACTGGCTCGAAGGACCCAAAGCGGCCAAGGCGGCGAACGCGCACTCGCTCGTGCTGCCTTCGATGCCCGCCTGACCGGGCGGGACACGGGCCCGGCAAGGCTCCCTCTCCCTCCGGGGAGAGGGGACCGTCGACCCTTCGCGGGCGGAACGGCGGCTCGACCGGCCTCCGCCCGCTCACGCAACAATCGAAAAACGTGACGGTGAAGCCGGGAGGTATTCGCGATGGCGATGCTGAGTTTCGAACGAAAATACCGCGTCCGCGGCGGCACGCTGTTGGGCGGCGACCTGTTCGATTTCTGGGTCGGACCGTTCTACGTCGGGTTCTTCGGCGTCACGACCCTGTTCTTCTCGGTGCTCGGCACCGCGCTGATCATCTACGGTGCGGCTCTGGGGCCGACCTGGAACATCTGGCAGATCAACATCGCGCCGCCCGACCTCAAATACGGGCTGGCGCTGGCTCCCCTCAAGGAGGGCGGCCTCTGGCAGATCATCACCTTCTGCGCCGTGGGCTCCTTCGTCTCCTGGGCCCTGCGCGAGGTCGAGATCTGCCGCAAGCTCGGCATCGGCTATCACGTGCCCTTCGCCTTCTCGGTGGCGATCTTCGCCTATGTCTCGCTGGTGGTGATCCGGCCGTTCCTGATGGGCGCCTGGGGCCACGGCTTTCCCTACGGCATCCTCTCGCACCTCGATTGGGTGTCGAATACCGGCTACCAGTACCTGCACTTCCACTACAATCCGGCGCACATGCTGGCGGTGTCGTTCTTCTTCACGACGACCTTCGCCCTTTCGCTGCACGGCGCGCTGATCCTCTCGGCCACCAACCCGCCCAAGGGCGAGGTGGTCAAGACGCCCGAGCACGAAGACACATTCTTCCGCGACACGATCGGCTACTCCATCGGCACGCTGGGCATCCACCGGCTCGGCCTGTTTCTCGCCCTCTCGGCGGGCTTCTGGAGCGCGGTCTGCATCATCATCAGCGGCCCGTTCTGGACCCGTGGCTGGCCGGAATGGTGGGGCTGGTGGCTCAATCTCCCGGTCTGGCGCTAGAGGGGGGCACGAGGATCATGGCCTATTACCAGAACATCTTCACCGAGGTCCAAGTCCGCTCCACCATCCCGGAGCTCGGCGTCCCCGTCGATGTCGACCGCCGCTGGGGCAAACCGTTCCACAGCTACCTGTTCGGTCTCTTCGGCAACGCCCAGGTCGGGCCGATCTATATCGGGTATCTCGGTGCGCTGTCGGCCGTCTGCTTCCTGATCGCCTTCGAGATCGTCGGCCTCAACATGCTGGCCTCGGTGAACTGGGATCCGGTCCAGTTCGTGCGCCAGCTGCCCTGGCTCGCTCTCGAGCCGCCGCGACCGCAATACGGCCTCAAGATCCTGCCGCCCCTGCAGGAAGGCGGCTGGTGGCTCATCGCCGGCTTCTTCCTCACCGCCTCGATCCTGCTGTGGTGGGTGCGTCTCTACCGCCGCGCCAGGGCGCTCGGTCTGGGCACCCACGTGCCCTGGGCCTTCGCCAGCGCCATCTGGCTCTACCTGGTGCTCGGCTTCATCCGCCCGATCCTGATGGGTTCGTGGAGCGAGGCGGTCCCCTTCGGCATCTTCCCGCATCTCGACTGGACCGCCGCCTTCTCGCTCCGCTACGGCAACCTCTTCTACAACCCGTTCCACATGCTCTCGATCGTCTTCCTCTACGGGTCGACGCTGCTCTTCGCGATGCATGGCGCGACCATCCTGGCGGTGAGCCGCTTCGGCGGCGAGCGCGAGATCGACCAGATCGTCGACCGCGGCACCGCCACCGAGCGCGCCGCCCTGTTCTGGCGCTGGACCATGGGCTTCAACGCCACGATGGAATCGATCCATCGCTGGGCCTGGTGGTTCGCGGTCCTGACCACGCTGACCGGCGGCATCGGCATCCTGCTCACCGGCACGGTGGTGGACAATTGGTATCTCTGGGCGGTCAAGCACGGCGTCGCCCCGTCCTATCCGCAGGTCTACGCGCCGATCGTCGATCCCTTGACCGCGCCGGGGGTAGTCCCATGAAGACGTTCTTCACAGTTCTCGGCGCCTCGATCGCCTTCTTCCTCACCATCGCGATGTTCGGCACGTCCGGCTGGGTCCGCCCGCCGCTCCAGACCACCCAGAACGGCTTTCGCGGCACGGGGATGGACCAGATCCATACCCGCGCCGGGGTCGCCGCCGCCAAGGACGCCAATCTCGCCCCGGCACCGGCGGACCCGGCCGAGCCCGGCGAGGAACTGGCGGGCGCGACCTACGAGAACGTCCAGGTCCTCAAGAACGTCAGCGTCAACGAGTTCAACCGCCTGATGACCTCGATGACCGAGTGGGTCAGCCCGGAACAGGGCTGCACCTACTGCCACAACACCGAGAACATGGCGGACGACAGCCTCTACCAGAAAAAGGTCGCCCGGCGGATGCTGCAGATGACGCAAGCCATCAACACCAACTGGAAGGAGAAGCATGTGGGCGGGACCGGCGTGACCTGCTTCACCTGCCATCGCGGGCAGCCGGTGCCGGCCAATATCTGGTTCACCAATCCGGGACCGAACCACACGTCCGGCTTCGTTCCCCGCAACAACGGGCAGAACATGGCCTCGCCCTCGGTGGGCCTCAGCTCGCTGCCCTACGACACGCTCACCGAGTATCTCGCCGACAAGAACATCGACAACAACGCCATCCGGGTGAACGCCACGACGGCGCTGCCCACCACCAAGGGCAAGCCGATCCAGGACGCGGAGAAGACCTACGGCCTGATGATCCACATGTCGGAGGGGCTCGGCGTCAACTGCACCTTCTGCCACAACACCCGGGCGATCTCGAACTGGTCGCAGAGCACGCCTCAGCGCACCACCGCCTGGCACGGCATCCGGATGGTGCGGGACCTCAACGGCAACTATCTCGAGCCGCTGACCTCGACCTTCCCGGCGGCCCGGCTCGGCGTCCTCGGCGATGCACCGAAGGTGAATTGCACCACCTGCCATAACGGCCAGAGCAAGCCCCTCAACGGCGCCCAGGTGATCGAACCCTATCCCGCCCTCGCCAAATCCACAGAGGTCGCGGGCGCGGCGGAGACCGCACCGGCGGCGGAGCCCGCGCCGACGGCTCCCGCGCCGACCCCGGTACCAGCCCCGCAATAGGGCGTCGACCGGACGAACCGGAACCCACGAACGAACGAAGGGCCGGTCTTTCGAGACCGGCCCTTCGTGTTTGTGTGAGGTCATAGCAAGTCTCAGTGAGCCCCGACCCGTAGGTCGGACTCCCTGAATGAAGCCCGGCGGATGGCCGCCGCCGCGCGGTCGTGCGGGCAAGCCCCGACGTGTCACACTCGACCGAGGCTCGGTATCGTTTGTCCGTCAGGCGACGGCCTGCTTGACCAAGGCACGGGGCACCGACAGGCGCTCCAGCACCGCCGGGATGCTGTCGGCGGGCTGGGGGCGGCCGATGAAGTAGCCCTGGCCCTCGTCGCAGCCCTCCTTCCGTAGGCGCTCGAACTGCGTGGCCGTCTCGATGCCCTCGCCGGTGGTGCGCATGCGCAGGCTGAGGCCGAGGCCGATCACGGCGCGGACGATGAACGCGGATTCGTCGGCGTCGGTGAGGTCGCGCACGAACGACTGGTCGATCTTGATCTTGTCGAAGGGGAAGCTGCGCAGGTAGCTCAGCGACGAGTAGCCCGTGCCGAAATCGTCCATCGCGATCCTGACGCCGAGCCGGCGCAGCGCATGCAAGGTCGCGAGCGTCGCGGCATTGTCCTTGAGCAGGACCGTTTCCGTGATCTCGAGCTCGAGCCGGGCCGCCGGAAGCCGGCTCAGGCTCAACGCCTCCTTGACGGATTGGATGATGGTGCCGTCGCGAAACTGGGCCACCGAGACGTTGACCGCGACCCTGATCCCATCGGGCCAGCGCATGGCCTCGGTGCAGGCCGTCCGCAGGGCCCAGGCGCCGAGATCGACGATCAGGCCGATCTCCTCGGCCACGGTGATGAACTCGCCCGGGGGGACGAGCCCGCGCTCGGGGTGGCGCCACCGCATCAGCGCCTCGAACCCGCCGACGCGGTGCCCCTGGAAGTCGTAGATCGGCTGGTAGAACAGCTCGAAGGCGCCCTGCGTCACCGCCTCGCGCAGGTCGAGTTCGAGGGCGCGGCGGGCCTGGAGCCGGATGTCCATCTCCGCCTCGAAGAAGCGCCAGGTCCCGCGCCCGTCGGCCTTGGCGCGGTAGAGAGCGACGTCGGCATTCTTGAGGAGCTTTTCGCAGCTGGTGCCGTCCCCCGGTGCGAGGCAGATGCCGATGCTGACGCCGACCGCGACGCGCTGGCCCTCGATCTCGTAGGGGGCGCTCAGCACCTCGACGATCCGCCGGGCCAGGATGGCGGCCTCCTCCGGCCGGGCGACGCCCGTGAGGATGATGGCGAATTCGTCGCCGCCGAGCCGCGCCACGGTGTCGATCTCGCGAAGGCAGGCGCGCAGGCGGTTGCCCACCGCCTTGAGGAGATCGTCGCCCACGGGATGACCGAGGGTGTCGTTGACCTCCTTGAAGCGGTCGAGATCGAGGCAGAGCACGGCGAACATGCCGCCGCGCACGAGATGGGCCAGGGCCTCCTCGATCCGCTCGCCGAACATGGCGCGGTTGGGCAGGCCGGTCAGGACGTCGTGGCGGGCCATGAAGGCGATGCGGGCATCGGCCTGCCGGCGTTCGGTCACGTCCTCATAGGTGGCGACCATGCCGCCGCCGGCCACGGGCTTGTGGGTGATCGCCACGACGCGCCCGCTGTTCAACTGGCGGAAACCCGAGCCGACGGCCGAGATCGCACGGCCCTCGACCTCGAAGACCATGCCTTCATCCGCCGATCTCAGGTGGCGGGATGCCACCTCGTGGTAATGGCTGCCGAGGAGCAGGTCGTCCGGCGCGAGATCGAACAGCTCGCAATAGCGCCGGTTGACGACGGTGAGGCGCCCATCCGCATCGAACAGGCACAGGCCCTGGGACATGTTGTCGAGCGCCGTGTCGAGGCGAAGGTTGGTCGATTGGAGACGCGCCTCCTGGACCTTCAACAGGGTGATGTCGCTGCAGACGGCAATGTAGCCGCCGGTGCGGGTCCGGCTGCGGCTGATCCGGAGCCAGCGACCGTCGGAGAGCTGCGTCTCGCGCGGAGTCGTCCGGTCGTCGTCGTTGGAGAGGAGAGTGCGGGCGAGCTCGTTGCCCTCCTCTGCGACGCGGGCGATCGACATGTCCTGCGGCCGGGTCCCCTGACGGAATCCGAGGAAATCCTCCGCCTGCCCGTTGATGAGCGCGATGCGGCCGGCTTCGTCGACGACGACGATGCCTTCGAGGGAGGTTTCGAGGGCGTCGGCGAGATGCGCCTCCGCCGAGAGCCGCTGGGCGACCTCCTGCTCCATGGCCCGCCGGATGTTGTCGCGCATGACTCCCATGGACGCGAGGAGGGCGCCGAGTTCGTCGGCGCTGCCGGGCGGGATCGTCACGCTGAGATCGCCGGCGGCGATCCGCGAGGCGACCATGGACGCATCCGCCACCGGCCGCATGATGCGCCGGGCCAGGAGCCAGGCGACCGAGGCCGACATCGCCAGCGCGAGCAGCGTACCGACGAGGTTGATCTGGGTCTCGCGGGCGACGACGGCCCGGGCCTGCTGCCGGTAGACGAAGCCGTCGCCGGCGGTGTGGTTGATGAAGAGGTCGAGATGCTCCTCCACCTCCGCGGCGTGCCGATCGGCTTCCGCCCAGTCGGCCTCCCGGGCCTCGCGACCGGCGAGGGCGGAGCGCGCGGCGTCCCAATCCCTCACGGCCCGTTCCACGGCCCCGGCGGCGAGGGTGGCGCGGCTCGACTGGGCGCGCTCCACCGCCACGGCGAGATCCTCGCTGAACAGGCGGCGAAGGGTTTCGAGCCGGCCGTCGAGCTGCGCCCTCACGGCGGGGTCGGCGCTCATCCGTCGCCGGGAATCGACCGAGCGCATGTTCGCGAAATCGGCCGCGGCGGCACGGGCATAGTTGATCGACATGAGCGACCGGTCGAAGGTCCGGCTGACGAGCTCGTCGGCCCGGCGAATGCCGGACGCCGCCGACAATCCGAGCGCACCGGTGATCGTGCTCATGATGAGGAAGGCGATCAGAATTCGGCCGCGGATGGTTCCGACGAACGATGCGACTGCGGCGATCGGCGCCGGCCAATCTCTCTCGCCCGCCGCAGCAAGCCTCAATCGACGGATAGGTGTCATCCACTCTGTCTCGGCTAACCCAACGTCACTTATTGCTCGGCAATAGTTAAGGCGCGCTTGCGCCCTCCGTCAGGCCTGCCGTTTTAAGGGACTTTTTACTTGCTGCGACGAAGATGCAGTTGGGCGAACTCGTACCCTCAGGTTGCATGAGACGTATCACCTCCATCAGCCTCGCCTTCGCTCTCGTCGCGACCAGCGCTGCCACCCTCGCCCTCCATGCCTCGGCGGGTCAGGTCTATCGCGTTTCGCAGAAGGGCCGGGCGTTCCAGCCGGGTGCCCTCGTGATCAGGAAGGGCGAGACGGTTCAGATCGTCAACGACGACGGCGAGCTCCTGCACCATGCCTACGTGGACTCGCCGACGTTCACGTACGATTCGGGCGACCAGGAGCCCGGCGGAAAGGCCGAGATCGTCTTCTCCAGCGGCGGGAGCTTCGCCGTCCTGTGCGGCATCCATCCGAAGATGAAGCTGATGGTCCGCGTCGAAGGCAACTGACGACCCAACAGGGAAACCCCAGGGCCGGGACGGGACCCGCCCGTCCGGCCTGACCGACTACAGGGCTCCGGCGGCCGACAGGACGGAATGGGCGCCGTAATAGAGCCCGATGAAGGCTGCGAGCGCGGCACCGTAGCCCACGGGGAGTGCCGCCAACTGGCGCACCCGCAGCGGAACCCTCGCATCGTCGGCGGCGATGGCGATCATCGCCACGATGATCGGCGAATGGCCGATGGCGTCGACCTTGCCGAATTCGAAGATCGCCGAGACGAAGGTGGCCGCCAGCATGATCGCGGCCACGCGACGGACCAGGGGCGTGCAGAGCAGAGCGAAGGCGAGGGCGAACTCGACCGCGCCGGCGGCCTTCATGAAGAACGCGCCGTCAAAACCCAGCGTCATCTCGGGGTGCTGGATGAAGAGCGGGAACGACCATTGCGGGAAGGCCCACTTCTCCACCGAGGCCCACATCAGGGTCACCGCCGCGGTGTACCGCACGATGTCGAGAGGGCGGATGCCGAACAGGCTGCGCTGGAGGCCGGTCAGGGCGAGATAGGCGGCGACACCGAGGAAGACGGGGTAATCCGCCAGGTGGAAGACGCCGTAATTCGCCACGGCGATGCCGAAGAGGATCACGATCCCCAGGGCCGAGAACGGCATCGTCGCCCGCCACAGGAAGCCTGCGGCGATCGCGAGCTGGAACCAGGGCAGGGCGGTACTGGTGGTGGTGAGTTCGGGCGTGAGGATGATGCCGCCGAGCGACCACAGCGAGACGAAGAAGGCGCCGCACACCGCACGGAACATCAATTCGGTATTCTCGCGGGCCCAGGCCGTCACCCGGTCGAGGGACCGCATCATCGCCTCACCGAGAATCGTCCGCTCAAGCAGCGCGCCGACGAACAGCGCCAGGAGCGAGACAAGGATGAGCTGCTCGAAACTGTCGCACAGGACCTCGGCGAGGCCGACGGGTGAACCGGCGACGTCGAAGGCGCAGAACCATTTGACATGGGCATTCGCCGCCGTGGCGCTCGTCACACTCAGGAGCAGGGCAGCGGACAGCACACCGGGGCCGGGCAACCGACAACGAAGACTCATGGGATGAAGCCTTGGCGAAAGCTGAAATGCCGATGACCGGCTGCAGCGAGAGTAGTTTTACTTAGTTTTTTCCGACCTTGAAAGGCACTTGTTAACGAAGCTTAAGCATTGGTTAACGTCCCGGAAGGTTCCTCGACACCGCCGCATGAGGCTCGTCCTCCGCCTCGGAACAGGTCGCAAATGCGGTGGTCGAAGAACGCCCGGCCGCCGGGTCGAGAGCACGCGCGGCGGAGGATGGGACAGTCATGCATCGTCTTTGAGCGGCGAGGCTAACCTTTGGTAGAGGCTGCGCGCAGGATCATTCGGCAATGGCTGGCGTTTGGTAACCGTCAGGGCCTATGCCCAAGCTTCGCGTCGAAAGAGGAACCTCCATGATCGCGACACTCAGCCTGTCGAGCCTGATCGCGGGCGGAAGCCTGTCCTACGCCTCGATGCGGAACGCGACGCGTGCAGCGGCCTACGAGACCTGGGGCGGGGCGCTGCTGATCATAGGTCTCTCGCTGGCCGGTGCCGGCCTGACCCTGTTTCGCTAGACCGGTCAGACAGTCGAGGCCGAGAGTTCGCGCAGCCCTCGATCCGGGCCGCGCCCGGTTCTCAGCGCGCGTCAGCTTTCCGCTTCGGCTCGCCCTGCGCGAGATCCTGGGCCGTCAGGGTCTCCAGGAACGCCAGGAGATCGGCCTTCTCGGTCTCGGACAGGCGCAAAGGCCTGATCTTCGGCGAGCGGCTCGGACGCTCGATGCCGCCACGGTCGTAGAGATCGATCACGTCGCGCAGGGTCGGCACCGATCCGTCATGCATGAAGGGGCCGCGCTGCGCGACATCGCGCAGGGTCGGGGTCTTGAAGGCGTAGCGAAGGCCCTTCGACGACGGGAACAGCCGGCCCCGCCCGATATCGTCGCCCCGGCCGACCCCGATGTCGTGGAACGAGCCGTCGGTGAAGGCCCAGCCGCCATGGCACTCGTTGCAGCGCGCCTTGCCGGTGAAGAGCGCGAAGCCCGCCTTCGCGGAGGCTCCGATCGCCGACGCATCGCCGCTGAGCCAGCGGTCGAACGGTGCTTCTCCCGAGACGATCGTGCGCTGGAACGCGGCGAGCGCCCGTTCGATGCCAGCGCGCGTGATCGCCCGGTCCTCGAAGGTCGCGGCGAAGGCGGAAACGTAACTCGGATCGTCGCGCAGGCGATCGATCAGCTCCGCTTCCGAGAGGTTCATGAGATTGGCGCCGGTGATCGGCGTGAAGGCGACGGATTCGAGATCCGGGAACTTGCCGTCCCAGCCCAGCGGCTGGATCCAGCCGACGTTGAGCAGGGTCGGCGTGCGCAGCATCAGCTCGATACCGGGCTCGCCGATGCCCCGCATGCGCCCGTCACCCCAATGGCGCGACGGGTCGTGGCAGGAGGCGCAGGCGATGCCGCGCGAGCGCGACAGGACCGGATCGAAGAACAATTGCCGGCCGAGCTCGATATGCGCCGCCGTATCGGGACCGCCCTCGGGCACGGGAATCTCGGAAGGCCGCCCGAAGGCGCTGCGCCAGCCGGCGGCCTCATCGCTCATGCCCTGGGCCGCGAACACGCCGACGACGGCCGCCGCCGCGACCGAAACCATCGCTGCCACCCGGACGAACGCTGAGCCTGCCTTTCGGGTCATCCTGCTCTCCAGCCATCCGGGCTAGGGCGCCAGGATTAAGATTGTGTTGCCATGGCCGGTGCCCCCACAGAGGCGTGACGTCACGGGGCGGGGCGCGTCTCCCGAACCGGCCGGGGCGCGAACATCAGGACGAGGGCGCCGGCGATCATGCAGATCACCGATCCGACGAGCACGCCGATCTTGGTCTCGGTCTCGAGGTCTGGATTGTCCGCGAAGGCGAGCAGGCCGATGAACAGGCTCATGGTGAAGCCGACGCCGCAGACCAGCGACAGGCCGTAGATCTGCCACCAGCCGGCATGGGCGGGGCGCTGGGCGAGACCGAGTTTCACGGCGGCGAACACGGCGCCGAACACGCCGATCTGCTTGCCGGCGAACAGGCCGAGCGCCACGCCGAGGGTCACTGGGTCGAGGAGCATCCGCAGCGACATGCCGCCGAGCGCGACGCCGGCATTGGCGAATCCGAAGATCGGAAGGACGAGATAGGCCGACCAGGGATGGATCGCATGTTCCAGCCTGTGCAGCGGCGAGGCCGGATCGTCGGGTCTGGCCGGGCTGGTCCGCAGCGGAATGGTCAGGGCGAGCAGCACCCCCGCGATGGTGGCGTGGATGCCGGATTTCAGCACGAGGAACCACAGGACCGCACCGAGGACGAGGTAGGGCGTCAGCCGGGTGACGCCGGCTCTGTTGAGGCCGGACAGGATCGCGACGGTGAGGGCCGCCCCCGCCAGCATCGGCAGGGAGAGGTCGGCGGTGTAGAAGACCGCGATGACGAGGACCGCGCCGAGATCGTCGATGATGGCGAGCGCGGTGAGGAACACCTTGAGCGAGACCGGAACGCGCGATCCGAGCAGGGCGAGGACGCCGAGCGCGAAGGCGATGTCGGTGGCGGTGGGAATCGCCCAGCCGCGCAGGGTCTCGGGCGAGGAGCGGTTGACCAGGACATAGATCAGGGCCGGGACGACCATGCCGCCGAGCGCCGCGACGCCCGGCAGGATTCGATCCGGCCAGGTGCGCAGCCGCCCGTCGAGCACCTCGCGCTTGATCTCCAGGCCGACCAGCAGGAAGAACACGGCCATTAGGCCATCATTGACCCAGTGCAGGACGGAGAGGCCGCCGATATAGGCCTTCAAAAGGGCGAAATAGCCCGGCGCGAGCGGCGAGTTGGCGACGATCAGGGCGAGGACGGCACTCGCCATCAGGACCAACCCGCCACCGGCGTCGCTCTTGAGCGCGTTGCGCAGGGCGGAGAGGGGGCGACGGGTGGGAGAGGTGTCGAGCATGGCTCACGCCTGCCAGCGATCGCGGACGAGGGCAACCGCTCGTGAGCCAGGGTGTCGGAGCGTTCGGGAATTCCTCCGGCGGCCATGCGAGAGACGCGAAGGCCGGATGGCGGCGAACGGCGGCGCCTTTCCGAGGACGACCTATCTCGCGAGCATCTCCGGCAGCGCGACGGTCCAGGGCTCGTCGAACCTGACCTCCTCGAGATTCACGCCCCCTCCGCCGCGATCGATCACCAGGAATTCCTGCGGAGCGCCGAAGGGAGCCAGCACGCCGTGCCAGATGCCGAGATCGTAGCAGATCCCCTGGCCCGGTGCCGTGACGAAGGCCTGCGGCGGGCCCGGTCTCCCACCGTCATCGGGGCAGACCACGACGAGGAACGGGGCGGTGTTCAACGGCACGAAAGCCTGTGCGCCGAGGGGGTGACGCTCGACCAGGCCCACACTCAACGGGAGGGAATAGGGCTGGGCCTCCACGAGCCCGATCACCACCCGCGCATCCTCGCCGATGGCGCGGATCTCCGCCACGTCGTGGAAGCGCCGCGCCATCCCGGCATTCATGGAGCGCGGATCAATGCCCGCCTTGTCGATGATTCTGCCGAACGGCGCGAAGGCGTCGGCGGTGAGGGCCCGCGCGACGATGTGGCGGCCGGTCATCTGGCGACCCTGTGGAAGGTGAGGGAGGGGTGGCGATTGACGTTCTTGTAGAGCAGGTAGCGGAACGGACCGGGGCCACCCGCGTAGCAGGCCTGCGGGCAGAAGGCGCGCAGCCACATGAAATCCCCGGCCTCCACTTCCACCCAGTCGCGGTTGAGCCGGTAGACCGCCTTGCCCTCGAGGACGAAGAGTCCGTGCTCCATCACGTGGGTCTCCTCGAACGGGATCGAGGCGCCGGGCTGGAGGGTCACGATGTTGACGTGCATGTCGTGGCGGACATCGTCCGGCGCGACGAAGCGTGTCGTGGCCCAGACGCCGTTCGTGTCCTTCATGGCGAGGGGATCGACCTCGGAATCGTGGCTGACGAAGGCTGGCGGGACATCGATGCCGGGGACCGGTTCGTAGGTCTTGCGGATCCAGTGGAAACGCGCGGGCTCGGCGCCGCGGTTTCGCAACGTCCAGGCACAGCCGGATGGGAGGTAGGCATAGCTGCCGGGTCGCAGATCGTGCGTGGTGCCATCGAGGACCAGAGCGGCATGGC
Source organism: Methylobacterium marchantiae (assembly GCF_042679825.1). NCBI lineage: Bacteria > Pseudomonadati > Pseudomonadota > Alphaproteobacteria > Hyphomicrobiales > Methylobacteriaceae > Methylobacterium > Methylobacterium marchantiae. The sequence goes on along the minus strand of NZ_JBHTND010000021.1, from coordinate 52,886 downwards.
CGCCGACCACGAACAGGACGCCCTCGGCTCGGGCGTCGGGTTCCGGGCGGTCGCTGCCGCCGCCGGGCGCGACCTCCATCAGGTACTGGGCGAAGGTCTCCGAGAAGCCGGAGAGCGGCCGGGACAGGATCCAGGCCCGGGTCCCGTCCCAGAACGGCAGCACGCTGGTGACGATGTCGCTCATCACGCCCTTCGGGATGACGGCGTAGGCTTCCGTGAACACGGCCCGGCCGGTCATCAGGGCCGTCTGGGGCGGCAGCCCCCCGCAGGGCGGGTTGTAGGAAGAGGCGGTCATGGGCTCGTCTCCGGCATCTCGTTCGTGGCCTTGCGGCACTCGGCGCGGCGGCGAAGCGCGGATCGTGCCGGGGGCCGGGTTCGGCTCAGCATATCGGGCCCCGGCGCGCGGCGCGCCGTCAGGCCGGGCGATTCTCCGCGACGGGCATGGCGAGCACCGAAGCCGTGTCGGTGGTGATGTCGCCGTTCAGCACGCGGTGGGCCTGCGCGCGGTCGATGTCGCCCTCCCAGGCGGCGACGACCACGGTCGCCACGCAATTGCCGATGAGGTTGCCCAGCGCCCGGGCGATGCCGACGAACCAGTCGATGGACAGCACCAGCACCAGTCCGATCACCGGGATTTCCGGCACCGCCGACAGGGTCGCCGCCAGGACGACGATGGCCGATCCGGGGATGCCGTGCGCGCCCTTGGAGGTCAGGAGAGCGATCCCGAGGATCAGCAGCAGGTGTCCGAAGGACAGGGGCGTGTTGGTCGCCTGGGCGATGAACACGGTGGCGAGGGTCAGGTAGAGGGAGAAGGCGTCGAGGTTGAACGAGTAGCCGGTGGGTATCACGAGGCCGACGGTGGAATCGCGGATGCCGAGGCGTTCGAGCTTGCGCATCACCTGCGGCAGGACGCTGTCGGAGGAGGCCGTCCCCGCGACCACGAGGAGTTCCTCGCGCAGATAGGCCAGCAGCTTCAGGATGCTGAAGCCGGCGGCGCGCAGGATCGTGCCCAGCACGACGAAGACGAAGAAGGCGACGCCGGCATAGAACAGGACGACCAGCATCCCGAGTTGCCGGAGGGAGCCGATCCCGTACTTGCCGACGGTGAAGGCCACGGCGCCGAGAACGCCGAGGGGCGCCAGCCGCACGATGAAACCGATGATCTTGAACAGGACCGCCGTGATCCGCTCGATGCTCTGCGCCAGGGGCTGACCGTGTTCCCCGAGCAGGGACAGGCCCGAGCCGAACAGGACCGCGATGATGAGGACCTGGAGGATGTCGCCCTTGGCGAAGGCGTCGACGATGGTGGTCGGGATGATCTTCATCAGGAAGTCGACGGTGCCGGTGACCTGCCCGACACGGTCGGTGTAGCCGGCGATGGCCTTGGCATCGAGGGTGGCCGGATCGACGTTCATTCCGGCGCCGGGCGCGAAGACGTAGGCGAGCACGATGCCGAGGACCAGGGCCAGCGTCGTGACGGCCTCGAAGTAGATCAGGGCCTTGAGACCGACCCGGCCCACCTTGCGCAGGTCACCCGCGCCGACGATGCCGTGGACGACGACGCCGAAGACGAGGGGCGCGATCGCCATCTTGATCAGCTTGATGAACGCGTCGCCCAGGGGCTTGAGGGAGACGGCGAAATCCGGCCACGCCATCCCGAGACCGATGCCGAGGACGAGGGCCGTGATCACCTGACCGAACAGGGACGCAAAAAAGCCGCGCATGCGAACCTACCTCCGACGTTAAAGGCCGTTCTTCGCCCCGCGTGCCCGGCCCTGGTGCATCGGAAGGTCGGCCGCTGCAAAGGATGCGACCTGCACGATGCGCGCCATGCCGCCGACCATCGCGGGACGCACCATTGTGCGCCCCGATGCAGGCGTCAAATATATATTTCATCGCCATTAAGACATGCTGCATATGAATGGTGCCATGGAACTCCGTCACCTACGGTACTTCGTGGCCGTCGCAGAACATCTCAGCTTTACTGCAGCGGCGAAAGCTCTTGGCGTGGCCCAGCCGCCCCTGAGTCAGCAGATCCGCGACCTGGAGGGCGAGATCGGAACGCCCCTGTTCGAGCGGACCACCCGTCGCGTCTCGCTCACGCAGGCGGGCCGGGACTTTTTCGTCAGGGCCAAGGCCGTTCTCCACGGCGCGCACGACGCCGCCGAACGGGCTCACGCCATCGGTCGTGGCAGCATCGGTATCCTCAATGTCGGCCTGACCGGATCGATGCTCGCCGGACCGCTCGGCAGGCTCATCCATGATTTCCAGGGCACGTTCCCCGGCGTCGACATCCAGATCCACGAGATGTCGCCGGACAGGCAGATCGCCGCGCTGAAATCGGGGCAGACGGACATCAACTTCCTCCGCACGCCGCCGGAGGACCCGGATCTCGTCAGCGAATTGGCGTGGAAGGAGGGGATCAAGGTCGTCCTGCCGGCCGGACACGCCATCGTCACGGACACGGTCACGCTGAGCCAGCTGGCGGAGGAGAATTTCGTCTTCCTGCGGTTGCGCGACTCGCTCTTCGCCCGGCACATCCTGCAATGCTGCATCGGCAGCGGGTTCTCGCCGAGAATCTCACAGCAGGCCGTCGAGGCGGCCTCGCTGACCAGCCTCGTGGCTGCAGGGTTCGGCGTCGCCCTGATCCCCGAATTCGTCTCGAAGCTGGCTCACCCGAAAGTCAGATACCGGCCCGTCGTGTCCTCCTGCCTGTCTGCGGATGTCCATGCCCTGTACCATCACGGATCAGGACCGATCGCGCAGAACTTCCTCGCCAGGATGAGAAGCGGCGCGGAAGACCTGGCGGCACAGTTGAGACTGGAGTGACGTCGCCGGTTCGCGGACGGACCCGAAGGTCGGCCTCCCGCATCGGCCTATCCCTCCGCTCCGGTCCCATCCAGGTCCGTTCGCTGCGCCCGCTGATGCAGCAGGTTGAGGATCAGCGCCGTCCAGCCGGTCTGGTGCGAGGCGCCGAGGCCGCGGCCGGTATCGCCGTCGAAGAACTCGTGGAACAGCAGGGCCTCCTCGGCGCCGGGCGCAGACGCGATCGGTTCGCGTGTCCCGAAGGCCGGTCGCCGCCCGTCCTCGCCCTTGGCGAAGAGGGCGATCAGGCGGTCGGTGAGGGCGTCGGCGATGGCGTCGAGGGTGAGGAACGTCCCCGATCCCGTCGGATATTCCACGATGAAATCGTCACCGTAATAGGAGTGGAAGCGCCGCAGCGCCTCCACGACGAGATAATTGACCGGCATCCAGACAGGGCCGCGCCAGTTCGAGTTGCCGCCGAACATGTTCGAGGTCGAATCGGCCGGGTCGTAGCGCACCGTGAAGGCGTCGCCGAACCCGTTGAGGGAATAGGGCCGTTCGAGATGCGCCTTCGACAGGGAGCGCACGCCATGGGCCGAGAGGAACTCGGCCTCGTCGAGCATGCGCCGCAGCAAGGCCTTCATCCGGTGTCCGCGCAGCAGCGACAGGAGCTTGCGGTCGCCGACACCGCCCTCGTCCCAGCGCGAGACGAGACAGGCGAGGTGGGGGCGGTTCTCGAGGAGCCAGTTCAGGCGGCGGGCGAAATCCGGCAGGCGCTGGAGCACCGAGGGCTCGATCACCTCCACCGCGAAGAGCGGCACCAGCCCGACGACGGAGCGGACGCGCAGGGGCAGCATCCCGCCGCCCGGAATGTCGACCTCGTCGTAGTAGAACTCGTCCTCCTCGTCCCACAGGCCGAACCCCTCGCCGCCCATATCGGTCATCGCCTCGGCGATGAGCAGGAAATGCTCGAAGAACTTCGAGGCGGTGCTCTCGTAGACGTCGTTGTGGAGCGCGAGCTCTAGGGCGATGCGCATCATGTTGAGCGAGTACATCGCCATCCAGGCGGTGCCGTCGGCCTGGTGGATGCGGCCGAAGCCGGGGGGCGGGCGTGACCGGTCGAACACGCCGACATTGTCGAGCCCGAGGAAGCCGCCCTGGAAGACGTTGCGGCCGTCCGCATCCTTCCGGTTCACCCACCAGGTGAAGTTGATGAGGAGCTTGTGGAACACGCCTTCCAGGAAGGCGAGATCGCCGCGTCCGCCGCGCCGGTCGCGGTCGATCTCGAACACCCGGTAGGTGGCCCAGGCATGGACCGGCGGGTTGGCGTCGCCGAACTCCCATTCATAGGCCGGCAGCTGGCCGTTCGGGTGCATGTACCATTCGCGGGTGAGGAGCAGCAGCTGCTTCTTGGCGAAATCCGGGTCCAGCAGCGCCAGCGGGATGCAGTGGAAGGCGAGGTCCCAGGCCGCGAACCAGGGATATTCCCATTTGTCGGGCATGGAGAGCACGTCGGACCCGGCGAAGTGGCGCCAATGGACGTTGCGTCCGCCGTCCCGCTCGCGCGGAGGAGCGGGCTGGAGCGGATCGCCCTTCAGCCAGAGCCGCACGTCGAAGCAGTAGAGCTGCTTCGACCAGATCAGGCCGGCGGCGGCTTGCCTAAAGATCGTGCGGGAATCCGCATCCGCGATACCGTCCTGCAGGGCGTCGTAGAACGCATCCGCCTCGGCGATGCGGCGCAGCAGGATGGCGCCCTCGCGGTCGACCGGGCGGGGCCGCGCGCCCGCCGACAGCCGCAGGCTGACCCGCCTCGATTCCCCGGGCTCCAGACGGAACGTGTAATGCAGGCCGAGCTTGGTCCCGGCATCTCTCCGCACGGCGGATTCGTCGCCGCCGACGATCGCGGCATGGAGCCCGTCCTTGAACGGGCCGGCGGCATCCGGCTGCCAGCCGTGCAGGCGGAGATTGGTGTCGTTCTCGCAGAAAAGCACCTCCGGCTCGCCATCGAAGGAGAGGCGGTAGCGACCGAGGCGCGGATGCTCGCAGGCGATGCTTCCATCGATCTGGACCGCCATCTTCGGACGCGATTCGGGCGATCCCTCGCGCCACGACCAGATGTTGCGGAACCAGAGCTGCGGCACGAGGCGCAGATCGGCCGCCTCCGGACCACGGTTGGTCGCCGTGATCACCGCGTGGATGTCGTCGATATCCTCCTTGGCGTATTCCACGGTGACGTCGAAGAAGCGGTCCTCGGCGAAGGCGCCCGTCTCCTCGATCTCGTATTCCGGCTGATCGCGGCCGCGGCGCAGCCCCTCGCGGACGAGATCGTCGTAGGGATAGGCGGCCTGCGGATAGCGATAGAGGAACTTGAGGTAGGCGTGGCTCGGGGTCGCGTCGAGGTAGTGATAGACCTCCTTGACGTCCTCGCCGTGGTTGCCCTCCTCGTTGGTCAGGCCGAACAGGCGCTCCTTGAGGATGTGGTCGCGGCCGTTCCACAGGGCGAGCGACAGGCACATCTGCCCACGCTCGTCGCAGATCCCGGCCAGGCCGTCCTCGCCCCAGCGATAGGCGCGCGAGCGTGCCTCCTCGTGAGGCAGCGAGCGCCAGGCATTGCCGTCGCGACTGTAATCCTCGCGCACCGTCCCCCATTGGCGCTCGGCGAGATACGGCCCCCACAGCGACCATGCGCGCTCGCCGCGCGCCTGCTCGGCGATGCGGCGTCGCTCCGCCCAGGCGTCGAGTTCGCTCACGCCCATGTCCCTCGTGCGAGACCGGGCGGGACGGCCTCGGTTCGGTAAGCGGACACATGAAGCCCCGAGGGGCAAGGGGGCGTGCGTTGGGGCACGTGAAGCGGCGGATGGACGGTCATCGGTCCCGATGGCTTTGGCTCAGTCGGGGCGGAGATGCACCATCGGCGCCAAGCTCGGAGTCGGGCGCGCACCCGGCCTCGGGAAACGACCCGCCGAGGGTTCATGCGGACGTCACGGATTGGTGCTCTTGACCATGAGCGATGGCGGCGGCCGGGGGATCACTCTGCTAGCCTCCGCCGCCACGCCAACAGCCTGATTCCGGTGCCATGAGCGAAACCATCATGAGCCACGCCACCATGACCCACGCCATCAAGCTCGGGCTCATCGCCCTCTGCACCCTCGCCCCCGCCCACGCCCTGGCGCAATCGGCGACGAACCTCGCGGCCCTGCGCGGGCTGGCGCCGGTGAGCGCTTTGGCGGCGACGCCGGAGGGCAAGGCGGCGCTGGCCGCGAACCTGACGGTGACCGGCGACATCCAGACGGGGCGGCATAGCCAGCCGCTCCTGCTGCCCTTCGCCGAGCAGCAGCAGCTCGCCCTGCGCGACTGTTTCATCACCGACGGCAATGCGGCCGAACTCGCCGACGGTCTCGGCACGTCGCTGGGAGACGCCTACCAGGCCAAGGCCCGCTACGAGGATTCCAAGACCTTCACCAACGTCTCGGGCGGCCTCGCCAGGCTGATCGGCTACACCAACAACATCACGAAGTCGGATTCGAATGCCGGGAAATACTTCTTCGCCAACGCGACGACGAACGGCGAAAAGCCCGCCTCCGAGGCAGCCCGCGCGATCTTCGACGCGATCGGCGGCACGACCGATGTCTTCGGCAAGGCCTATGGCCGCCCTGCCGGAACGCCGGGTGCCGACGCCTTCGGCAATTCCCGCCCGTTCCAGACCGAGCCGACCTTGCTCTCGTACCGGGGCCAGGACTACTTCGGCGCCGCCTCGCACAGCATGGACTGGCTGCGCGGGCCGAAACAGAACCTGAGCGACAGCCCGTCCTATCCGAGCGGCCACACCACCTACGGCTACACGGAATCGCTGCTCCTCGCCCTGCTGGTCCCGGAGCGCTACCAACAGATGATCGCGCGCGGGGCCGAGTACGGCAACAACCGGATCGTGGTCGGTGCCCATTACGCCATGGACGTGCTCGGCGGCCGTGCCGTCGCGCTCCACGCCGTCGCCCACCTCCTCGCCAACGACCCCGCCTATGTCGGACAGACCCGCGCGAACCCGGCCATCGACAACGAGATGAGCCGGGCCACGGACACCGCAGTGACCATCACGGACTATCCGGAGGCCTTGAAGGTGGCGCGCGCGGAACTCCAGGCCTTCCTCCGCGAGCGTTGTGGCGACACGGTCGCCGCCTGCGCCGCCGCAGACCGGAGCCGGTTCAAGGATCCCGCTGCCAACGCGGCGATGTACGCCTCCACCCAGACCTACGGCCTGCCGGTGGTGCATCCGGCCCGGTCGGGCCAGACGGTGGATGTCGGGCAGGCCGCGCCGGAAGCCGGATATCTCCTCACGGTCGCCTTCCCGGCACTGACCCTCGCCGAGGCCAACGACATCCTGACCGCCACCCTCGGTCCGGCGGGCGGCTTCCTCGATGACGGCTCGGCCTTCGGCCTGTATTCCCGCCTCGACCTCTACGCGGCCGCGGGCAAGGCGGCGTCTTTCGCAGCGAGCCGGACAGCGCGATAGGCGACCCTTCGGCGACCTACGGAAATCGCGTCGGCGGGTATCGAGAGCGATCACCCGGAAACGCGCTTGACCATATGGACGATGCGGGCGTGGCCGGCTTCCGCGTCGGGGTTCCGCAATTCGCGCATTCCCGGAGCACGGCCCGTGGTCAGAAAGACCAGAACGGTCAGCGCCAGGACGATCTTGGAGGCCATTGCCCTCGTTCCTCGTTGGGGAGGCGAGGGCTCTACGTCCGGGCGGGCACCGACGAGCTGCGCCGGCGCACAGACGACCGGACCGGCCCCGGCAAGCGCGCCGACATGGTGAACGAAGGGTTTGACGGGCGACTTTCCGCGGCGTCGTTCAGGCTTTCTTAGCCACGCCGTCGGAGTGTTGGGATCACTTGCGTGCCGCGAGGACCCCGTTCGTGCTCGACCTCATCTTCTACACCAGTGCCTCGATCTGTGCCGTGAGCTGCCTGGCGCTCGCGGCCCTCCGCCAGCCATCCGTCACCCATCCGCGCGTCGAGTGGGACGAGGACGTCCGCGGCTGATCGCGCCGATCGATCCGCGACCTCGAACATCCATGCGGTCGGTGCTCTCCCGCGCCCGATCCGGGTCAGGGAGCCGACCGTCATCTCGCCCGTTGAAAGCCACGAAGCCCGAATGAGCGCGGGGGCGAATGGGAACGGGCGGCATGGAGGACGACATCGATCGGCTGCGGCGGCGCGCGGATGATCTCGAAGTCGAGATCTCCCGGCTGAGAGCCGAGATCGCCTCCGGCATCCATTCGCCGCGTGCGGGCCAGCGGACCTCGGCGGCGGGGTCCGAACTGCTGTTCACGGCGGCGGAAAAGACCCGCATGCCGCAGATCATCACCGACCCGAACCTGCCCGACAATCCGATCGTCTTCGCCAACCGTGCCTTCCTCGATCTGTGCGGCTATTCCGCAGAGGAACTCGTCGGGCGCAATTGCCGCTTCCTGCAGGGGCCGGCGACCGACCCCGCCGACGTGGCGCGCCTTCGCGATTCCATCGCGGCGCGGCGCGACGTGGTGGTGGAGATCGTCAACTATCACCGGGACGGGTCGCCGTTCCGCAACGAGCTCTACGTCAGCCCGGTCTTCGATGCCGACGGGCACCTGCGCTACTTCTTCGGCAGTCAGCTCGACGTCACGCGCTTTCGCACGGAGGAAGGCAAGCTCGCCGAGAGCGAGGCGCGATACCGGACCCTGTTCGATGCCATCGATGCCGGGTTCTGCATCGTGGAGATGCGTTTCAATACGGCCGGGCGCCCCATCGATTATCGCTTCGTCGAGGTCAATCCGGCCTTCGAGCGCCAGTCCGGCCTCGGTGACGTGGAAGGCCGCTGGATCAGCGACGTCCTTCCCGACATCGAGCCGCGCTGGCTTGAGACCTACGGCGACGTCGCCCTGACCGGCAATCCGGTCCGGTTCGAGAGTGGGGCGGTGGCCCTCGGCCGCTGGTTCGACGTCCACGCCCTGCGCATCGGGGAGCCGGTGCAGCGTCGCGTCGCGATTCTGTTCAACGACATCACCGACCGGCGCGAGGCCGAGACCGTGCTGAGGACCACGGCCCGCGAACGGACCACCGAGCGCGACCTCGTCTGGCGTGCGAGCCGCGATCTCCTCGTGATCTGCGGGTTCGACGGGCGTTACCGCGCGGTCAATCCGGCATGGACCGAGATGCTCGGCTGGCCGGCCGACGCGCTGATCGGCGCGCGGTTCGACGCGTTCGTCCATCCCGACGACCGGGAAGCGGCCGACAATGCGATGAAGGTGCTGCTCGGCGGGGCGGTCCTCGACAATCTCGACATCCGGCAGAGAGCCGCGGATGGCAGCGAACGCTGGATCTCCTGGAACGCGATCCCGCAGGGAGATCACTTCTACGCGGCCGGCCGCGACGTGACCGAGCGCAAGGCCCTGGAAGAGCAGCTTCGCCAATCCCAGAAGCTCGAAGCCGTGGGCCAGCTCACCGGCGGCGTCGCGCACGACTTCAACAACCTGTTGACCGTGATCCGCTCGTCCACCGACCTCCTGCGCCGGCCCGACCTCCCGGAGGAACGCCGCCGCCGCTACGTCGACGCCATCTCCGACACGGTGACGCGGGCGGCCAAGCTCACCGGCCAGCTCCTGGCCTTCGCCCGGCGCCAATCCCTGTCGCCCGAGGTCTTCGACGTCGCCAAGAGCGTGGCCTCGGTGGCCGACATGGTGGGCACGCTCACCGGCGCACGCATCCGGGTCGAGACCCAGATCGACACCGGCCGCGACGCTGCGGGGCAGCCGCTCTCCTGTCTCATCGACGCCGATCCGAGCCAGTTCGACACCGCGCTCGTCAACATGGTCGTCAATGCCCGCGACGCCATGGACGGGGAGGGCAGGCTGACGATCCGCGTCCGTCGCGCCTCGATCATCCCGGCCGTCCGGGCCCATCCTCGCATCCGGGGCGATTTCGTCGCTGTCTCGGTCTCCGATACGGGCACCGGCATGGCGCCCGAGATGCTCGACCGGATCTTCGAGCCGTTCTTCACCACCAAGGGTGTCGGTCAGGGCACCGGCCTCGGCCTGTCCCAGGTCTTCGGCTTCGCCAAGCAATCGGGCGGCGAGGTCGTGGTCGAGAGCCATCTCGGCCAGGGGACGACCTTCACCCTCTATCTCCCGCGCGCGCCGGGCGAGGCCGTCGCGGCCGAGCCGGTGCAGGAGCCGCCGCCGCTGGCCGAGAGCCACGGCACCCGCGTCCTGGTGGTGGAGGACAACGCCGAAGTCGGCGCCTTCGCGACCCAGGCCCTGCAGGAGCTCGGCTACATCACGCATTGGGTGACGGATGCGCAGCGAGCCCTCGACACGCTGGCCTCCAACCCCACCGGGTTCGAGGTGGTCTTCTCCGATGTCGTGATGCCGGGGATGAACGGCATCGCGCTCGGCCATGCGATCGGGCGTCGATGGCCTGCTTTGCCCGTCGTGCTCACCTCCGGCTACAGTCACGTCCTCGCCGAGGAAGGAAGCCACGGCTTCGAGCTGCTGCGTAAACCCTATTCGGTGGCCGACCTGTCGCGCATCCTTCGGCTCGCCGTTCCGCGCTGAGGCACAAACCGGTCTCGGATGGCCGCGACCGGCCGACGCGGAAACCTTAGCTGCAGTGCAACGTTGCCCCGGCATGGATATCGGCGAGCGGTGAACCGCGCCGTCAGGCCGGGCCGGTCGCGTCCGCGCAGCCCGTCATCGCCGTTCCGCCCGGCCGCTGGGCTTCCCGGTCTTCGACGCTCCCGACATGCGCCGCCGCCGACCGTTGAACCCAGCCGCCCGACACGCATCACTCAAACGGACATCCGCATGAGCATCGCCTCCACCCTCGGCCTGACATCCTCCAGGAAGGTCCGCTACGCCTTCGTCGCCCTCGGCGACATCACTCAGGAAGCGATGCTGCCGGGCGTGAAGCACACCGGCAATTCCGAGATCGTCGCCTTCGTCACCGGCGACCCGGAGAAGGCGCGCGGCGTCGGCGAGCAATACGGCGTCACCGATTCCTACAGCTACGAGCAGTTCGGTGACTTGCTCGCGTCGGGCACGATCGACGCGATCTACCTCGCCACGCCGAACTGGCGCCATGCCGAGTTCGCGATACCCGCGCTGAAGGCCGGCATCCACGTCCTGGTCGAGAAGCCGCTGGAGATCTCGGTCGAGAAGTCCAACGAGATCATCGCGGCGCAGAAGGCGTCCGGTGCCAAGCTGATGGTGGCCTACAGGCTGCATTTCGAGCCCTGCACCCTCGCGACGATCGATCTGATCCGTGCCGGCGATCTCGGCGAACTCCTGACGTTTTCGTCGACCTTCACCCAGATGGTCTCGCCCGAGAACCATCGGGCGAAGAACGGCATCGAGGCCGGCCCGATCTTCGATATGGGGCCATATCCCATCAACGCCGCCCGCTATGTCTTCGGCGACGAGCCGACGGAGGTGGTCTCGGCGGTGGGTACCCGCCACCCGCAGGCCGGCCTCGGCGGTTTCGACGATACCGTCGCCGTGACCCTGCGCTTCCCGAAAGACCGCCTCGCCCAGTTCGTGATCTCGTATTACGGCAACACCCTGGACAGCTACACGGTGGTCGGCACCAAGGGCAGTGTCGAGGTCAATCCCGGCTACATGTACGGCAAGCCGCTGGAGCGCATCCTCACCATCGGCGAGGACAAGAGACACGACAGCTTCAAGAACACCGACCATTTCGGCGGCGAGCTCAAATATTTCTCCGACTGCATCCTCGACGATCATGAGCCCGAGCCGGATAGCGAGGAAGGCTATGCCGATCTGCGCGTGATCGAGGGCATCGTCCGCGCCCTGGAGACCGGCACCTCGCAGGTCCTGGAACCGTTCAGCCGCGCGAAGCGCATCGACACGAAAGCGCAGGAGCAGACGCTCACGGCACAAAAATCGCCGAAGCTGATCAACACCGCGAACCCCGGCAAGGGCAAGGATAAGGTTCCTCTGAACTAACGCTCAGCGCCGGGACCGTCCCTTTCCGTGTTTCGATCCCGCATCTCTCGCTCAAGACCCAGCATGAACGAACGCGCCCAGATGGGGGCCGACCTCGGCGTCGATGCCCGGCACCCCCCTGACGAGGGCGCCTCATCCGCGCGGGAGGAATCCGCGCGCGTCGTCGCGGAGGGAATCGAGCACCCGATCCAGGATTACGCTCCCCTGGGCGACGGCCGCTCCGTCGTCCTCGTCGGGCCGGACGGCGCGGTGGCCTGGTGGTGCGTGCCCGAGATGGATTCGCCGCCCCTGTTCGACCGTCTGCTGGAGCCCGGGAGCGGCGGCTATTTTCAGGTCTGCCCCGAGGCCAGCTATACGATGCAGCGGCGCTACCGCAGCGACAGCAACGTACTCGAGACGGTCTTCACCACAGAGACCGGCACGGCACGGATGACGGAATCCCTCAACAGCAGTCATGCCGGCCGATTGCCGTGGTGCGAGCTGGCGCGGCGCCTGGAGGGGGTCTCGGGCACGGTCACATTCCGGATTCGCGCCGTCTTCGGCACCCGCGGGGACTCGGTCTCACCCTGGCTCCAGCCCAATCCGAATGGCTGCGTCTTTCATGTCGGCCCGGTCCTCGGCGTGGTCCGCTTCAGCGACAACATCCGGATCGTCGAGGAGACAGACCGCACCATCGCCGCGGCGGTGACGCTGGCGGAGGGGGAGCGGGCGCTGGTGGCGCTTCTCGCCGGCGAGGACGAGCCCCTGGGGATACCGACCATCGCGGAGATCGATTCACGCATCGACGTCAGCGACGAGGCGTGGCGGCATTGGGCGGAAGGGGTGCATTACGACGGGCCGCACCGGTCCGAGGTGCGGCGCAGCGGCCTCGCCCTCAAGCTGCTGCTGTATTCGCCCAGCGGCGCGATCGCCGCAGCGGCGACCACCTCGCTGCCGGAGCGCATCGGCGGGCCGAAGAACTACGATTACCGCTACGCCTGGATCCGCGATGCCGGTTACACGGTCAACGCGTTCCTGCGCGTCGGCGCGATGCCGGAGGCGAAGGCCGCTTTCTCGTGGCTGATGAAGCATCTCGACGCGCATGGGGCGCAAGTCTTCTACACTCTGCGCGGCGGGCGGGTGCCGGAAGAGACGTCCCTCGACCTCGCAGGCTATCGTGGCTCGCGCCCGGTCCGGGTCGGCAACGCGGCGGCCCGCCAGCACCAGCACGGGATCTACGGCGACATCTTCGAGACCGCGACCCTGTTCGTCGCCGACGGCAACATCCTCGACCAGAAGAGCGCCAAGGTCCTGGCCGCCCTCGCCGACGAATGCGCCGACCGCTGGCGCCAGAAGGATGCCGGCATCTGGGAACTGGAAGTTCCGCAGCACTACACGATGTCGAAGATCAGCGCCTGGCAGGCTCTCGCCCGTGCCGTCGAACTGGCGGAGGCGGGCCATATTTCGGCGACCTGCGTCCCGCGCTGGTCGCGCGAGCGGGATCGCATCCAGGCTTGGATCGAGGAGCATTGCTGGTCTGAGACGCGCCGGGCCTACACCTTCTATCCCGGCACCGACCGGCTCGACGCCTCGCTGACCCTGGCGGTGCGGTTCGGCTTCGACGGGCGCGAGCGCCTGTCCTCGACCCTCGATGCGATCCGCGACGAGCTCGGGCGCGGCCCGCTTCTCTTCCGCTATTCCGGTGCCGAGAAGGAAGAGGGCGCCTTCGTCGCCTGCTCGTTCTGGCTCGTGGAAGCCCTGGCCGAACTCGGCCGACAGGAGGAGGCCGAGGCGACATTCACCGAGACGCTGAGCGCCGTCGCCAAGGGCGTCGGCGTGATGAGCGAGATGGTGGACCCCGCCACCGGCGACCATCTCGGCAACACACCGCAGGGCTTGAGCCACCTCGCCCTGCTCCATGCCGCCTGCTCCCTGCGCGGCGACCGCGGACGATCCCTGAAAGCGGCCTCATGACCGGAACCACCACCCTCGGCGAGACCGCGCCGACGGCCGCCGCGTTGCCGGGCGCATCGCCCGGACGGCATCCCGGCCTCGTCCTGACCGCGCTGGCCATGGGAGGTTTTGCCATCGGCACCACCGAATTCGCGGCGATGAGCCTGCTCCCGGCCTTCGCCCCCGATCTCGGCATCGACGCGCCGACGGCCGGCCACGTCATCAGCGCCTATGCCCTCGGCGTCGTCGTCGGCGCACCGGTCATCGCCGTGCTCGCGGCGAAAGTCGCGCGCAGGACGCTCCTCGTCGGTCTCATGGTTCTGTTCGCGCTGGGCAACGGCCTCTCGGCTCTCGCGCCGAGCTACCACGGGATGCTCCTGTTCCGCTTTCTCGCCGGCCTGCCGCACGGCGCCTATTTCGGCGTGGCCGCCCTCGTCGCCGCTTCGCTCGTCCCGCGAGAACGGCGCAGCCAGGCGGTGTCTCGGGTGATCCTGGGGCTGACCGTCGCGACGGTGGCGGGCGTGCCGCTCGCCAACGTGATCGGGCAACTCGTCGGCTGGCGCTGGAGCTTCGGGCTCGTCGCCGTCCCGGCCCTCCTGACGGCCGTGTCGGTACGGATCCTGGCGCCCCTCGGACGGCCGGCGGTCGGCGCCAGCGCGCTCCGCGAACTCGGAGCGCTCCGGCGCGGACAGGTCTGGCTGACCCTCGCCATCGGCGCGATCGGTTTCGGGGGCCTGTTCTCGGTCTATACCTATCTCGCCTCGACGCTGATCGACGTCACCCATGCCTCGCCGGCGACCATCCCGATGGTTCTCGCCGTGTTCGGCCTTGGCCTGACCCTCGGCAACCTCGTCTGCGCCTGGGCCGCCGACCGCGCGCTGATGCCGGCCGCCGGGCTGACCCTGGTCTGGACGGCGGTGGCCCTGGCGCTCTACCCGTTCTCGGTCGGCAGCGTCTGGACGCTGGCGCCGGTGGTGTTCCTGATCGGTTGCGGCGGCGGCCTCGCCACCATCCTGCAGACCCGGCTCATGGACGTGGCCGAGGATGCGCAGACCCTGGCCGCCGCGCTGAACCACTCGGCCTTCAACTTCGCCAATGCGCTCGGCCCGTGGCTCGCCGGCCTCGCCCTCACCGCCGGATACGGTCTGCCCGCGACCGGGTGGGTCGGCGTGGCGCTGGCGCTGGGTGGATTGGTGCTGTGGGCGGCGTCGGCGGCGCTCGATCGGTCCGGGGCGAGTTCGTCGAAATCGAACCCGGTCTGACCGCCTACGGGCGTCCGCGCCCTGACGCCGCTACGGCGTCAGCGGCTGGATGTCGAGCTGCATGCCGCGTCCCCTCAGCACGCGCACGAGGCGATGCTCCAGATCGGCGTCGAGCCCGTTCACCTGCATGTGGAGACGGCTTCCCTTCGAGGTGCCCGTCACCCAGAGACGATAGACCAGCCCCTCCTCGCGCATCTGCGTCAAGAGCCGCTCGGATCCGAGCCTGTTGGCCTCGTCGTTCATCGCAATGAGGGCAGTGTCCATTCAGGTCTCCCGCTTTCACCGGGAGCCATGCCCGGCCCAATTGCTTCGGACCGGCGGCTCCGGATCATATTGTCCACGCACGCTCCTGCACGGGACGGCGTCCACCTCGTCCGAGGCATCTCTCAGCCAACGTCCCACGGCCGTGTTTCGTCCAGATGTCTCGGTAGTCTTCTCCGAACGAGGATAACGATCAGACCGCGGCAGACCCTCGACCGGTGCGGATTTCCCGCCGGCCCGGACGGCTTCCCGCCCACGATGTGGACAGTCGTCGATCGATCGGGCCTTCCGTCTCCCATCATCCGAAAGTGCTCGATCGCGAGTTGGCGCCACGTCGCTTCATCGATCCCAAGATCAATCGTTCTTCATCATAGAAATTTACTGTCGTTTATTCCCCATGGATCAATAAGCTCTTCCCATACGCTCGCGATGCCGATGCAGCGTGTGTCGGCATCGGCTCCGGAGACATGAGATGAAGTGCGCATCCGTTATCCTGCTCGGAGTCTTCGCGGCATCCCCGGCCGCCGAGGCTCTGGCACAGAATGCCCGCGACGTTCCAATCACGCAGGATCTGCGTCGCGAAGAGCGAATCGAGCGCCGGCTCGATCGGGACATGCCGCCGCCGGTGGATCCCAACGTGAGCCCTGACAATCCGGACGGCGTCGTCGGCTTCGACGGCCCACCGGGCATGTTCGAGAACGGCGTCGAGAACGGCAGCCCGGTCCCCTCCGGATCGCCCGCGGATGCGGACGACGATTGAGGATCTCGCAAAGACCGGCGCGACGGACATCGCTCGCCTGCGGAGAGCTGTGGGTGGAGATCGCAGTCGACGGACGGCCGATCCAGATCGTCGACAGCCATCTCGGCCTCCCGGCCCGGGAGCGGCAGGGGCAAGCGAAAGCCCTTCTCGGACCCGGCCGGGCGGGATCGCGGGCTTGCACACCTTCCTTCGTCCTGCGGGGAGATTTCAACGCAGTGCCGCGAGCATCACCGATGCGCGGCGCGTCGCCGGAGGGCTTTCCGGCTCGGCCGGCTTTCCGAGCCGCTGGCCGTTGCGCCGCATCGACCACATCTTCGTCGCCCCGGCATGGCGGTGACGCGGATGGGCGCAGTGCGGACGAGGAACGCCCGCCTCGCCTGCGGCCTCCTGCCTTTGCTGGCGGAATTGGACATTACCGGCTGATCGGAACGGAACCCCGAGCCTGTCCAACACAGCGGGACCAGCCGGCGCACAGGTATCTCATTCGACGGTCACATCGATCGAAGACCGGCCCAGTATCTTCCCGTCGAACCACGAGAGATGACACGTCACGGTCGCTCTTCCTGGATCGGAAGCCGAGAGGGCGAATCTGTGCATCAACGGAAATCCGACCATGCCCGGCGGAGGTGGCGTGACCGGGCTCAACCCCAGATCCGACACGTCCACGATGGCCGGATGATCCGACGAGCATGTCCAACTCGTCGGAACACCGGCACTCCGCTTCAGTATGAAATCCGCTTTCGAGCTCCTTTCCAATCTCAGCGCACTCAGCCTCACCGCTTCACTGTCTTTCGGCGGCGTCAGATCGACGGGAGGCTCGTCCTTGGCAGACGCGATCGATAGTGATGAAAGCGTCATCAGTACCATCGCGAAGACAGCTTTCATCCCCCGGGTCTCGCTAACAGCACGGCGTTCCATCACGACTGAAGGCCCTCGTCTGGTTTAAGCAGGGCCATATGCGGACCTGCTTCGCAAATGACGGAGCATAGGAGATCGGCCGTTACGAAACCTCTGCGGGTTTCTCGGTCATGCGGTCGTCGTGCGCCTCTGCGGGTGCGCGGCGATCCACCTTCTCCGGCTCGCCTTCAGGCACCGCAGCGGGTCGGTCCCTCCTCGGCATCGGCCGAGCGGTCTTTCGGTCTCGCGGTGCACCATACCTTCCTTCGCCTCCTCCCGCGGACTCGATCGGACCCACGTCTTTCCCACCTGCGACAACGACGGCGGCGCCCCCTGGCTCGACGGCGATCGTTATCACCGCGGAGGGCCTCGCCGGGATCGGCACGGAATGATCTCGCGTTTGCCATGCGCGATGCGGGCTCTTGCCCCGTGTGAATGTGAACCGGCCGGGAACGTGCGACGGGCCCATCCGCAGGATGCAGGAAGGCCGCGACGCGCGGCCGGTGACGATCCATGAACGAGGCAGGATTCGGATGAGGCAAGATTCGACGGGAGCGATATCGGGTCCCACGTTCGAGCAGATCCGTCAGTGCGCCTACGAACTCTGGGAGCGCAACCACCAGCCGATGGGGTTCGAGATCGAGTTCTGGCTGATGGCGGAGAAAGAATTGCGGGCGGAGCGCGGTCGCTCGACCAAGGCCGACGGCTCAGAGAAGACGCGGGCTTTCGAGGAGACGAAGAGGACGGATGAGGCCCACGACGCCAAGGAAGCGATACTTGGCAAGGAAGCGATACTTGGCAAGGAAGCGATACTTGGCAAAGACGCGATACTTGGCAAGGACGCGCCCGCGGCGCGGACGATCGAACGTACGCCCGCAAGGTCATGAAACCGTCGATGCGGCGGTGATCGGCGTCCCTTGATTGAGCCCGTGACTTGGCTGGGCGCATGACTTGGCTTGGCTCAACCGCTTCAGGTTATCCGGAGCGGTGCATTGTCGCGACGCCTGGAACAGATGATCGCCCTGCCATGGCGCATCACGTCCATCGGACTGCGCAAATGGGCGCATGGATCCCGATGAATGAGGGTCGGCATGAGTCACTGACCCGTAGGGCGCCCGATGCCGGCGATGGCCCCACGCAAAGCACACCTGGATTTTTGGCGCGCCTTGAAAACAGAGACGGATTTTTAAGGCCGGATCTCTAGGTTACTGTGCGTTAGGTCGCCGCTTTATCCAATATAGCAAAATATCGAACGGTTCCACCGCGGAGCTGCGCCTGTCGAGGCAGGATGTCGCCGCTGTGGGATTTTCGGAGGCCTCCAAGAAGCAGGCTCGCCCGGGTCTGTCGACGACGGTGGCCGAATTTGTCGCTCCGACGCGCGTGGCGTCGTCGCGATTGTGCAGTTCCAGGCGGTGCCCGCGTCTCAGGCTACGGCGTTCGTGAAACCTTGCCGCGGTAGCGGCGTCATACGGGAATACCAGGGCATGGCCGAAATTTTATCAGGCACCGGCCTGCGCAGGGCATTTTGCGTCTTCCTGGCATTCCTGGCGGCGATGCTCGCGGGCGCCGCGCCGCTCTTCGCCCAAGAGCGTTGGGCTGGCGCCTGGGGGTATGCGACGACGCCACGGATTCCGGGGGTCGATCCACTTCAACCGCCGGGCACCTACTTCCATCGTGTGAAGCTGACCCAGCGCGGGAACGCGATCATGCTGACCCTCAGCAATACCGAAGGCCTCGCACCGGCGACGGTCACGGTAGTCGGTATCGCGGCGGCCGTGGGAACGACCGGCTTCGAATTCAATCCGACGACGTTGCGCCAATTCTTCTTCAACGGACAACCGAACATCACCCTGCCGATCGGCGTCTCGGTGCTGACC
Organism: Methylobacterium marchantiae; assembly: GCF_042679825.1. Lineage (NCBI taxonomy): Bacteria > Pseudomonadati > Pseudomonadota > Alphaproteobacteria > Hyphomicrobiales > Methylobacteriaceae > Methylobacterium > Methylobacterium marchantiae. The sequence goes on along the minus strand of NZ_JBHTND010000021.1, from coordinate 34,094 downwards.
GACCCGCTGCCCTACTCCACGGATGTCGGCCAGGAATTCATCATCAGCGTGACCTTCACGACTCCCACTCTTCCGCCCTGGAATCCGATCGGTCTTCCGGTCGCCTTCGCGCCGTCGGTCGGCAACGGCATCGGCCCCATCAAGACCATGCAGGTGCGGCCGTACCTCGCCCAGATTTCGGTTCGCGAACCAGCCGCGCGCTGCACGGTGGTCGCGTTCGGGGATTCGATCACCGACGGTTATCTGGGATTTTCCCCGACCGTGCGCGGCTGGCCGGGCCGCCTCGCCGAACGCATGGCGCTGCTGCCGCCGGAGCGCCGCTGCGGCGTGGTGAACATGGGCATTCAGGGCAATCGTCTCCTGTCCCGGGGCAACGGCATCCTGGGGCTGGATCGGTTCTGGCGCGATGTCGCGTCGGTACCGGGCGCGACGCATGTCGTGCTGCTAGAAGGAATCAACGATATCGGGTGGGCCGGCACGAGCGCACCAGATCTGATCAACGGGTACCGCCAGTTCATCACGCGCGCCCGCTCCCTCGGCCTGCGGGTCATCGCCGGTACGATGACCCCTGCGGGCGGCTCCAGCCTCATTGGGGGCGACAAGGACATGACGCGCAACCAAGTGAACGAATTCATCCGCTTCTCGGGGGCGTTCGACGGCGTGATCGACTTCGATGTCGCGGTCCGCAACCCGTACGCAACGACCTGGTTGCGCCCCGACTCCGATTCCGGCGACCACCTGCATCCCAACGACAACGGCTATCGGCTGATGGGCGACGAGGTGAATTTGAACCTGTTTGCCCCGATGCCGTGAGGCCGTCGCCGGTGGATCGGTGCAATGCGGAACGGCGCGCCGGGGTATGTCGACGGGGCGCGGAGATTTGCCCGGCATTCGGGTCCGTCCCCCTCCCGATCCGGAGTCCCCACTGACCGATTCGTTCGAGCGCGCCTTCCCACGGTGGAGTGGCATCGGTTCTGGTGAAGGCGTCGCACACGAGGCGTTATGGGACAGGCTCTTCACAGACGCGCAACGTCCACGCATGCGTTCGGAGCAGCGCTACAGCGATCAAAAGCTCTACTCAAATTTCTTGTCGCGCAATATGTATAAGAAGCATCGAAGACGATCCTCATCGCAGTCTAGATTGGTCTTTGTCATACAATTGGGCTCGTCGAAGATGGCTGCTACCACGATGGCGTCCGGACCGGTCGCGGCGGGACGCATACCCGGCCCTGGTGAAGTTGCGCATCGGCTTCACGACCGGCGGCGCCGGGAGCCGTTGCTGAGTCCCGTCGCGGTGCGGCCGTGACAACGCGGAGCCTGGCCCCACGCGCCGGACCAGAGGAGGGCGGCTTCGTACTGCCGGCGGTCTTGATCATCCTCATCGTCCTGTCGGCGGCGGCGGCCACGGCGGCCCTGCGCCTGCAGACGCACACCAGGCTCGCCGGCCAGCGCGCCGACGGCCTGCGCCTTCAGGGGCTGGCGGACGGGATCACCCGGCTCGTCGCCTTCGGGCTCGTGGTCGAGCGCAGCTATAGGGCGCCGCGCCTCGGCCTTCCGGAGGAAGGTAGCCCGGTCCTGTGCCAGTTGCCGAAGGGGCGCAGCGCCCGGATCGCCCTGCGCGACCAGGGCGCCCTACTCGACCTGAACACCACCCCACGCCCGCAGATGGAAGAGGACCTTCGGGCGCTGGGCGTCCCCGACCGGGACGCCGGGACGCTGGCCGCCGAGATCGTGGATTTTCGCGATGCCGACGAGACGCCCGAGCCGGGCGGCGGGGCCGAGGCCGCTCAGTACCGGGCGCGCGGCCTCGCCCACGGCCCGCGCAACGGACCCTTCGTGCGGGCGGACGAGATCGAGCAACTGCCGTCGATGAATCCGGCGCTGGCGGCTGTCCTGCTGCCGGTCGTCACGGTGTTCAACCCCAACGGGCGCCTCGACACGACGCGCCTGCGCAAGGTCGCGACCGCCGAGGGTATCAGGCAGCCCGCCCGCCCATCCCAGCGGCAGTTCCTGCGCGTCGAGGTCTCGGTCGCCGATGCCACCGGAGCCAGGGCCGGCCGCTCCGCCCTGGTCTCAACGGGCAACGCTCCCGTCGGGATCGGGATCGTCGAGTGGGTCCGGTCAGTCCCAGCCCCGCAGGCTGGGACGCCGCATCCTGCTTGTGCCCGCATCGCGGCCAGCCTCGGCCTGGACTAATCCGGTTCCGAGATCCGTATGCGAACCAGACCACGCGGGCGGCCCAAGAGATCGGCGACCAGATCGCGCGCATCCAGCGCTCCACGAACCAAGTGGAAGTGACCCGATTCCTCGCCGCGGTTCGCGCCGCCTGACGTCTGCGACCTGTCATCTCGTTCGAGATGGTATATCGAATACCATCTCGAACGAAGGGGTGATATCCGATGACTGTGCTGTTCCATCACGCGGCCGCGCTCGAGCACCGCACGCCGCACGGCCATCCCGAGCGGCCCGAGCGCATGAAGGCGGTGCAGGAAGCTCTCGGCATGCCGGACTTCTCCGGCCTCGACCGCAGGTCGCCCGAAGCGGCGGCGCTCGAATCCGTGTTCCTCGCCCATCCCGAGGAATGGGTTCGCGCGATCCTTCGCTCGGTCCCCACGGAGGGCGTGGCCCATCTCGATTCGGATACGGTCCTCTCGCCGGGCACGATCGACTGCGTGCTGCGCGGCGTCGGAGCCGGGGTGCAGGGCGTCGACCTGGTGATGACGGGTACGGCCAGGAACACTTTCTCCGCCATGAGGCCGCCGGGGCACCATGCCGAACGCACCAAGGCGATGGGCTTCTGCGTCTTCAACAACGCCGCGATCGCCGCGCTTCATGCGAAGGCGGTCCATGGGGCGGAACGGGTCGCCATCGTCGACTGGGACGTGCATCACGGCAACGGCACGCAGGACATCTTCTGGTCGGACCCGTCGGTCCTGTTCTGCTCGACCCACCAGATGCCGCTCTATCCGGGCAGCGGCGCGGTCTCGGAACGCGGCGAGCACGACACGATCGTCAATGCACCGCTCAAACCCTTCGCGGACGGCGACGCCTTCAAGGAAGCGCTGAACAGCCGCGTCCTGACGCGTCTCGAGGAGTTTCGGCCCGACCTCATCATCATCTCGGCCGGGTTCGACGCGCATTGGCGCGACCCGCTGGCCAACCTCATGCTGGAGGCGGAAGACTTCGCCTGGGCCACGGCCAAGGTCATGGAGATCGCCGACCGCACATGCGACGGCCGGATCGTCTCGCTGCTGGAGGGCGGCTACGACCTCAAGGGACTCGGCGAGTCGGTCGCCGCCCATGTGTCGGTGCTGATGGGAGCGTGAGGGCGGGCAGGACGCTCATCCGCCGAGCCGTCGAGGGACGCAACGGACCGACGCACATCTGTACGACCGCATATGTATGAAAGTATACATTCATCGTTTGAAAATGATCTTCGCGCCGGATATGGCAAAGCTCCCGGCAGTTCCTAGATAAAGCGGCGTCGCATCATCCGAGGGTCGCGGCTTTCTTGCCGCATGCAGCTTCCTCAAGGTTGCCTTGTCAGCACCGAGCGGTTCGCGCTCGATTGATTTGGCAAAACGATCGCTTTCTCGTGATGCAGGTCGGATGATACGAGGGTCGGTCTTCTGCTAAGGCGGCGGACCCGTTCGACTGGACCGATGGCGTCGACGTCGCCCGAGTTCGGCATACGGTACAGAATGGACGCATGACGCAATTGCGAGACGCCCGGACGGCCGAGCCTGCCCTGCATCCCGGTCAGGATGCCGATCCGTCCGATCTCGGCCCCGATCTGACCGTCTGCGACCGCGAGCCGATCCATATTCCGGGCGCGATCCAGCCCCATGGCATCCTGCTGATCGCCGACGTCCGGGACCTACGGGTGATCGGCGGCGCCGGCGACATTGAGGGCCTGCTTGCCGCGGAATGGTCCGGACGGACTCTGTCGGAGCTCCTTGGTGAACCGTGCGTGGCCCGCCTTCACGACGCACCGCATGACGAGACCATCGTGATCGGCCCGGTGACGGGCCTCGATGCGACGATGGATGCCACGGCCCGTCTGCAGGACGGGCAATGGCTGATCCAGATCGAGCCGCAAGCGTCGATCTGGACCGATACCGCCAGCCTGCTGGGCTGGCTCGACCGTGCCGGCGGCACCCTGGAGCGAGCCGCCGATCTCAAGGCCCTCTGCGAACGGGCGGCGATCTCGTTCCGCGAACTCACCGGCTTCGACCGGGTGATGATCTACCGCTTCCTCGACGACGATGCGGGCGTGGTCATCGCCGAGAGCCGGGTGCCCGAACTCGGCAGCTTCCTGCACCACCATTTCCCGGCATCGGACATCCCGAAACAGGCGCGGGCGCTCTACATCCGCAACCGAGTCCGCGTGATCCCGAACGTCGACTACACGCCGCAACCGCTTCGACCGGCGGACTTGTCCCGGCTGGACCTGAGCGATATCGACCTGCGCAGCGTCTCGCCGATCCACCTCCAGTATCTGCGCAACATGGACGTCGCGGCCTCGGCCTCGGTCTCGATCGTCAAGGACGGCATCCTGTGGGGGCTCGTCGCCTGTCACAACCGATCGCCCCGTACTCTCGCTTTCGGACAGCGGGCGGCCTGCCAGGCCCTGGCGGGCAGCCTCGCGCGTCAGGTGAGGGCGCGGGAGGTCGCGGAGGATTACCGGGAACGTCTCCTGCTTCGCAGCGCCGAAGACGTCGTTTCCGGTAAGGTCCTCGGCGAAGCGCCCCTCGCCGATATCCTCATCGAGGCGAGCGAAGATCTGCGCCGCATGCTCGGCGCCGACGGTTTCGCGATCCTGCAGAGCAAGGAACTCCACCATACCGGGCGCTGCGCCGATGAGATCGATCTGCGCGAGATCGCCGCATGGGTCCGCACGGTGGGCGGGGCGCAAGCCTTTCAGACCCACTCTCTCAGCAAGCGCTTTCCTCCGGCTGCCGCCTATCGCAGCCTCGCGAGCGGCCTCCTCGGCGTGGTCCTGTCGGGGGAGGAGCCGATCATCCTGATGTGGTTCAGGGCCGAGCAGATCGAGATCGTCAACTGGGCCGGCAACCCGCACAAGGCCGCGAACGCCTCCGGTGGCATCCTCAGCCCTCGCGCCTCCTTCGAGGCCTGGACCGAGGAGGTCCGCGGCCATGCGAGGCCGTGGAGTCTGCCCGAGATCGAAGCGGCCCAGCGTATCGTCCGCGAGTTGTACGAGGCGCGCCAGACCCGGCGCATCCGCGACCTGAACCGCGAGCTCGCCGCCACCGTGGCGGACAAGGAAAGTCTGCTGGTCCAGAAGGATTACCTGATCAAGGAGGTGAACCACCGCGTCCAGAACAGCCTTCAGCTGGTCTCGGCCTTCCTGGCGCTGCAGGCGAGGGCGGAAGGCAACGAGGGCCTCAGCGAGTCCCTCGCGGAAGCGCAGCGCCGTCTGGCCGCCGTGGCCCTGGTGCATCGGCGTCTCTACAGCGACGACAACGTCGAGATGATCGACCTCGCGCGCTACCTCGACGACCTCGTCTCCGAGATGAAATCGTCGATGGGCCCCGACTGGGCGGAGCAGTTCAGCACCGATTTCGCGCCCATCCTCATCCCCACCGACTCGGCGGTGAATATCGGCCTGATCCTGACCGAGCTCGTCATCAACGCCAACAAATACGCCTATGCCGGCGCCGCCGGGCCGATCGTCATCAGCCTTGAACAGCATCGCGCCCGCTTCCGCCTGATCGTCGCCGATGAGGGCCAGGGCAAGACGGACAGCAGGAGCGGCTTCGGGACGAGGATGCTCAACGCCATGGTGGACCGGCTCGGCGGGACGATCGAGAACACGAACAACCGACCGGGATTGAGGGTAATCCTGACGGCCCCCATCGGGGCGCCCGAGCCGATGTCGATGCCATGATCCGAGCGGACCCCGTTTCCACCGATTCGGCCTGGACGGATTTGGCCGGCCCGCAGCGGCGGCCGACATTGTCGGATCGTCTCAGGAGCGAGACGCGGGACCAGCACGAAGATCTGGAACGCCGGCTCGATTGGCGGCAGCGGATGGCGACCCAGGAGGGCTACCGCTCCCTGCTCGCCCGCTGGTGGGGCTTCCACCGGGTTTTCGAGCCCGCCGTCGCCGCGGCCTTCGGCGCGGATTTCGCGCAGCCGCTCGGCAAACGCCACCTGCTCGAACGGGACCTCCGCCATTTCGGGATGAGCGGGGAGGCGATCGAGGCGCTGCCCCGTTTCTCGCCGTTCACCGGTTTCGACGACCGCGCGGCGATCCTCGGCGCCCTCTACGTCACGGAAGGCTCGACGCTCGGGGGTCAGGTCATCGCCCATCATGTCCGGCGGAGCCTCGGCGAGACGATCGCCTCGGGCGGCTGTGCCTATTACGAAGGCTACGGGAAGCGGGACACAGCCGCCATGTGGACGTCGTTCCGGGCCTTCCTCGACCGGTCCGGCGAGGACAGCCCGGCTGGCGACGTCATAGACGGCGCACGCTGGACATTCCGGGCGCTCGCCACCTGGCTCTGTGGCGACGAGCCGTCCCGTCATGCCCCACCGGGGACGACGCCCCGCTGAGGCCGGTTGCGGATCATCCGGCGTCGACCGAGCGTCCGGCATAGGTCTCGAAGGACGTCATGACCTTCTCCGTCAGCCCGTCTTCGATCTCGACGGTGACGCGAATGGCGCCTTCCAGAGCGGGCTCGCCTTCGGTGCCTTCCTTGAGACGGCCGTCCTCGATATCGGCTCGTGCCGCCTCGGTTCCGGCGCTGTTGTCGCTCCCGGCCGCGTGGATGGTCACGGCTCCCCGGTCGATCCCGTGTTCCTGCACGAGGTGTTCCACCGCCGTCTCGGCGTCGCGTCGGCTCTTGAATTCGGCGGACATGGTCTTCGACATCATCACGTTTCCAGGAGCATCCACGGGCTTGTTGAACCCTCGATCGGAGGAAAGGTTCAGCACGGCATCGTTCTCGCGGCCTGCGGCAGGGTGGCGAGAAGACAGATCGGAGCCGCGATCCGATCTTGACCCTGGACATCTCTCCTTGAGTTTGAGGGATGTTTTGCGCAACATCCCGGTGTTTTCGATGCAAACACTTGTTGTCGATCGGGTAAGGCCCGTTTAAGTCCAGCGCATGCCTAAGCTCGAATCTCTCCTGGACCGTCTCAAAGCCCGCCAGCGCGCCCTGATCCTGGAGGCCGCGGAACACGACACGATGCCGGCCGACAGCACCCTGCGCCGCATCGCGGAGCTGGAGAATGCGATCGCCGCGGTCGAAGCCGTGCTCGACGAGACCCGGGCCGGTGCCCGTTAGACAGGCGAGGCCTCCCGCTTTCCTCGCCGGTGCCCTGATGGCGAGTGCCGCGGCTTCCCTCGGCGTCGTGTCATGCGGACATGCCGCGGCGGCACAGGAGGCATCGGCGGCTTCGGGCGATCTCGATTTCCTCGAACGCCGGTGGCACAAATGCGTGCGGCAGGCCTTCTCTGGACAGCCCGCCGGCATGGCGACCCATGCCGCGCAGAAGGCGGCTTTGGCCGAATGCAAGCCTCTTGAGAACGAGTACGTCTCGGCGATGCTGGTGGCCCAGGCCGCCGAGGCGGAAGCCCGGCGGCGGGGCAAGCAATCGATCGGGGCCAAGGCGAGGGGCTGGGCCTCCTCGCTCCTCTCCTATGTGGTTGAGCCTGTCAGTTCCTGGATCGACGCCTGGCGGAAATAAAAACCGGCCGGTGCCGGTCCTTCAGGCCAAGTCTCTCTGCAGGCCACGTCCCTCTGCAGGCCGGGGACGGCCGACAGAAGATCGCGGGTATAGGGATGCTCGGGCTGGCGGAACAGGTCGGCGGTCCGCCGCTGCTCCACGATCTCGCCGCGATGCATCACCGCGATCCGGTCGCAGATCTTGGCCGCGACGCGCAGGTCGTGCGTGATGAACAGCATCGCGAGGTTGAGGCGCTGCTTCAGATCCTCGAGAAGGTCGAGTACCTGCGCCTGCACCGAGACGTCGAGCGCCGAGACCGCCTCGTCGGCGACCAGCACGTCGGGCTCCATGGCGAGCGCCCGGGCGATGCCGATGCGCTGGCGCTGGCCACCCGAGAAGGCGTTGGGATAGCGCTCGGCGGCGCTCGGCGAGAGACCCACGAGGTCGAGGAGTTCCCGCGCCCGTGCACGCGCCTCGCGCGCCGGAATGCCATGGGCGATCGGCCCGGCGATGATGATCTGCTCCACCGTCCGGCGTGGGTTGAGAGATGCAAAGGGGTCCTGGAAGATCATCTGGATGCGCTTGCGTTCGCTGCGCAGGCGGTTCCCTCCGAGCGCGGTGTAATCCAGCGCGCCGAGGCGGATTGTGCCCCGGTCGGGATCGATCAGCCGGATCGCCAGGCGCGCCGTGGTGGATTTGCCCGAGCCCGATTCACCCACCAACCCCAGGGTCTCGCCGCGACGGACGTCGAACGCCACCTCCTTGACCGCGTGGACGATGCGCGGCGGCCCGAACAGGCCCCGGCGCGAGGTGTAGGTTTTCGTCAAGCCGATGGCCGAGAGGGCGATGGGCGCGCCCTCCCGTGATTCGCGCTCCGGGGGCACGATGCTCGGCACCGCCGCAAGGAGGGCCTTGGTATAGGGATGCTGCGGGTTCCGCAGGACATCGGCGGCAGAGCCCGATTCCACCAGCTTGCCGCGCTGGAGCACCGCCACATGGTCGGCGATGTCGGCCACGACCCCGAAATCGTGGGTGATGAACAGGACGCTCATGCCCCGGCGCCGCTGCAAATCGCGGATCAGTTTCAGGATCTGCGCCTGGGTGGTGACGTCGAGGGCCGTGGTCGGCTCGTCCGCGACCAGGATCGAGGGTTCGAGGGCGAGGGCCATGGCGATCATCGCACGCTGGCGCTGGCCGCCCGAGAGCTGGTGCGGGTAGGCGCGCACGATCTGCGCCGGATCGGGCAGGCCGACCTCGGCGGCGAGCGCGATGGCCTTGGCCTTCCGCTCGGGCTTGGTGAGGAGACCGTGTGCCTCGAACATCTCGGCGATCTGGTCGCCGATGCGCATCACCGGGTTGAGCGCCGTCATCGGCTCCTGGAACACCATGGCGATGCGGCGCCCGCGCAGGCTCCGCCAGTCGCGCTCGCCGAGAGCGAGGAGGTCGCGACCCTCGAACTCGATGCGCCCGCCCATCGGCGTCAGGGCGCGCGGGAGCAGACCGGTGAGGGCGTAGGCGCTCATCGACTTGCCGGAGCCCGATTCGCCGACCACGCAGAGAATCTTGCCCGGCATCAGGTCGAGGGAGAGGTCCTCCACCGCGTTGGGCCGGTCCGCGCCCTTCGGCAGCGCCAGGGTGAGGTTGCGGATGCGGATGACGGGCTCGCTCATGGTCGGGTCTCCCGTGTCGCGTTGCGTGCCGCCACGATGGCGGGACCGGTCTCGCCCAGGTCCCAGAACAGGCCGGCCATCAGGGCCAGCGCCTCGCGGCTCATCGGACCGAGCAGGTGCTCGTCCGGCCCGTGCTGGAGGCAGGCCGGGTAGGAATGCGGCACCCACAGGGTCGGCAGGCCGAGGATCTCGGAGAAGGCGTCGTTGGGCAGCGAACCGCCGAGATTGGGCAGCAAAGCCGGGCGCTTGCCGGTGCTGGCCTCGATCGAGGCGAGCGCCCAGCCGACCCAGGCATCCTCGACGGGAAGCCGGGTGGCGCGGAACACTTCGGAGCGGGCGGCACGGACCTCGACCATCGGGAAACCGTGAGCGTCGAGATGGGCGCGGACGGCCGGGATCAGGCCTTCCCAATCGGTGCCGACGACGAAGCGCAATTGCAGCGTCGCCTTGGCGTGGGGCGGCACGGCGTTGAGCGGACCGTCCGGGTCGCCGGTCTTGAAGGCGAGGACTTCCAGGGTGTTCCAGCCGAACACGCGCTCGGCAGCGGATAGGCCGGGCTCGCCCCAATCCTCATCGATCTTCGGCGCGGTGGGGTCGGTGCCCACGGCGATGTCGGCGAGCGCCTGCCGTACACCCTCGGGGATCGCGGGCGGCCGCAGGGCATCGAGAAGGATCTTGCCGCGCCCGTCCACCAGGGTCGCGATGGCGTTGGCGAGCACCGTGCCGGGGTTGCGCAGGAGGCCACCCCAATTGCCGGAATGGTGGCTGCCCTCGCGCAGGTTCACGACGAGCTCGAACGTGTAGCCGCCGCGCGAGCCGAGGAAGATCGTGGGGCGCTCCGCGCTCACCCGTGGCCCGTCCGAGGCGATGAGGACGTCGGCGGCGAGCGCCCCGGCTTCCGACCGGCAGAGATCGCGCAGGCCCGGCGAACCGGATTCCTCGCCCATCTCGATGAGGAGCCTGGTGTTGAAGCCGAGGCGACCACCCTTCGCCGTCATCACAGCCTCGAGCGCGCCGAGATTGATGACGTGCTGGCCCTTGTTGTCGGCGGTACCGCGGCCGTACCAGCGGTCGCCCTCGACGACGATCGTCCACGGGTCGAGGCCGGCGCGCCATTGTTCGGGATAGCCGCGCACGGTGTCGCCGTGGCCGTAGATCAGCACGGTGGGAAGGTCGGCGCCCTCGTGCCGCTCGGCGATGAGGAAGGGGCCGTGCTCGCCGTCGGGATTGTCGAGGATGCTGCTCGTGAAGCCCAGCGGCGCGATCGCGGGCACGAGGAAATCGCCGAGATAGGCGTGGAGCTGCGGGACCTGGCTCTCGGTCTGGCTCTCGGTCCGCCGTCCGACGGCATCCTGCAGGGCGGCGAGGAAACCGCCCTCGTCGTAATGGCGGGTCGCCAGGGCGATGGCATCGTGTCGGGACATGGATCCGCTCGGGTTGGTTGGCAGGGCCGCGCGCGGCGCGAGGGCCCGGACAGGGGACTCTGGTCTTCGGAAAATGCGGGCGCGAACGAGGCGCCTAGCGCCGCCCCTCCGGGGCCGTGACGTCCCGCAGGCCGTCGCCCAGGAGGTTGATGGCCAGCACGAGGACGAGGAGCGCGACACCCGGGATGGTGATGACCCAGGGCTGGAAGAACATGTACGGCTTGCCCTCGGCGATCATCAGCCCCCAGGAGGGCAGGGGCGGCTGGACGCCGAGACCGAGGAACGACAGGGCCGCCTCCAGCAGGATCGCGTGCGCCATCTCCAGCGTCGCCACGACGATGAGGGCGTTGAAGATGTTGGGCAGGATTTCCTGGAAGAGGATCCGCGCATTCGAGAAGCCGGCGGCCCGGGCCGCCGCGACGAAGTCCTGATCGCGGATCTGCCGGGTCGCGGCCCGCGTGACCACGGCGAAGCGATCCCACAGCAGCAGCCCCAGCACGAGCACCACGACCTTCAGCGAGCCGCCGACCAGGGAGGCCATGGCGAACGCCACCAGCACCACCGGCATGGCGAGGCGCGTAGTCACGACGTAGCTCACGAGCGCATCGACCTTGCCGCCGAAATAGCCGGCGCAGATGCCGAGCACGGTGCCGATCAGGCCGGAGATGCAGGCCGCCGCGATCCCGATGAGCAGCGAGATCTGGCTGCCGTAGATCAGACGGCTGAGATAGTCGCGCCCGAGCTTGTCGGTGCCGAGCACGTGGTCCCAGCTGCCCTTCGCGTTCCAGATCGGCGGGATCAGACGGCGCGAGACATCCTGGGCATAGGGATCGTGCGGCGCGATCAGGGGAGCGGCCAGAGCGGCGAGGACGATCACTCCGAGGATCACGGCCCCGATCATGAAGCCGCCATGGTGGAGGCCGCGCCGGAGGGCGAGGGCGGTGGGCGAGCGGGCGGCCGGGAGGGGCGCCTGCGGTTCGGCCGGCACGGTCACCGGCGTCTCGGGCAGTCCGGCACTGAGCGGGGATGCGGATGGCTGGAGGGTCATTGGCGCAGCCGGGGATCGAGGAAGGCGTTGAGGAGGTCGGCGGCCAACGTCAGGGCGATGTAGATCATCGCCAGGACCAGCACGATCGCCTGCACCACGGGGAAGTCGTTGCGAGCGATGGATTCCCAGGCGAGCTGGCCGAGCCCCTGGAGCGAGAACACCGCCTCGATCACGATGGAGCCGCCGAGCATGAAGCCGAACTGCACGGCGGCCAGCGCGATCACCGGGATCACGGCGTTGCGGAGCGCATGCCGGATCAGGATTTTTCGCGGAGGCAGGCCCTTGGCACGGGCGGTGCGGACGTAGTCCGAGGCCAGCACCTCCAACATGCCGTTGCGGGTGAGCCGCATCACGGCGGGCATGGCGTAGTAGCCGAGCGCGACGGCCGGCAGCACGAAGTGCTTCCAGGTCGTATTGCCCGACACCGGCAGCCAGCGCAGGTTGACCGAGAAGACCATGATCAGGGTCAGGCCGAACCAGAAGCTCGGCATCGCCTGGCCCAGCACCGAGACCGACAGGGCGAGCCGGTCGATCCAGGTGTCGCGCTTCACCGCCGCGAGCACGCCGAGGGGAATCGCCACAAAGAGAGCGACGGCGAGAGCCACCACGCCGAGGAACAGGGTGATCGGCATGCGGGAGGCCAGCAGGTCGACCACACTTTCCCGGAAGTAGAACGAATTTCCGAAATCGAGATGCAGGGCCTTCCACGCCCAGGCGGTGAACTGGGCCAGGAGCGGCTGGTTCAGCCCGTACTGGATCCGGATCGCCTCGATCTGGGTGGAGGTCGCCTCGGGACCCGCGATGGCGGTGGCGAGATCGCCGGAGAGGTGCAGCAGCAGGAAACTCGCCACCGACACCGTCACGGCGACCGCGACCGCCACCAGACTTCGTTGGATCATGAACCTGAGCATGGGCCGTAGTCCTCGTTCGGTTGGGCCAGTCGCGACGCGGCCCTCCTCCCCTTGTGGGGAGGAGTTGGAGGTGGGGGTCGCTCCGCCAGCCTCAGCCGAGTGAGGGTCGCCCAACCACCCCCACTCCCAACCTCTCCCCACGAGGGGGAGAGGGACGCGGTCTGCTGACAGAGCCGGCGCCTTTGGAACCCTTACTTCCAGCTCGCCGCGTAGAAGCGCGGCAGCTCGTCGGGCTGTGCCGTGAAGGCGAGGTCGGAGGTGAAGGCGTAGTTGGTGGAGTAGGAGAACATCGGCAGGATGTAGGCCTGGGCCGCGATGCGCTTGAGCGCCTCGGCGTACTTCACCTTGCGCATAGCGGGATCGGTGGCGCCGTCGCCCGCCTGCAGGGCGGCGATGGTCTCGGGATCCTTGGTCAGGTCTTCGTCGCCGCCCTTGAGATAGACGCCGGTGAAGGCGGAGACGTCGAGCACCGAGAACGAGCCCCAGGTCTGGAAGGCGATGGAGACCTTGCCGCCGCGGATCATGTCGCGCAGGGCCGCGTAGCGCAGGTAGTTGAGCCGGGCGGTGATCCCCACCGCGCGCAGGTAGCCGATCACGGCTTCCGCATAGTCGCGCTCGCGATAGGCGCCGAGATCGATCTCGAACCCGTTGGGGTAGCCGGCTTCCTTGAGCAGCGCCTTGGCCTTGGCCGGGTCGTAGGCGTAGCGCGGCACGCCCTCGTCGGTGCAGCCGAACTGATCGATGAAGCAGGCGGAGTTCATGACGCGGCTTCCGCCGCGAACCAGATTGTCGACCATCGCCTTGCGGTCGATGGCGTAGGAGATCGCCTGGCGGACGCGGGGATCCTTGAGGGGCGAGTTCTCCCTGGCGCGACCGAGAGTGTCGAATTGCAGGAAGCCGACGCGCATGGTCTCGGCACTGAGCACGGAGACGTTGGGGGCCGCATTCAACTGGTCGGCCTGATCGCTCGGCACCCGCCAGATCCAGTCGATGCCGCCGGTGACGAGCTCGGCCATGCGGCTGTCGGCATCGGGGATGACGCGGAACTCGAGCTTGCCGATCTTCGGCTGGCCGATGGGGCTGCCCGGCCAGTACGTGGCGTTGCGCTCCATCTTCACGCCGCGCCCGTTATCGACACTGACGATGCGGTAGGGGCCGGTGCCGATGGGGGCCTTGGCGAAACCATCGAGGCCCACCTTCCTGAAATAGGCGGCCGGGAAGATCGGCATCGGGCCGGCGAGGTATTCGAGCGCCGCCGGAAAAGCGGTCTTCAGGTGGATGCGGACCGTCCTGGCGTCCACGACTTCCGTCGACTTCATCCAGTCGACGTTCTGCTTCGTCACCGTGCGCGCCTCGGGCGTCAGCACGTAGTTGAAGGTGAAGGCCACGTCCTCGGGACCGAACACGTCGCCGTTATGGAAGGTCACCCCTTCGCGCAGGGTCAGTTCGAGGGTGGTCGGATCGACCCATTTCCAGGCGGTGGCCAGCATGGGCTGATACGCGCCGGTCTTCGGGTCGCGGTAGAGCAGCGTGTCCCAGACGTTGCGCGCCAGGATGACGCCCTCTCGGGCGCTGTTGTGATACGGGCTGACGTTCTCAGGCTCCGTATCCGAGGCATAGACCAGAGTATCGTCGGCCTTGCCGGCCAGGGCCGGCACGACGAACGTCGTCAGCAGGAGAACGAGCGCGACGCCTGCCGCGGGAACCTGTCTCGCCATGATCTGCACCCTTTCGGCTGAGCGGCACCGCGACGGACATTCCCGCTCCGCACTGCCGCTTTTTTCGTCGTGCCATGATGTTGTGCATTTTGCATCGCAACAAGTAGAATTTATCGAAGTTTGCCGTGCCGTTTCGGCAATGATAGCGGCGCCCGGTTTCGGGCTCGGGAGACCGACCATGCAGATGTCCGGCCTGCGCTACTTCCTCGCCGTCGCCCGGACGGGTTCGATCGCCGCCGCATCGACCCAGTTGAACGTCGCGGCCTCTGCGATCAGCCGCCAGATCGCCAATCTCGAAGCGGAGCTCGATTGCGTCCTGTTCGAGCGCCGTCCCCGCGGCATGGTCCTGAGCCCAGCGGGGGAACTTCTGGCCCAGCATGCGCGGCAGACGCTGGTGCGGGCCGAGCAGGTGGCGGCCGAGATCCAGGAACTGCAGGGGTTGGCGCGCGGCTTCATCCGCATCGCCACGGCGGAAGGGTTCGCCCTCGACCTACTGCCGAACGCCATCGCGGAATTCCACGCGCGCTACCCGGGCATCCGATTCGAGATCCGGGTCCTGCCGCCGGCACAGGTGACGCAGGTGGTGGCGGCGGGCGACGCCGATATCGGCGTCACCTTCGCGCTGGCACCGACGAACCTCGTCACCGTGATCTACGACACGACGGTCGAGATGGTGGCGCTGGCAGCCCCCGACCATCCGCTGGCCGGCAGGGCCTCGATCCGGATCGGCGAGCTACAGGCCTATCCGATCGCGATGCCGCCCCTCGACACCACGGCGCGTCTCGTGTTCGACGCGGCCTGCCGGGCGGAGGGCATCCTCATCGAGCCGACGCTCACCTCCAACATCCTCACCGCGCTCCTCCCGTTCGTGCGGCGGACGAAGGGGATCGCGCTGATGTCGGCCCTCTCGGTGCAGACACCCGTGCGGCTCGGCGAACTGGTCTGCATCCCGGTCCAGTCGCTGGCGAGCCTACGGCGCGGCATCCAGGTGCAGCTGATGCGGGACCGAAAACTGCCGCACGCGGCCGAAGCGTTCCTGCGCCAGCTCGTGGCCGCCCTGCCGCCGGTGGGGACCGGCGGCGCGTGAGCGTCCCCGCTCAGCCGTTCCGAAAGGTGTAGCTGTAGCCGTTCAGGGCCGGTGCGCCGCCGAGATGGGCGTAGAGCACCTTCGAACCCTTCGGGAAGAAGCCCTTGCGGGTGAGATCGATCATGCCCTGCATCGACTTCCCCTCGTAGACCGGGTCGGTAATCATGGCCTCCAGCCGCGCCGAGAGGCGGATCGCCTCGATCGTCTCCTTCGAGGGCACGCCGTAGACCGGGTAGGCGTAATCCTCGTTGAGGACGACGTCGTCGGCGGTGATCTCGGGGGCGCCGATGAGGGCGGCCGTCTTCTGCGCGATGTCGAGCACCTGCGCCTTGGTCTGGGCCGGGGTGCAGGACGCATCGATGCCGATGACGTTGCGGGCGCGCCCGTCGGCGGCGAAGCCCACCACCATGCCCGCATGGGTGGAGCCGGTGACGGTGCAGACGACGATGTAGTCGAAATGCACGCCCATCTCGGCCTCCTGCGCGCGGACCTCCTCGGCGAAGCCCACATAGCCGAGACCGCCGAACTTGTGCACCGAGGCGCCGGCGGGAATCGCGTAGGGCTTCCCGCCCTTGGCCTTCACATCCTCCAGGGCCGCCTTCCAGCTCTCGCGGATGCCGATGTCGAAGCCGTCATCCACGAGCTGCGTCTCGGCGCCCATGATGCGGGACAAGAGGATGTTGCCGACCCGGTCGTAGACCGCATCCTCGTGCGGCACCCAGGCTTCCTGGATCAGCCGGCACTTCATCCCGATCTTGGCGGCCACCGCCGCGACCATGCGGGTATGGTTGGACTGCACGCCGCCGATGGAGACCAGCGTGTCGGCTCCGCTCGCGATGGCATCGGGCACGATGTATTCGAGCTTGCGCAGCTTGTTGCCGCCATAGGCGAGGCCGGAATTGCAGTCCTCGCGCTTGGCATAGATCTCGACATCGCCGCCGAGATGGGCGGTCAGGCGCGACAGCTTCTCGATCGGGCTCGGGCCGAAGGTGAGGGGATAGCGCTCGAATTTCGACAGCATGGAAAGGGCGTCCTCGATCTGATGAGGACCGAACGCTAGCAAACGACGCGCGAAAGGTGCTCTCGAATATCCGAGAATTTTAACACTCTTGTCTTGCATTATTCCTGAAAATCCGCCCATCTCATCCGCAAATGTGCTTGAATTTGAATGCTTCTTCCATGTCGCCATCGCTCGACCGGATCGACCTGAAGATCCTGCGTCTGCTCCAGGCCGACGGGCGGATGAACAATGCCGAGATCGCCAAGCGGGTGAATACGAGTGCCGCCACCTGCCACCGCCGCACGCAGCGCCTGTTCGACGAGGGCTATATCAGCGGCGTCCATGCGCAGATCGCGCCGGAGAAGGTCGGGCGGGGCTCCCTCGTCATCGTCGGGGTCGTGCTCGACCGCTCGACGCCGGAGAGCTTCGCCGCCTTCGAGGCCGCGGCCCAGGCGATGCCGACCATGCTCGACTGCCATCTGGTCGCCGGCGATTTCGATTATTTCCTCAAGATCCGCGTGCGCGACATGGCGGATTTCAACCGGCTCCACAGCAACACCTTGATCGCGCTGCCGGGAGTGCGCCAGACACGGACCTTCTTCGTCATGAAGGAAGTCGTCGACAACGCACCGATGGATCTGTGACGACGGGGCCTTGCGGTCGGCTCCGCCATCGGTCCATCGAGCGCCGCACGATCGTCCGGGCGATCCGGGTCACGAGAGACGAAAGGGCGCCCGAGCATGGATAGCGAGACCACGGATTCAGAGACCTCGCCCGCCAATTCCCTCGACGCCATTCCCGCCGGCGTCCGGGAGGGACGGCCGACCGTCTGGCTCAATCCCCATATCGAGCCGGCCGCCGAGATCCTGCCGACGCTCGCCTTGTCCCTGGCCGATGTGGAAGCGGCCGAGGCGCGCTGGCGCCGCTTCGACCCGCTGCTGCGCCACCTTTTCGACGATCTCGAAACCGGGCGCATCGACTCTGCCCTGATACCGCTGACCGATGCGGTCGCTCGGACCATTTCCGGCCCGAACGGCGGTGCGGTCTGGGTCAAGGCCGATCACGATCTGCCGGTCACGGGCTGCATCAAGGCGCGCGGCGGCGTCTACGAGGTGCTGGTCCATGCCGAGCGGCTCGGCCTGGAGACGGGCCTGCTGCGGCCGGGGGATTCCTATACCCGTCTCGCCGGGGCGGAGGCGCGGGAGATGTTCGGTGCCCATACCGTGGCGGTGGGCAGCACCGGCAATCTCGGCTTCAGCGTCGGCGTGATGGCGCGGGCGCTGGGCTTCGCGGTCGAAATCCACATGTCCCACGACGCCAAGGCCTGGAAGAAGCAGCGCCTGCGGGACCTCGGCGCCCGCGTGGTCGAGCATCAGGGCGATTACGGCAGCGCGGTCGCCGCAGCGCGCGTCGCTTTCGAGGGCCGGGCCGACGCGCATTTCGTCGACGACGAGAGCTCCGTCGACCTGTTCCTCGGCTATGCGGCGGCGGCCTTCGACCTGCGGCGCCAGATCGAAGCGGCCGGCATCCAAATCGATGCCGAGCACCCGCTCTGCGTCTTCCTGCCCTGCGGCGTCGGCGGTGCGCCCGGAGGCGTCACCTTCGGCCTGAAACTGCTGTTCGGCGACGCGCTACGCTGCATCTTCGTGGAGCCGGTGGCCTCGCCCTGCATGCTGGTGCAACTCGCCGCCGGCCTGTCACGCCCCGTCGACGTCTACGAGATCGGCCTCGACAACCGCACCGCCGCGGACGGGCTGGCGGTCGCGGGCGCCTCGATGCTGGTGGCGGAAACCGTAGGCTCCCTCATCGAGGCGGTGGTGACCGTGGCGGATGCCGACCTGTTCGTCTGGATGAAGCGCCTCTGGTCGGATCCGGGGCTGCGGCTCGAACCCTCCGCGGCGGCGGGGTTCGCCGCCGTCCGACCCTATCTCGCCGCGGCCGGAACCGGGCAGGCGACACATGTAGTCTGGACCACCGGTGGCGCACTGCTGCCCGAGGCCGAGTTCCAGGCTGCCCTCGCGCGCGGCTAGCGCAGCAGGAAGGACCCGTCGTTCGGATATGGCCCCGGGCCACATCCGCCTCGTCGGCTTGGTCAGTTCGGGTGGAACACCACCTTCACGCAGCCGTCCTTCTTGTCGCGGAAGGTCTTGTAGAGCTCCGGACCGTCGGCGAGGTCGGTGGAGCGATGGGTGATCATGGAGGTCATGTCGATCTTGCCCTCCTGGATCAGCCTCGTCAGCGTCTCGAGATAGCGCTTCACGTGGGTCTGGCCGCTCTTCAGGGTCAGGCCCTTCTGTACGATCGATCCCATGTTCACCGGGATCGGGCCGCCATAGACGCCGGGCACCGAGACGATCCCGCAGGGACGGACGGCCTTGATCGCCTCCATGAGGGCGTAGGGGCGCTGGGTCGAGGTGAGCTTCTCCTGGATCGTGTTGACGAGGCTGGCGACGCCGTGCCCGGCGCTGGCCTCCATGCCGACGCAGTCGATCACCCCGTCGGCACCTTCGCCCTTGCTGATCTCCTTGATCCGCTCGAACACGTCCTCTTGCATGAAATCGATGATGTCGGTGGCGCCGTATGTGCGGGCGAGGGCGAGGCGCTCGGGCACCGTGTCGATGGCGATGATGCGCTCGGCGCCCATGATCTTGGCGGATTGAATCGCGAACAGCCCCACCGGGCCGGCGCCCCAGACCGCGATGATCTCGCCGCCCTCGACCTCGCAATGCTCGGCACCCTGCCAGCCGGTGGGCAGGATGTCGGTGAGGAACAGGAGCGACTCGTCGTCGACGCCTTCGGGTGCCAGCATCGGTGCCACGTCGGCCATCGGGACGCGCACGTATTCCGCCTGCCCGCCACCGTAGCCACCGGTGAGGTGCGAATACCCGAACAGACCCGCCGTCGTGTAGCCGAACTGCGCGGCCGCCATCTCGGCGTTGCGGTTCGAGCGCTGGCAGACGGACCAGTTGCCGAGCTTGCACTGACGGCACTCGCCGCAATTGATGTTGAAGGGCACGACGATCCGGTCGCCCTTCTTGAACTTCGTGAAACCCTGGCCGACCTCGACCACCTCGCCCATGAACTCGTGACCGAGAACGTCACCACTCTCCATGGTCGGCATCTGGCCGTCCATGAGATGGAGATCCGAACCACAGATGGCGCAGGACGTGACCTTGATGATGACGTCGCGCGCATCCTCGATCCGGGGATCGGGTACCGTATCGCAGCGGATGTCACCCTTGCCGTGCCAGCACAATGCTTTCATCGCGCGCTCTCGAAACCGAAATGCCAGGACGATCCCCAGAAGCGCGTGACGCACCAGGGCAGCGGGGCCGAACCCTTTCGCCGAGGGCTCCAAGCGAAAACACCGGCCGAGTCCATGAGTTCCCGAATGCTGAGCGCATCGCCTCAAGCAAAACTTAGCTTGAGCTTATCATAAATCGATCGGGGCCGATCAACACAAGCTAATCATCTGTGATAATCACCGTATGGAACATAAGTTATTTTCGGACTTTGCATTAAGGTCTGGAACCTATGCGATTTTTTGAGCGTCGAAACCTGTGATGTCCAGGGCGAATCGGAGCGACACCATGGGCGCGTCATTCCGAGCGCGACTCTCGATCCATCCCTGACAGCGGCGTGATCCTCCGGAGGGAATTTCGCCCGATGCACCGTCCTGCATGGCCTCAACGAAGGAAGCGGAGGATGACGTCACGGGACATGACGGCCCGTATCGACGAATGCCGTCGGAGCGCCGAATCCTGCCGGGCGATGGCGGCCCGACGCAGGCCAGGAGACGATCAGCGGCCGAACAGCTTCGCCGTGAGCGAGGCCGGCGCATCGCCCTTGTAGCCGGCCACCACCACCAGGCGCCTCACCTCGCCGCGCAGGTAGGCCTGCAGGAAGCGATTGTAATCCCTGAACACCACGCAGCCGTTCGAGGCGCCGCTCGGGCCGAGCATGTAGGTATGGGCCAGGATTCCGTCGCGGCCGTGGATCGCGGCGCTGCCGCCCTGGGGGGTGAGTCGCAAGGCCCGCACGCCGTGGAACAGGGCTTCGCGCTCGGTGAGATCGTAGGTGCCGGGCGGGGTCGCGCCACGCATCCGGACGTGGACGAGGCGAGGGTTGTCCATGTGCTGGCCGAGGCCGGAATGGGCCTCCAGCAGCTCGCCGCTCGGCAGCGTCACCGTGCTCGCGCTGATGTCGTAGATCGCGGTCCCGCCGCCGGCATTGGAGGGCACGCGATCGAGAACGCGCCGCTGGGACGAGTCGATGGCATCCGTATCGGCGGATGCATAGGCGAGGGCGGGAGTCTGGTCCGGAGTCCGGCGGCCGAACACCGTCTCGAAGAACGAGCGCTCGGCCTCGGCGTTCTGCCGGGCAGCGACAACCGTCCGCGACGAAGGCCGGCGCAGGGCGAGGCGAGGCTCTTGGCGGGACAAGGGCTTCAGGTCGAGCGGGCGCGGCACCGGTGCGGGCATCGGCTGAACGAGGCGGGCGGTCTGCCGGAAGGGCGTCGTTGTGGGAGCGGGATCGGTCGAGACGATTCCGACCGCTGCGGGGGTAGACGGCGCGGTCGCCGGCTCGAATGCCGCGACCCGCATCGGCTCAGAAGCGGCAGCGCTCCATTCCGGCGTCCGCGCGCCCATGGCGGGGGAGGGGTCGAGCATCCAGGCATAGGTGCCGGTTGCGGCGGAAGCGGGAGCCTCGGGCGCTGCAGGTCGGCTCGCGAGCTGGGGCAGGGCGGCGGGAACCGGTGCCTCCAATCCGGTCAGCCGCGGAAATGTCGCGACGAACAGCGCGACGATGGCGGTCTTCAGCAGGACTCGGCTGCGCGGGCGGCGACGGTGGGAGCGGCGGCGATAGGAGGGCGCATCGTCGATCATGCGGGCTGTACTCGGATACGCGTGCCCTGCCCGCGCGGCCGTCATGAGGCCTCGCTCGAACTCCGGAAGAGCTTCGAGAGAACCGCACAGATCGGATTTGCCGTTTAGGGAACCATCAACTTTGATCGATCCCATTCAGCGTGAACTTGGTTAATCGCCGATAAACCGCCAGAACGATTTTTGTTCGGATAGTCGGCGTACGTCTTCGGCCTGCAAACCGGTCGCAGAAATCCAATCTCGACGCCGCCGTCCTCCACGCCGTGTCCTGCGGGAACTGTGCACGAAAAACCCCGCGAGCCTGACGGCGCGCGGGGCGGTATCGTCGACGAGCGGCTCTCACTCGGCGAGGCGAGAGCTTCGCACCACCTTACTTCCCGCTGGGGGCGGCTCCGCTGCCGGTGGCGGCGTTACCGCTGTTCGAACCGGCCGGCGCACCCGGCGTCGCGTTCGAGGGAACGTCGCGCGACATGGTGGAACCGGTGGAATTCACGCCGGTGCCCGTCGACGAGCCGCCCATGCGCTCCATTCCCTTCTCGCTGTTGCTTTTCACGCTGCCCGGGCTGTTCATGTTGCCCTCCGCGCTGCCGCCGCCTGCGGCGGTCTGGGCGAAGGCCGAACCGCCAACGGAGACAGCGAGTGCGGCGGCGACAGCCAATGTCTTGATCTGCATAATATGTTTCCTCACGTCCTATCGGTTTGACTCAACAACGTTGAACGACGCGCATGGTTCATCGAAAGATCGATCCGATGATTTTTATGCGAGAATACCTGACATAAGCGGATCGATGACAATGGCTCAGCTTGTCACCTCGATGAATCGTCTTTGATGTTGCACTCGAAGAGCGTCGAAGTATGGCGCGACGAGCGACGTCCCGTCCGGACCGGACTTCTCCCTCGACACGTTGCCGAGAGCTGTGACAAAGCCAAGCCATGCCGATCCTTCGCCTCGACGCCGCCCATCGTCTCGCCGCCGACACCCTGATCCGTTGCGGAACTGCTCCCGCGAATGCGGAGAGCGTCGCCCGTGCCCTCGTGGGCGCGGAGGCCGACGGGCTGCGAACCCACGGGCTCATGCGGCTCCTCGCCTATGGCGAACAGGTGCGGGTGGGGAAGGTCGTCGGCGACGCCGTCGTCTCCTGCGAGCGGCCGAAGCCGGGCCTGCTCGCCGTCGATGCCGCCCATGGCTTCGCCTATCCGGCCCTCGACGCGGCGGTCGCGCTCCTGCCGGAGATCGCCCGCGAGCAGGGGATCGCCGCGGCCGCCATCCGCCGTTCGCATCATTGCGGGGCGGCGGGACGGCCGGTGGAAGCCCTGGCCGCGCACGGCCTCGTGGCGATCCTGTTCGCCAATGCCCCGGCCTCCATGGCGCCCTGGGGCGGAACGCGGCCGGTCTTCGGCACCAACCCGATCGCCTTCGCCTGCCCGCTGCCGGGAGACGAGCCGATCATCGTCGATCTTTCCCTTTCGAAAGTGGCGCGCGGCAACATCATCGCCGCCAAGCAACGCGGCGAGGCGATCCCCGAAGGCTGGGCGCTCGACGCGAAGGGCGATCCTACCACCGATCCCACGGCCGCGCTTGCCGGCACGATGGTGCCGCTGGGCGACGCCAAGGGCACGGCCCTGGCGCTCATGGTCGAGCTGCTCGCCGCCGGTCTCACCGGCGCGCGCTTTGCCGGGGAGGCCTCGTCCTTCCTCGATGCCGAAGGCGAGCCTCCCGCGACGGGACAGTTGATCCTCGCCATCGACGCCACTGCCTTTGCCGGCCACGCGCTCGAACGCTTCGCATTGCTGGCCCGGTCGATCGCGGAACAGGACGGCGCACGGCTGCCCGGCACGCGCCGTCTCGCCGCCCGTGCACGCGCCGCGGAGGAGGGGATCACCCTCTCCGATACGCTGCTGGCCGAGATCGAGCGCCTGTGAGGCCGTTCGTTCCGAGCGGCGCATGGCAACCTTCGGCCCCGCCAACGGCTTGACGGCGATCATGATCGTATCGCTTCGGGCCGCTCCAGGACTTTACCTCTCGTGACATCGTCTCCTTCGACCCCGACGCGGGCGACGCCGCGCTGGCGCAGGGCGTGCGGGCGCCTGCTGGCCCTTGCCGCCCGGCCCGTCCGCAGGGCGCAGGGCACGCGCGGGACGGTGGTCGAGGCCTATCGCGGCTACGGCTCCACCAAGGAGATCTTCCTGATCGGCAGGGTGTTCCGGCAGGCCCGCCCCGAGCGCGATACCAAGGCCGACGACATCGCCGCGGATCTGCGCGACATCGCCCGGCGCATCCGCCGCCGCAAGGTCGCCGGCGCGACCATCATCGCGCGGTTCGGCGGCGCGGAGACCGTCGCGATCACCGACCGCGACGGCTATTTCCGGATCAGCCTCAAACCGCCGGGCGTGCCCTCCGGCGAGGGGCCCTGGCACGATGTCGATCTCGAACTCGCGGCCGATCCGCCGGTCCAGGCGCGGGGGAGGGTGTTCATCCCACCCGATAGCCGCCGCTTCGTCGTCATCAGCGATATCGACGATACGATCATGCATACCGGCGTCGCCGACAAGCTGAAGATGCTGTGGCGGCTGTTCGTGGCGGATGCCGAGGACCGCGTCGCCTTCCCCGGAGCGGCGGCCCTGTGCCAGGCGCTGCATGCCGGTGCGACGGGCGACCAGTCGAACCCGATGCTCTACGTCTCGCGGGCGCCCTGGGGCATCTACGACATGCTCAGCGAATTCTTCCGGCAGCACGCGATTCCGGCGGGGCCGGTGCTGTTCCTGCGTGAATGGGGTCTCTCCTGGCACCATCCGCTGCCGCGCCGGGCCGAGGACCACAAGCGAGACCTGATCCGCCACATGCTCGCGCTCTACGACGACCTGCCCTTCGTGCTCATCGGTGACAGCGGCCAGCACGACCCCGAGGTCTATGCCAAGATCGTGGCCGAGAATCCCGGCCGGGTGCTGGCGGTCTATATCCGCAACGTCTCGCGCGACCAGAGCCGCGCCGTCGAGATCGAGCGCCTGTCGCAGGCGATCCTTCAGGCGGGCAGCAGCCTCGTCCTGGCAGCCGATACCGCCGTGATGGCCGATCACGCCCTCTCGCTCGGCCTGATCGGCACGGAGGGAGCGACCGCGATCCTGGAAGAATGCGGCCCCCGTGACGTGCCGGATTCGGTCGAGCCGATCATCATCCAGACCGGGGCCGGGGCTCACCTGCCCGAACTCGACGACGCACCCATGGCGCCAGCGTCACGCGATCGCGACGGGTGATATACCGGCCGGAGCCCGTTCTGGCCAATCAGTATCCGTAGCCGTAATAGCCTCGACGCGAGGGCCGGTAACCGTACTCGTCGGACCCGTAATACGGGCGGGGAGCGACGTAGCGCCGTCCATAGGTCCGCAGATACGGGTCGAGGCGGGGATCACGGTAGTTGCCGTTGTTCACGCCGGCCGAGCGGTCATTGCCGCTGAGGGCCGAATAGGGCGACAGCCCGTCGCCTCCGCCGCCGCTGCCGCCACGCGCCTGGGCGGCACCGGCGAGGCCGAGGATCAGTCCCGATGCGAGCGCGGCGCGAATGAGAGTCCCGGTCATGCTGGTCTCCTCGATCAATGCTGAAACGAGCCATCGATGAGAGAAGAATGACCTCGCCAAGCCGGCGGTTCCCATCCCGGCGGAGACTCAGCTTCTCTTGCGCAGCGGCCGGGCCAGGAGCGACCCCACCGGCTCGAACCCGGTACTGTCGCAGAAGGCCTGCATGGCCTCCTCATCGGGCGAGGCGGCGAGTTCGAGGGTCGCGCACCCCGCCGACCTGGCGGCCTGCGAGGCGGCCTTAACGAGCAGGCGGCCTATCCCGCGGCGGCGCTCGTCGGGACCGACGAGGAGGGTGGTGATCTGGGCCACCGGCTGGGCCGCCATCGGCGACCGATACCAGTGCAGGACGACGAGACCGCTCGGCGGTCCCCATTCGACGGCGATCAGGGCCGTACCGGTCGCCGAGCGCAGGGCATCCAGCCGTTCGGCCAGATCGCTCGCGGCGACGGAATGCCCGGATGCATGAAGCAGGGCGGCGACGCCCGCAGCGTCGGCGCCGGTCACGGCCCGGATTTCGAGCCCATAACGGCTTGCCAAACACGTCTCCGCCGGATGTCGCTCCGACATCCATAGCCCATCGGCCCGGAACGTGGACACCCCGCCTCGAACCAGCTGTCGCGGAACATCGGCAGGGCGAAGGCGGAGGGGACAGCGAACCATCGGCACGCTGCCCCATCCGCCCGCCGCGCCTCGCTTGGGGGCAATCGGTGCGCGGCCTTCGTTTCTCACGCCGCTACGTTTCTACAATATGTCCGGTGGCGCCCCATCTGTCCGAGCGGCCCGCTCGACCCTGGAGATCAGCGGTCGCAGCCGATGCAGATGTCGCGAACCACCCGAGGTCTCGTCGGCCCGGTCCGCTGGTTCGGAAGCTCGCCTCCGAAAGCGTGGCGCTGGGGCCTCGGCGGAGGCTCGGGATACTTCGCGGGCTCGGCCGGAACGGGATTCGTCTGAGGCAAGGGCGGGGTGAGCGCCATGTTCTGCGCCGAGCCGGGGCCAGCCGACGAAAGGACGGCGATCAGGATGCCGGCACCGTAGGACCGTCTCGACATGCTCAAGCCTCCGTCTGCCACACAACGCATGCACGGGGGACGAGGTTCACCGGGGAAGCCCGCCGGGCGAGGAAAGCTCTTCGCCGATCAGCATCGGTCCTCACTGCCGATGCCCCGAAGCCAGTCCTCGATTCCGGCCAGGGAGCGGAAATCGGCGACCGCGTGGATGCCCGCGTCCGGCAGCGCCTCACGCGCCATGGTCGTCAGCGCATGGCCGGGACCGAGTTCGAGGACGGCCCGCGCCCCGGCCTCTCGGATGCCGTCGAGACAGGCCGCCCAATCGATGGTCCGCGACAATGCGGCGGCGAGCTTGTCGAGCCCCTTCCCTGCATCGAAGACCGAGGCACCGTCGAGACCACTGAGGAGTCGCGGCGGCGGGAGCGATCCCTCACGCACCGGGGTCAGGATGTCGGCCCGCGCCAGTTCTTCGCGAAATCGTGGGCTCGCCGCCGCCAGCAGCGGCGTATGCGAGGGCGTATGGACCGGCAGCACCACGGCACGCGCCGCCCCCGAGGCGAGGGCGTTGCCGCACAGGTTTTCCAGATCGACCACAGCGCCACCAGCGACCACACTATCGGCGGCGTTGACGATGGCGAGGTGGCATCCGTGCTCCTCGATCATCGTCGTCACGCGCTCACGAGTCAGGCCGCGCAGTCCGACGAGCCCGTAACCCGGTCCGGCCACCGCATCCATCGCCTCGGCCCGCGCGGCCGCGAGGTGAAGGATCGTCGAGGGAGAGAACCGGCCGGCGCAGCCCCAGGCCGCCAGATCGCCGATGCTGTAGCCGGCCAGCACGACGCGGCCGGGCCTCATCTCGCGAAGGACGGTCCAGGCGGCGAGGCCGGCGACGCAGCACAGGATCTGGCCGGCGCGGTTCTCGTGCAGGGCCGGACCGCCGGTGCGGGCGAGGTCGCGGGGGTCGGCGCCCAGCAACGGTCTCGCCGCCTCGAAGACGTCCTGCGCCGGCGGATGGTCGGCCGTGAGGTCGAACATGCCGGGATGCTGGCCGCCCTGGCCCGAAAGCAGGACAGCGAGGGTCATCGTGACGTCTCCAGGGCGTCGACGAACAGCGTCATCGCGAGGAGATCGGCACTGCCGCCGGGGCTGAGGCGACGGGCGACGAACGAGCGGTGGATCGCCTCCGCACGCGCCAGCCAATCGTCCCGCGCGACGCCACCCTCGGTGAGGAATCCGGCGGCCGAGGCGCGGGCCCAGTCATATCCCTCCTCGCCGCCGCGATGGAGCAGGTTGGTGTCCTCCAGATACGCGATCAGAGCGAAGCACGCTTCCACGCGCGCGGCCTCCCCGTCGCACGGCCGGATCCGCCGTGCCCGATGCAGGGCGGGAAGCCCGATCGCGTAGAGAATCGGAAAACCGGCAGCCGCCTCGGCCGGGGCACCGCCGACGCCGTAGCGCCGCCGTGCCACCGCCCCCGGCGCGTGGAGCAGGACGGGGCCGGCCAGGATCGCATCGCCGTAGCACTCGCGGACGTGGCGCCCGAGCGCTCCCGCCTTGAGGCCGCCGGTGCCGTCGGAAAGGGCGCCTGCGGCGGCAGCGAGGAGGCCGAGGCCGAAAATGGCACCGCGATGGGTGTTCACCCCGCCCGTCGCCCGCCGCATCGCCGCCTCGGCCTCGATGCCGATCCGGCGCAGGGCCGACATCCCGGCACCGTCGGCTCCGGCACGAGCGAGGTCGGCGAAATAGGGCGCCAGGGCCACCGCGCTCGCGCGAAAAGTGCCGGCATCCATGTCGGAATGGCTGCCGCTATCCACGTGGCTGACGAGACCGGGCTTGGGATAGGTCTCGACTTCGAGTCTCAGGGCCTCGACGGCGAGGCCGGAGACACGATCCGCCATCCGGTCGACGAAGAACGAAGCCCGTTCGTTCGATCCATGAGGTCGGGCGAGGGCGATCATGAGGATGCCTCCGACAGGAAATGGCCCGCGGGACGCAGGGTGAGGCTCTCGCGCGCCTTGCACAGGATGGTCCCGTCCGCAGGCGCGTCCAGAAGCTCGCGCCAGTTGATGCCGGTCCCGTCGGGCAGGAGGATGTCGCCGTCGATGCGCATCGTTGCACCCGCCTCGATCCGTGCGAGGGACTGCAGGAACGGGCGATCGACGCGGCCCGTCGCCAGCCAGAGGAGATCGAGGTCCGAGCCGGGCCCGAGATAGGGGAGGTCGGTCAGCGCCTGCCAAAGGAGACTTCCGAATACGCGCGGCACGGAGCCGTGCTCGCTGCCGAGGGCGAGCAGGGCTTCGAGGCTCGGTCGCCATGCCGGTGGAGCGGTCTCTCGCGCCTGTTCGAGCGTGACCGGCGGATGACGGCTCACGGCGGCGGGCGACAGGGTGAACCCGATCCTTCGTTTGCCGGCGGAGGGCGGCAGCGGCAGGCCGACGGGGATGCCGTCCGAAGACTCCCCGTGGTCACGACGGCGGACGATGACCGGCCACCCGACGCGCGCCCAATCGGCGAGGTGCGGGACATTGTCGAGGTCGCGCCGCACGGCGAGGCAGGCGGCCCAGGCCTCCGGATCCACGCGGAGAAGATCGTGGCGGGCGAGACCGGCCGCCTCCTGGTCAGTCACCGGTGGCGGCCCGGACCACCCGCGCGGCGATGTCGTGAGCCACGAGCCGGCCGCCGCGCGACCGCCCGAGATCGTCGCGACCATCCTTCCGGGAACTCCCGGCGATCAGGGCCTCGATCTGGGGACCCAGCGGTCGTGCCGGATCGAGCACCGCATGGACCGCACCGGCCGCGACCATGTTGTCGAGGCCGGGCGCGAAGACGGAGGTGGATTTCGCCATCTCCTCCAGGCGCTCGAGGGGCAGCTTGGTGACGCGCGCCACGGAGGGCAGGTCCATCACGCTCGGATGGGCGCCGGGCAGGGCGGCGAGCACCCGCGTCGCCAGGGCCGTGGCGATGAAGGCGCCGGCCGCCGTGTGGCCGTAGACGAGGCCGATGGTGGGATGGCCGCTCGCATCGGCGAGGAGCAGTGCCTTGGCGAGATGGGCGAGATACTCGTTGAGGCCCAGAAGCTCGTCGCGGCGGCTCATGCGCTGACTGTCGGAATCGATGGCTACGAGGATCGGCGTATCGCCGCCCCGGCGCACCACATCGAGCACGCGCCCGGCGAGCAGGCAGGCCCCCTCGATCCCGAGCGGAGTGTTCCCGTCGATCCCGACCACCGCGAGACGGCCCGTCCCGAGCGGGCCGTCGCCGCCGATCAGCCCATCGGTCACCGCGACGCCGTGCCCTCCGGGGAACAGCGAGTGAAGGATCTCAGCGAGCGTCACGGGGCGCCTCCGGCAGGCGGACGAGAAGGGCGTCGAACGTCTCCGTGTCCAGGCCCGGCACGGCGGCAGGGTCGTTCAAACCGAGGCGGCCCCAGATCTCGGTGGCGTCCCGGGCATCGCCGAACCGGTCGAGGCGGGTTTCGAGGCGGGCCTGTTCTGCCTCCAAGGTGGCGAGGTCGAAGGCGGGAGCCCTGCCGATCTGGTCGAGTGCCGCGTCGCGGAACGCCCGGATCGTGTCGTCCGCGAAGGCGTCGGCTCCCCCGATCAGCCGCCGGTGCTTGCCGCCCATGGTGCGCCACACCAGGGCCCGGTCGCGGGAATCGAATTCCTCCGCGCCCCTGTTGGTCTCGATCACTTCCGGTCCGGAGACGCTGATGCGCCCGACTTCCGAGACCACGAGTCGCGAACAGGTGCCGGCGATGAGGCCGCCGCCGCCGTAACAGCCGGCACGGCCACCGATCAGCCCGACCACCGGCACACCCGCCATGCGCGCTTCGACGATGGCGCGCATGATCTCGGCGATGGCGGTCTCGCCGGCATTGGCTTCCTGCAGGCGGACGCCGCCGGTATCGAACAGGATCAGCACCGCCGCCGGCTTCGCCACGAGGGCCGCGCGCAGCAGGCCGACGAGCTTGGCGCCGTGGATCTCGCCGAAGGCCCCCCCCATGAAGCGGCCCTCCTGGGCGGCCACGAGGACGATCGATCCATCGAGGCGACCGCGTCCGACGACGATGCCGTCGTCGAAGGCGCGCGGCAGGTCGAAGGCGGGCAGGTGCGGGCTCATCACCCGCTGTTCGGGGCCGATGAACTCCTCGAACGTGCCGGGATCGACGAGGCCGTCGAGGCGCGCGCGGGCGCTGGCCTCGTACCAGCTCTGGTCGAGGGGATCCGCCGAGAGGGAGACGGGAACCATCGCCATCACACGGCCTCCATCAGGCGGGTACCCTGGAGCAGGCGCAGGGTGACGGTATCGGGCCGGGCCCCGCCGTCATTGATGGTGATGCGCAGCCCGCCGGGCTGGCGCCGTGCCACGAAGTCGGAGATGACGGCCTCCCAGACGTCGCCGTAGCCGTTGATCGCGGTATCGATCTCGACGGTGCATTGGTCCGGCGCGAGGCTGCGCTCCATCAGCACTTCGAGGTTGCCCGAGGCGACCACGCCGGTGATCGCCTGGGCCTTCGTGCCGGCGAGCGATCGGTTCGTGGTGTGGCGGAAGGTCAGCTTTTCCATGGGACGGCGCTCCCTCACCAGTTCCGGAACTTGGCCGGCGGCTCGTAGAGCCCGCCCGACCAGTGCACGAGGTCCTTGATCGACCGCGCCGCCAGCAGCGAACGGTCGGCGTCGAGGGGATCGATGCCGAGATCCTCCGGCCGTCGGATGATGCCGCGAGACCGCAGCGTCTCGACCATGGCGTGATCGCGCCCGCGTCCGATATCGGTATAGCCGGCGACTCCGCGGATCGCCTGCTCACGCTCGTCCAGCGTCCGGCACAGGAGCAGGTTGGCGATGCCCTCTTCGGTGACGATGTGGGTCACGTCGTCGGCGTAGACCATCACCGGAGCCAGTTCGAGATCGAGCTTGCGCGCCAGTTCGAGGGCGTCGAGCCTCTCGACGAAGGCCGGGACCAGCTTGTCGCCGAAGGTCTCGACCAGTTGGACCACGAGCTTGCGCCCCCTTCGCAGGGCGGGATCGCCCGTGCCGCCGGCCTCCTCGCCGGCCTTCATCCAGGGATCGGAGGGGTGGCGCCGTCCATGTGGATCCGAGCCCATGTTCGGCGCGCCGCCGAACCCCGCCACCCGGTTGGCGGTGACGGTGGAGGAATTGCCCTGGAGATCGATCTGAAGGGTCGAGCCGATGAACAGGTCGCAGGCATAGAGCCCCGCCGTCTGGCAGAAGGCGCGGTTGGATCGGAGCGAGCCGTCGGAACCGGTGAAGAACACGTCCGGCCGCTCTCGGATGTAGCGATCCATCCCGACCTCGGAGCCGAAGCAGTGGATCTGCTCGACCCAGCCCGATTCGATGGCGGGAATCAGGCTCGGATGCGGGTTGAGCGCCCAATGGGTGGCGATCCGGCCCTTCAGGCCGAGCCGCTCGGCGAAGGTCGGCAGCAGCAATTCGATCGCCGCCGTGCCGAAGCCGATGCCGTGGTTGAGGCGGCGGATGCCGTATTCCGCATAGATGCCCTTGATCGCCATCATGGCCATCAGGATCTGCGTCTCGGTGACCGCCGCCGGGTCGCGGGTGAAGAGCGGCTCCACGTAGAACGGCCGGTCGGCCTCGACCACGAAATCCACCCGGTCACCCGGGATGTCGACCCGTGGCACCGTGTCGACGATCTCGTTCACCTGCGCGATCACGACGCCGTTCTTGAAGGCGGTCGCTTCCACCACGGTGGGCGTGTCCTCGGTGTTGGGACCGGTATAGAGATTGCCGTCGCGGTCCGCCGAGACGCCGGCGATCAAGGCGACGTTGGGCGTCAGGTCGATGAAGTAACGGGCGAAGAGCTCGAGATAGGTGTGCACCGCGCCGAGGGCGATCTGGCCGCCATAGAGCATCCGGGCGATGCGCGCGCCCTGCGGCCCCGAATACGAATAGTCCAGGCGCCGGGCGATCCCCTGCTCGAAGATGTCGAGATGCTCTGGCAGCACGACTCCCGACTGCACCATGTGCAGGTCGTGGACCCGCGCCGGATCGCAGGCGCTCAAGCCTCTGGCCAGGCAATCGGCCTGCTTCTGGTTGTCGCCTTCGAGACAGACCCGGTCGCCGGGCAGCAGCACCGCCTCGAGCAGATCGACGACCGACGCCGCGGCCACGACCTTGCCCTGCGCATGGGCGCGACCGCGCTCGATCCGCTCGTCCCTGGCACTCCGCTGCCTTCGCCAATCGGTCATCCGATCCGCCTTTCGTCGTCCGGGGCTCGCGTATGCGGAAGCCCGTGGAATCGCCCGGCTCCACATCCGCAGACCGTCGAATTGTAGGCCAGCGTATCCCGAATTACGCAAAAGTCAATTGAATGTATACTAAATCGAATGATCGCCGAATCAACAAATACGGGATAGAGAGGAAACCATGGTCTGGGAATACGCAGCGCGGGGCGACGCACCTTTCAACGAGAATCGAGGAGGAGTCGCATGACCATCTTCGGCGTCGCGCTCCTCGCGCTCTGCACCTTGATCGGGGTGTTCCTCGGCGTGAAGGCCAATGTCGGAGGCGTCGGCCTCGCAATGATTCGGCCGTCACGGCCCTGTCCATCGCCACCGGCGTCACCAAGGCGGTGATGGTGGGAACGCCCCTGGTGGCGCGGCTCATCGGCCTCGACAACCCTCGTTCCGCCATGGCCTTCGGCGGATTGATGGGCATCGTCAGCGGGGTCTCCGGGGGCTTGGCCGCCACCGATCCGAAGCTCGTGCCCTACGGCGCTCTCACCGCCACCTTCCATACCGGCATCGGCTGCCTCGGCGGTCCGTCGATCTTCTACTTGACCATCCGGGCCATCGTGGGATGACAAGACTTACAACCAAGTCTCAGCGACCCATGGTTCGGGATCCCTGAGGTCCGGCGGACGGCCGCCGCCGCGCAGTCGCGCGGGCAGGCCTCGACGAGTCACACTCTTCGAGGCCTCGTATGGGTGCGGTGTGGACGGGAAGGGGACGAAGACCATGGAGGGCATCGCCGAGGAGCGCGGGCTTCTCTCCGACCTGATCCGCAACGCCCTGACGGACGAGATCGCGGCCGGCACTCTGAGCGCCGGCACGGCCCTGGACGAGCAGGACCTCGCGGATCGCTTCGGCGCGTCGCGCACGCCGGTGCGGGAGGCGTTGCGGCAACTCGCCTTCAACGGGCTCGTGGAGCTGCGTCCGCGCCGGGGCGTCGTCGTCACCCGGATGACGCCGGAACGGATCATGGACATGTTCGAGGCCACCGCCGAGTTCGAGGCGATGTGCGTCCGGCTCGCCACCTATCGGATGACGCCGCTCGAGCGCAGCCATCTCATGGACCTGCATGCCCGATCGGAGGCGATGGTGGAGGCGGGCGACGTCGATGCCTACGACACGATGAACCGCAATTTCCACGAGGCGCTCTACGGCGCCACCCATAACGGCTTCCTGCTGGAACAGGCGCTCGCCCTGCGCACACGGCTGTCGGGATTTCGCCGCACGCAATTGCGCCAGGGCGAACGGGTCAGGATCTCGCGCGCCGAGCACGGCGAGATCCTGACCGCCATCGCAGAGGGCGACGGCGACGCCGCCGCACGCCGGATGCGCGCCCACATGCTCAACGCGGCGAGCGCCATCGGCCATTACATCGCCGAGCATGCCGGCGGGTGACGCCTCAGGCTGCGGCCTGCGACGCGATTCTGACCTTCTGGGTTGCGGTGTCGACCTCTTCGGTGGACCGGGCGATCTCGTCGAGGCTTCCGGTGATGAGGGAGACGCCGTTGGAGGCGGTCTGCATGCTGGAAGACATCTCGCGGGTGACGGCGGTCTGCTCCTCCACGGCGGCCGAGATGGCGCTGGCGACCTCGTTGAGGGTCATGATCGTGCTCTGGATCGAGGAGATCGCGCCCACTGCCTGCTGGGTCGCCTGCTGGGTCGAGAGGATCTGGGTGCTGATCTGCTCGGTGGCCTTCGAGGTCTGGGCGGCCAGCGCCTTGACCTCGGTGGCGACCACGGCGAAGCCCCGCCCCGCCTCGCCGGCCCGCGCCGCCTCGATGGTGGCGTTCAGCGCCAGCAGGTTGGTCT
>NZ_JBHTND010000020.1:0-83244 GCF_042679825.1 Methylobacterium marchantiae | reverse complement strand
CGAGGTCGCGGCGAAAGCCTTCGATGCGCCGCGCCCCCGCCGCGCCGGCACCAAGCCCCCCGAGCCCGTGGCCGAGGG
Organism: Methylobacterium marchantiae; assembly: GCF_042679825.1. Classification (NCBI taxonomy): domain Bacteria; kingdom Pseudomonadati; phylum Pseudomonadota; class Alphaproteobacteria; order Hyphomicrobiales; family Methylobacteriaceae; genus Methylobacterium; species Methylobacterium marchantiae. The sequence continues at coordinate 83,166 of NZ_JBHTND010000020.1, read as the reverse complement.
ACCGACGCGGCGCGAGCAGCGTGCCGCCGCCTCCGCCACGCTTGCCTCCGGCGTTCAGACGCTGATCGTCGAGGACGACGAGGCCGAGATGCGGATCGACCGCTTCCTCACCACGCGCTTCCCGCAACTGCCCTTCACCCGCGTGCAGAGCATCGTCCGCAAGGGCGAGCTTCGTGTGGACGGCAAGCGGGCCAAGCCTAACGACCGCCTGCTGCCCGGCATGAGCGTACGCGTGCCGCCGCTCAAGCTCGACCCCGTCGCGGACCGTCCGCGCAGTATCGCCCGCGACGCCACCGACGCCGACTTCCTGCGCTCCCTCATCCTCTACGAGGATGCGGACATGATGGTCCTGAACAAGCCCTTCGGCCTCGCGGTTCAGGGCGGCTCCGGCACCGTGCGCCATGTGGACGGGCTGCTGGAGGCCCTGACCGGGCCCGACGGACAGAAGCCGCGCCTCGTCCACCGCCTCGACAAGGACACCGCCGGCTGCCTCATCGTCGCCAAGACGCGGATCGCCGCCTCGACGCTGGCCAAGAGCTTTCGGTCGCGGGCTGCCCGCAAGGTCTATTGGGCGCTCACCGCCGGCGTCCCGCGCGTTCCGCAGGGCCGGATCTCGACCTACCTCGCCAAGGAGGAGCCCACGGACGGCGACGCCCGCATGCGGGTGGCGCAGCATGGCGACGAGGGGGCCGCCCACGCGCTGACCTATTACGCCATGGTGGACAACGCCGCGCAGAAGCTCTCATGGCTGTCGCTGAAACCGGTGACGGGACGCACCCACCAGCTCCGCGCCCATGCGGCGCATATCGGCCACCCCATCGTCGGCGATCCGAAATATTTCAGCATCGAGAACTGGGAACTGCCCGGCGGTATCCAGAACCGACTGCACCTGCTCGCCCGGCGCATCGTCATCCCGCATCCGCGCACGGCGAAGCCCGTGGACGTGACCGCGCCCTTGCCGGCGCACATGGCGCAGAGCTGGAACCTGCTCGGCTTCGACGCGTCGCGCTACGATCCCATCGTCGAAGCACCGGAGGCCTGAACCGATTCCGGCAGAGGAGATCGGGTCAATCAGGCAAGTCGGCGGCGTGCCGCACGCGGATTCGCCTTCGATCATGCGTCTTCGATCATGCGCCTTGGCAATCGGACGCCATGCCTTATCCTTGATGCAGGCTTCTTGGCGCCGACATTCCGTGCTCTTGCAGCGAGACAACATGCCGATGACGTTCGCGACCATGGCCTGCACCGCACTCGTCGGCCTGTTCGTATGCCTCGGATCAGCCTCGCTGACCTCCGAGGCCGTGGCTCAGGCGCCCAACCCGCAACAGCCCCAGCCGGCACCGGCGCCGAAGGCGACGCCGGTGCCGGCCGCGCAGAACCAGGCGCCGCCGCCCCCTGCCGTCGGCCGCCAGGGCGCGCAGACACGAGCAGGAGACCGCCGGCGGCGGTCCTATGCCAGCTGCAACCGGCTCTCCCATGCGCGCAACCTGCGCGGCGGCGTGCGGCGGCGCTTCCTGATCCGCTGCAAGCTCGGCTACGAGCGCCCGAAGCCCGGGCAGAACCCGGCCCAGCAATCCCCGCAGGGGCGTCAGCCGTGAGGCGCCAATGTCGCCGAGGATCCGAGCCATGAGGCGGCCATGTCGCCGAGGATCCGAGCCGTGAGGCGGTCGCGCCGTAGGGTCCGGTGAAGCTCGTCGTCTTCGACGTGGACGGGACGCTGGTCGACAGCCAGCATCTCATCGTCGCCGCCCAGGGCATGGCCTTCGCCGAACACGGCATGGAGGCGCCCACCCGTGCCGTCTCCCTCTCGGTGGTCGGGCTGTCGCTGCCCCAGGCCTTCCGGCGCCTCGTGGGCGAGCAGGGGCCCATCGAGAGCCTGTCGGAGAGCTACAAGCGGGCCTTCAACACGCTGCGGCTCGACCCCTCCTACGAGGAACCGCTGTTTCCCGGCATGGGCGACCTGATCGAGCGCCTGCGCGCGCGCGAAGACCTGCGGCTGGGCCTCGCCACGGGCAAATCGCGGCGCGGCGTCGACCGGCTGATCGAGAGCCACGGCTGGGGCGACGTGTTCGCCACCACCCAGACCGCGGACGATGCGCCGTCGAAGCCGGATCCGACGATGCTGCGTCGGGCGATGGCCGATGTGGGCGCCGTGCCCGAGACCACGGTGATGATCGGCGACACTACCTACGACATGGACATGGCGGTGAGCGCCGGCGCGGCGGCCATCGGAGTCGCCTGGGGCTATCACCCGCCCGGCGCCCTGTTCGGAGCCGGGGCGGTGACGGTGGTAGAAACCGCCTCGGCGCTGGGCGAGCTGTTCTCGGGCGGCCTGCGCGACGTCGGCGGCGACACCATCGTCGGAGACTTGGCACCCGAATAGCGATCGGCTCGGCGCTCGCGGGCCGTGACGCGATGCGCTAGAACCCCGCTCCATGATGAGCAACGACGATCCCGCCGGCTGGCTCGGCGCCTCCGATGATCCTCCCGTTCACGATCCGCACCGGTCCGTGCGCGCGCAGACGCGCGTCGCCCTGCCGAAGCGGTTCTACACGCAGGCCGGTCTCGCCGGGGAGGAGGACGGCTTTCGCCTGACCCTCGACGGACGGCCCGCCAACACGCCGGCCCGCAACCCGCTGCGCCTGCCGACGCGGGCGCTCGCCGAGGCCGTGGCGGCGGAATGGGCGGCACAGGTCGACGTCATCGACCCTTCGATCATGCCGCTGACGCGCCTCGCCAACACTGCCATCGACGGCGTCGCGCCCCGGCGCGGGGCGGTGATCGACGATCTCTCGGCCTATGCCGGCACGGATCTCGTGGCCTATCGCGCCGCCGACCCCGAACGCCTCGTGGCCGATCAGGCCCGCGCCTGGGACCCCGTGCTCGACTGGGCGCACGAGACCTTCGGCGCCCGCCTCATCCTCAGCGAGGGGGTGATGCACGTCACCCAACCGGAGAAGTCGGTGGCCGCCCTGCGCGGGGCCATCGCGGCCGTGGACGGGCCGTTCCGGCTGGCGGCGCTCCACACCATGACGACGCTGACCGGCTCGCTTCTCATCGCTCTCGCGACCCTGCACGGGCGCCTGACCCCGCAGGAGGCCTGGATCGCCGCCCATGTGGACGAGGCCTATCAGGCCAGTGTCTGGGGCAGCGACGCCGAGGCGGAGGCGCGCCACGCCCTGCGGAAGGCGGAGTTCGAGGCCGCGGCGACGGTATCGACGCTGGCGCTTTAAATCCGTTTTCGCTGCCTTTGGCTCGTGCTAAGGCGCATTTGACGTATACCGCCAAGCCTCGCTGCGGGAAGCGGCACGGCATCCTCCCTCTTATCCATCTCAGGGCCCGAACAGCATGAAGGACATTCTCGAACGGCTCGAAGAGCGGCGCGCGGAAGCCCGGCTCGGCGGCGGTGAGAACCGGGTCGTCGCCCAGCACAAGCGCGGCAAGCTGACGGCGCGCGAGCGCATCGAGCTCCTCCTCGACCACGGGTCGTTCGAAGAATTCGACATGTTCGTGCAGCACCGCTCGACCGACTTCGGGATGGAGAAGCAGAAGATCCCCGGCGACGGCGTCGTCACCGGCTGGGGCACCATCAACGGCCGCACGGTCTTCCTGTTCTCGAAGGACTTCACGGTGTTCGGCGGCTCCCTCTCGGAGACCCACGCCCAGAAGATCATCAAGGTCCAGGACATGGCGCTCAAGATGCGCGCCCCGATCATCGGCATCTTCGATGCCGGCGGAGCCCGCATCCAGGAGGGCGTCGCCGCGCTCGGCGGCTACGGCGAGGTGTTCCGCCGCAACGTCGCCGCCTCCGGCGTCATCCCGCAGATCTCCGTCATCATGGGGCCGTGCGCCGGCGGCGACGTCTATTCGCCGGCCATGACCGACTTCATCTTCATGGTCCGCGACACGAGCTACATGTTCGTCACCGGCCCCGACGTGGTGAAGACCGTGACCAACGAGGTGGTGACGGCCGAGGAACTGGGTGGGGCCAAGGTCCACACCACCAAGTCCTCCATCGCCGACGGCTCGTTCGAGAACGATGTCGAGGCGATCCTGCAGGTCCGCCGCCTGCTCGACTTCCTGCCCGCCAACAACATCGACGGCGTGCCGGAGATCGAGAGCTTCGACGATCCGCTGCGCCTCGACAAGTCCCTCGATACCCTGATCCCGGACAACCCGAACAAGCCCTACGACATGGGCGAGCTGATCCGGCGCGTGGTCGACGAGGGCGATTTCTTCGAGATCCAGGCGACCTACGCCCGCAACATCATCACCGGCTTCGGCCGCATCGAGGGCCGCACCGTGGGCTTCGTCGCCAACCAGCCGATGGTGCTGGCCGGCGTGCTCGATTCCGACGCCTCCCGCAAGGCCGCCCGCTTCGTCCGCTTCTGCAACGCCTTCTCGATCCCGATCGTCACCTTCGTGGACGTCCCCGGCTTCCTTCCGGGAACGGCCCAGGAATATGGCGGCCTGATCAAGCACGGCGCCAAGCTGCTCTTCGCCTACAGCCAGGCCACGGTGCCGCTGGTGACGATCATCACCCGCAAGGCCTTCGGCGGCGCCTACGACGTGATGGCCTCCAAGCATGTGGGCGCCGACATCAACTACGCCTGGCCCACCGCACAGATCGCGGTGATGGGCGCCAAGGGCGCGGTGGAGATCATCTTCCGCAGCGAGATCGGCGACACCGACAAGATCGCCGCGCGCACCGGCGAGTACGAGGACCGCTTCCTCTCGCCCTTCGTGGCGGCCGAGCGCGGCTATATCGACGAGGTGATCATGCCCCACTCGACGCGCAAGCGCATCGCCCGGGCGCTCGGCATGCTGCGCACCAAGGAGATGGAGCAGCCCTGGAAGAAGCACGACAACATCCCGCTCTGAGCGAGAGAGGGCTTCCCGCCAGGGGAGCCATTTCCCGGCCGCCCGCCGCGAAGCGGAGGGTGAGCCGAGACCCAGCACGGGAATTGCCGCGCAGCGGCTCGTGCCCGATGGCGCCAGACGCGGACGCTGCGCGGCTTCCCGTGCTGGCCCCCGGATCGGGTTCCGCTTTCGCTCCACCCGTCCGGGGAAGGGATGGGTGCCGGGGTCTGCGATGACGTCTTCGGCAATCCCTGTCTCGATCACATGATCAGGGCGCAGGATGGGACAGCCGAACGCCCTTCAATCCGCGCTGCGCTCGAAGATCAGGTTCAGCCGCGTGCGGGCGATCTGGCGGTAGCCGCGCGCTTCCAGCAGGCCGACGAGGTCGATCTGCCACTGGGCCGTGCCGTCCTCGATGACGAGGAGGCGGGGATGCAGGGAGGCCGGCGCCTCGCGCAGGAACGGCTCCAGGATCAGGTCCTCGGCGCCCTCCACGTCGAGCTTCATCGCGTCGATGCGGGTGATGCCTTCGCCCTGGGCGAGGCCCAGCAGGGTCACCGCCGGCACGCGGATCTGCGCGCCCTCGTTGGTGCCGACGATCTTCAGGCTCGATTCGCCGCGGTTGCGCGGATCGACGAACAGGGTGAGTTCGCCGGCCTTGTCGGCTACCGCGCAGGCCACCGCCTTCACCGTGCCGAACGGGTTCAGGCCGATATTGTAGGTCAGCCGGTCGAACACGTCGGGCTGCGGCTCGACGGCGAGGATGCGGGCGCGCGGCCCGGCGAAGGCCGCCACAGACAAGGCGTAGGCGCCGATATTCGCCCCGATATCCAGGAAGGTGCAGCCGGGCTCCAGCCGCGATTTCAGCAGCGCACGCTCTTCGGGATCGAAGAATTGCGGCGTGAACAGCACCTTCTTCTCGCAATTGTTGTTGTAGGGATGCAGCCGCATCCGCGCACCGAACCGCTCCACGTCGAGGGGCTGTCCGTGCAGCATCGTGATCGCCATCCGGCGCAACAGGAAGCCGAGGCGTCGCCCCGCCCAGCTCCGGCCGGACAGTTTCACCGTGCGATCGGTGATGCGCGCGACGAGCCCCGTGGGCGCGTAAGTGCCGAAGGGCGGGATGCCGGAAGAATGCGTGTCGGTCATTGCGGCGGGTGATGCCAGCCCGAGGGGCGCACGGCAAGCGCCACCTGCCGGGCCGGCCTTCGCCGATGCCTCTGCACAAATCCGCGCCATGCCTGAAAACAACGCAAGTTCCCGATCATCGAATGCGCAGGCGACCATGAGGGAGGCAGCCTGACGGCGGCCGGAATGGTCGTCCGACCCGGCTCCCGAGGCTCTTCCCAGAGCGCGACGGCGCGATGACGGCCGGCCTTTCGAGACGCGCTCCACTTGGCATGTGCGATGCAACAGGGCCGTCCGTGGGCAACGGCGCCCGCGAGAGGCGCCTCGTCCCACAGGCGGCTCGTGCTCACTGTGGCGTGAGCGACCAGTCTCTCCCCACCCCGCAGGACGGGGGCCACTCGCGAGGAGTGCCGGGAGAAATCCGATCGCCTGGAGCCCCTCCGATGCAATCCCGAAAAGCCACCCGAATCGATCTCTTCAGCCTCGCCACGCCGCAGATGCGGGCCTTCCACATCACCTGGCTCGCCTTCTTCGTCTGCTTCTTCGCCTGGTTCGCTGTCGCGCCGCTGATGCCGGTGATCAAGGGCGAGTTCCACCTGACCAACGATCAGGTCTACAATATCAACATCGCCGCCGTGGGCATCACCATCCTGGTGCGCCTGCTGATCGGGCCGATGTGCGACCGCTTCGGCCCGCGGCTCACCTATACCGCCCTGCTGACCCTGGGCGCGATCCCGGTGATCGGCATCGCCTTCGCCAATTCCTACGAAAGCTTCCTGTTCTTCCGCCTCGCCATCGGCGCCATCGGGGCGAGCTTCGTCATCACCCAGTTCCACACCTCGGTGATGTTCGCGCCGAACGTGGTGGGCACCGCCAACGCCACCGTGGGCGGCTGGGGCAATGCCGGCGGCGGCGTCACCCAAAGCGTGATGCCGCTCATCCTCGCGGCCCTCCTCAGCCTCGGCGTCGAGAAGACGATGGGCTGGCGCCTGTCGATGATCGTGCCCGGCGTGATGATGCTGATCGTCGCCGTCCTGTACTACCGCTTCACCCAGGATACGCCCGAGGGCAACATCATGGAGCTGCGCGCCCGCGGCGTGGCGGTGGATTCCGGCAAGAAGGGCGGCTGGGCGGTCTTCAAGCAGGCGATGGTGAATTACCGTGTCTGGATGCTCGCCATCACCTACGGCGCCTGCTTCGGCGTCGAGATCTTCATCCATGCAGTGGCGGCGACCTATTATGTCGAGCGTTTCGGCCTCGATCTGACCCAGGCCGGCATGGCGGCGGGCAGCTTCGGCCTGCTGGCCCTATTCGCCCGCGCGCTCGGCGGCATCGCCTCCGACCGGGTCGCCCGCTCGAAGGGCCTCGACGGACGCACGCTGCTCCTGTTCACGCTGATGGTCGGCGAGGGGCTCGGCCTCCTCGCCTTCGCCTATGCCGGCTCGGTGACCCTCGCCGTCGTCGCGATGCTGGCCTTCGGCCTGTTCACCCACATGGCCTGCGGCGCCACCTACGCCCTTGTGCCGTTCATCGACCGCAAGGCGCTCGGCGGCGTCGCCGGCATCATCGGCGCCGGCGGCAATGTCGGCGCCGTGGCGGCGGGCTTCCTCCTGAAAGGTGTCGGCAACCTGCCCGGCGCCCTGTTCATCCTCGGCATCGCCGTGCTGATCTCGTCGCTCTGCGCCATCTCGGTGCGCTTCTCGCTCACCCACAAGGAGAACGAGCAGAAGCTCTACGACGAGGCTGTCGCCCAGCGCGCCGTCACCAGCGGCCAGCCCGTCTTCGCCTGAACCATCGACGGAACGACGATCAACCGGGGGGCTGCGGCGCGCGCCGCGGCCCCTCTTTCGTATTTCGATCTAGGGAGGGAGAGAACAGACCACCTTTCCCAGACGCCTGCAGCGACAGCGGAAGGCGATCCGGGACCCAGCGCGAGACGTGCCGCGTCAGCGGCTTCAGATGAACGGCCGCGTCGCGGCTTTCTGCGCTGGGCCCCGGATCGGGTTCCGCTGCGCTCCACCCGTCCGGGGAAGGGGGCGCAGTTGGAGAGGGGTGAGCGTGATCGCCATGGCCCGGCCACCGACTTTCGTCGTGCGATCCGGAGGAGGCGAAAACCTCCACCTTTCCCGGACGCCTGCAGCATCAGCGGAAGGCGATCCGGGACCCAGCGCGAGACGTGCCGCGGGAGCGGCTTCAGATGAACGGCCGCGTCGCGGCTTTCTGCGCTGGGCCCCGGATCGGGTTCCGCCGCGCTCCACCCGTCCGGGGAAGGGGGCGCAGGAGAAGGGGGCGCAGCGGGAACGGGTCGGTTTCCACGAAAAAACCCTCAGCCCAGGGCGGCCTGAAGCTTGCCGAAACAGCTCCGCCAATCGGCCCGATAGGCGTTCCGGACATCCGCGCTGACGATGCGGCGATGGGTGAGCGTGATCTCCGTGGCTCGGTCGCCGACGGAGAGCAGATCGACATGGACCACGGTCTCGCCGACGCGCAGGAGCGGGTTCGGCCCGTCATAGATCCAGGTCTGATGCAGGTGATGCCCGCGCCGGATGTCTTCGTAATGCCCGGTCACGGTATGGGGCGCCCCGCTCGCGTCGCGCCCCCGCAGCAGAAACGCGCCGCCCACTCGCGGGTCGGTCTCCACGTGCTCCACCACGGACGTGCCGGGTGCGAGCCAGCGCATGATCAGGAGAGGATCGGTCCAGGCTCGGAACACGTCCGGCTGCGGCGCGCGCACCACGTGTTTGAGGACGACGACGGGAACGATCTGGATCATGGGCCGTCCGTCTCCTCGACAATCCACCGGCACGGGTCGCGCTGCAGCGCAATGACGATCCCGTCGTTCATCGCGCCGGAGCCGCCGGGCGGCAAGGGCAGGCGCGTCGGACGATCCCCTGCGGGACGAGGGAAACGATCTCTTGTCACCGCCTCGGCCGCGCATGCCTTGCCTCCGCCCTGCCGAAGGGCGAGTCTGGCGGCCGATGGGGGCGAGCCCTCGACCGATGGCGACTTCTTCGAAAGGCATGGACGAGCCGATGCAGACCTTCGATTCCGACGGGACCACCATCGCCTATATCGACGTGCCGGCGAAGGGCGGGAGCGGTGATCCGATCGTGCTGATCCACGGCTTCGCCTCGAACCATTCGGTCAACTGGGTCAACACGCTCTGGGTGAGGACCCTGTCCGAGGCGGGGCGCCGGGTCGTCGCCCTCGACAATCGCGGGCATGGCGAGAGCGAGAAGCTGTACGATCCCGAGGCCTACGGCTCCGACATCATGGCGCAGGACGCGCGCCGCCTGCTCGACCATCTCGGCATCGAGCGCGCCGACATCATGGGCTATTCCATGGGCGCGCGGATCTCGGCCTATCTCGCCCTCGACAATCCGGAACGCGTCCGCTCGGTGCTCCTCGGCGGGCTCGGGCTGCATCTGGTGGAGGGCAGGGGCCTGCCCAACGGCATCGCCGAAGCCCTCGAAGCGCCCGCCGGCGAGAAGGCGCCCAACCTCACGGCCGCCGCCTTCCGCACCTTCGCCGAGCAGACCAAGAGCGATCTCAAGGCGCTCGCCGCCTGCATGCGCGGCTCGCGACAGACCCTATCGCGAGAGGAGGTCTCGCAGATCGAGGCACCGACCCTCGTCACGGTGGGGACCCTCGACACGGTGGCGGGCTCGGCTCCGGCCCTCGCCGCGCTCATGCCGAACGCGAAGAGCCTCGAACTGCCCAACCGCGACCACAGCACGGCGGTGGGCGACAAGCTGCACCGGCAGGGCGTCCTCGCCTTCCTCGACGAGCGGCCCTGAGGAAGATGGATCATACGCTCTCCGGACGATCGGTTCGGCCGATCGAGACCGTCGCTGCGGGAAATGATCCAGTGGTCAAAACCTGACGGTTGGTACCGTCCGTTCACGACCGAGGCTGTGTGAAAACGCGGAGGCAGTAGAAGAACTTCCTCTCAAGCTCCATGGGTTGCGTTGGAATAGGCATTCCTATGGCATCTGAGGCAGCCTGTAAGACGCTTGAATGCCTAACGCATTGAAGACTATTCCGCGATTTCAGAGCCGTCCTGCGTTTTCACACAGCCTTGACCCGTTGCGGACCTTGGTACGATTGATATCTATGCTTCATGAGCACAGCGGCTGAACCAGTTGAAACTGAAATTCGGCGATCTTTCCCAACCCATCGCCCCGAAGATTTCGGTTCGATCTCGAAAGGTGATCGTGAGGAGGATATCCGCATTGGGGCGGATCTCGCTGTAATAACTGATTGGAGCACCCTCCCGCCAGACACGGTGGCTGAGATAGACCGTCATAGCGGCTTTGGGTTCCTTACCAACGAGGCGGCTCGTTTCTACCTTCCTGCGTTCATAATTGCTGACCTACGAGGTGCTGATCTTAATTCCGATCCGGCATCTTACCTCTGCGTCTTTGACCCCTCTACTACAACAGACGAAGTTATCGCTTGGCAGCTAGCGCTCCTAAGAGAGCGTTGGGATGCATTGGACCCAGGGCAAGCCAGGGCAGTTTGCCGCTACTTGGAATGGTGCATCGCGGCGCGGGCGAAAGGGAATGAACGTGAGGTATCCTTCTCGCTGTCGGCTTACTGGTATCAACGAACTTGACGTCAGATACCCACGCTTCTCAGATGCTTGTGGATAGGTACCAAGCGTCGGATTACCACTATTAACGCGTGTCTCCTCTCCGGAAAGGAGAGGGCGCCCGTCGCGGCCACGCGATCTGAGGCAATCGAGATCAGCTCTTCAGCCGATAGCCGGTCCGGAAGATCCAGACCACGCCGCCGAGGCAGGCGGCCAGGAAGACCAGGGTCATGGCGAGGCTGATCTCCACCCTCACGTCGGAGGCGCCGAAGAAGCTCCAGCGGAAGCCGCTGATGAGATAGACGACCGGGTTGACGAGGCTCACCGCCCGCCAGAACGGCGGCAGCATCTCGATGGAATAGAAACTGCCGCCGAGGAAGGTCAGCGGCGTCACGATGAGGAGCGGCACGAGTTGAAGCTTCTCGAACCCGTCGGCCCAAAGCCCGATGAGGAAGCCGAACAGGCTGAACGTCACCGCCGTGAGGAGCAGGAACGCCACCATCCAGATCGGATGCTCGATGCGCAGGGGCACGAACAGCGCGGCCGTCGCCAGGATGATGAGGCCGATCAGGATGGATTTCGAGGCGGCCGCCCCGACATAGCCGAGCACGATCTCGAGCGGCGAGACCGGCGCCGACAGGATCTCGTAGATCGTGCCGGCGAAGCGCGGGAAGTAGATGCCGAACGAGGCATTGGCTATGCTCTGCGTCAGCAGCGAGAGCATGATCAGGCCGGGCACGATGAAGGCGCCGTAGGCGACCCCGTCCACCGAGGCCACGCGGGCACCGATCGCCGCGCCGAAGACCACGAAGTAGAGCGATGTGGCGATCACTGGCGCCACGATGCTCTGCAGACCGGTGCGCCAGAAGCGGGCCATCTCGAAGAGGTAGATCGCGCTGACGGCCGGCCAGTTCATCGACAGCGGGTTCATGCCTGCTCCCTCACGAGATCGACGAAGATGTCCTCGAGCGAACTCTGGCTGGTGGAGAGATCGCGGAACGGGATGCCGGCGGCGGTGAGATCGGTGAGGAGCGTGGTGATCCCGGTGCGCTCGCCCTTGGTGTCGTAGGTGTAGACGAGTTCCTGGCCGTCCGCCGACAAAGCGAGGCCGTGCAGCGCCAGTTCGTCCGGCAGAGCGGGGAGGGGGTTCTGCAATTGAAGCGTCAGCTGCTTCTTGCCGAGCTTGCGCATCAGCTCCGCCTTCTCCTCCACGAGAATGATCCGGCCCTTACGGATCACGCCGACGCGGTCGGCCATCTCCTCGGCCTCGTCGATGTAATGGGTGGTGAGGATGATGGTGACGCCCTGGTCGCGGAGCTTGCGCACCAGCCGCCACATGTCCTGCCGCAATTCCACGTCGACGCCCGCCGTCGGCTCGTCGAGGAACAGGATGCGCGGCTCGTGGCTGAGCGCTTTCGCGATGAGCACGCGCCGCTTCATGCCGCCCGACAGGGTCATGATCCGGCTGTCCTTCTTGTCCCACAGGGACAGGTCGCGCAGCACCCGCTCGATATGGGCCGGATCGGCCTTCATGCCGAACAGGCCGCGGCTGAAGCTCGTCGTCGCCCAGACCGTCTCGAACGCGTCGGTGGTGAGTTCCTGCGGCACGAGGCCGATGGCCCGGCGTGCCTCGCGGTAATCCCCGGTGATGTCGTGGCCATCCACCGTCACGGTGCCGGAGCTGGCACGGACGAGGCCGCAGACGATGCTGATCAGCGTGGTCTTGCCGGCGCCGTTGGGGCCGAGCAGCGCGAAGATCTCGCCCTTGGCGATGGTGAGGTCGATGTCCTTCAGAGCATGGAGGCCGGAGGCATAGACCTTCGACAGGCCCGAGATGGAGATGATCGGCGGCATCGGATCTCCATGGATTATATTCGGCGGAATGGACGTGCGTGCCGCCATACCACGACAGGGGGTGCGGCCCGCGAGTGTGATGCGGCACGTCCGGCAACAAAAAAGCCGCCCGTGGGGCGGCTTTCTCGAAACGATCGTTCTCGAAGACGTCGGGCTCGGAAGACTATCAGGCTCGGAGACGGCCCTTGACCTCGTCGAGGCTGGACCGGACCAGCGACAGGGCGGCATCGCCCTGCATGCGCTCGCGCAGCACCACCTCGGAGACCTTCACAGCCGCGTCGGCGGCAGCGGCACGGACCTGGGCGGTGGCCTGGACCTCGGCCTGGGCGATCTTGGTCTCCGCCGACTTGGTGCGGCGGGCGATGAACTCGTTCAGGCGGGCATGGCCCTCCTCGGCGATGCGCTGGGCCTCTTCGCGGGCTCCGGCGACGATCGCCTCGGCCTCGGATTCGGCCTGGGCGCGGCGCTTCTTGTAATCGGCCAGCACCGTCGCGGCCTCCTCGCGCAGACGGCGGGCCTCGTCGAGCTCCGAGCGGACGCGGCGGCCGCGGGTGTCGAGGGCCTTGGTGATCTGCCCGAAGCCGCCGACCTTCCACACGACGCCCATGAACAGGACGAAGGCGACGGCGACCCAGAACTCGGCATCCAACAACATTCTCGTCGTCCTAACTCGTTGGCGTCCGGCGGGGCAGGGCCGGACCGATCACGTCAGCTGCGACCGCACTCAGTGCGGGATGGCGACGCGGTTCAGCGCGGTGTCGAGGGTGGTCTGGTCGGGAGCCTGTCCGGTGAGGCGCTCGACGATGGCGGAGGCGGTCTCGCCGGCGATGGAGCGAACGCTGCCCATGGCCTCGGCGGTGCGGCTCCGGATCGTCGCCTCGGAGGCGGCGATCTTGTCGTTGAGCTCGGCCTCCAGCGTCTTGCGACGGGTCTCGGCCTCGGCGGTGAGGGACGCGCGGGTCTCGGCCGCGATGGTGCGGGCCTTGGCCTGGGCGTCGGCCAGCGACTTCTCGTAGGCGGCGCCAGCGGCCTCGGCCTCGGCCTTCATGCGCTGGGCCTCGTCGAGATCCGACGACAGGCGCGTGGCGCGGTCATGCAGGATCGCCTGCATGCGGGGCAGGGCCACCTTGTCCATCAGGTAGTAGAGCAGGCCGAAGGCCAGCGCGAGCCAGATCAGCTGCGAGAGAAAGGTATGGCTCTCGAAGGGCGGAAAGCCGCCGCCATGTTCGGATGCGGGCGATGCCATGATGCCTTGCGTAGCGGTGGAATGAGCAGGCTGAGCCATGACGTCCTTCGCTCAAAGAAATGCGTGAAAGGGACCGGGCGCGTGTCCGATGGAACGGGGCGCCCGGTCCGGGTCTGCTGTCGGGATCGACGAGTAGGCCGGTCTTAGACGGCGAACAGGAGGAGCAGCGCGACGAGCAGCGAGAAGATGCCGAGCGCTTCCGTCAGGGCGAAGCCGAGGAGCAGGTTGCCGCGCTGGCCGTCGGCGGCCGACGGGTTGCGAAGGGCACCGGCGTAGAACTGGCCGAAGAGGTTGCCGAGGCCGATGGCGGCACCCGCCATTCCGAGGCAGGCGAGACCGGCGCCGATGTACTTAGCGGCTAAGGGATCCATCAAATTGCTCCTGGTGTCGGTTCGTTCGTTGCGTGGAGAGAAATCCGGCCGCGACCGCGGACCGGGGACGGAAGGGGGTACCGCCGGGGCCTAGTGGCCGGGGTGGAGCGCGTCGCTGAGGTAGATCGAGGCGAGCGTCGCGAAGACGTAGGCCTGCAGACCGGCGACGAGGAATTCGAGGGCCGTCACCGCGACGCTGAGGGCCAGCGGCAGCGGAGAGATCGCACCCCAGGCACCCGCGGCGAGGAGCGCCGGCACGAAGCCCGCGAAGATCTTGAGGGCGATGTGGCCCGCCAGGACGTTGGCGAAGAGACGGACGGCGAGGCTGATCGGGCGCGAGATGAACGACACGATCTCGATGGCGACGATCATCGGCAGGAGCCAGCCGGGCACGCCCGAGGGCACGAACACCTTCAGGAACTTGGTGCCGTGGGCCATGAAGCCGTAGACGATGACGGTGCCGATCACGAGGAACGCCAGCGCGAAGGTCACGATGATGTGGCTTGTCACGGCGAACGCGTAGGGGATCATGCCGAACATGTTCAGGACGAGCACGAACATGAACAGGGAGAAGATCAGCGGCATGAACCGCTCCGAGCCGTGGCCGGCCGACTGGCGTAGGGTCGAGCCGATGAACTCGTAGAACACCTCGGCCATGGACTGCATGCGGCCCGGCACCACCGAGCGCTGCGCCGTCGCCACGATCGTGATCAGGGCGATGATCCCGACGGCGGCGAACATGTACAGGGCCGACTGCGTGAACGCGAGTTCCTGATTGCCGATATGACCGAAGGAGACGAGCGGCTTGAGCTCGAACTGGTGGATCGGATCCATCTTTACGGCCATTGCCGCTACCGTCCTTCTGTCCACGAGCTGGCGATATGCCCGCTCCCCCCACGACCGCCCGAAGGCGGCAAAGCTCACTTGATCGGATTAGGACCGCTCGCGGTCCTAATCCTTCTCGGCCACGTTCTCGTTGGCCTCGATCTTCTTGAACGACCCCGGGAGCGAGCCCGAGACACGCATGACGTTATAGACGCCGGTTGCGAAGCCCAGCATGAGCAGAACGATCAGACCCCAGGGCTTCGTCCCCAGAAACCGATCGCACAACCAGCCGAGAATGCCTCCTGCGAGGACACCGGCGATGAACTCCGTGGAGAGTCGCATCGCCTGGCCCAAGGGTGACGCCCCCTTGGAGGCGCCGGGACGCGGCAGAGGACCGGACGAAGCGGCGGGCCGCTTCTCCTCGATCCGCCTCTCGAGACGTTTGAGTCTTGCAGAAAGGTCCTCGTCCGGCTCGCGCCGTCCGTCCCCACGCCCATCCCCTGCGTCGTTACCGCTCACGGCGAAAACTCACATTGGCGAGAGTGGAGGGAACCAGCCGGAAAGCCTCCTGCAAGCGCGGCGCACCATAGTTTCGCCCATCTTGGGTGTCAAGGCGCTCCGAACACATACCAAACCATTGAAAATACTGAATAAAACCGATCTTTTGGCCCATCTTCGCCGATGTGTCCCGCGCATGACGCGCAATCAACGGCCGAGCTTGGCGCTCAAGCCCCCAGGATCGGCTTGATCACCTTCTCGATTCCCTCGATCGTCATCTCGCCCTTGAAGCGCTCGCCGTTGATGAAGAAGGTCGGCGTCGAATCGACCTTGAAGGTCTCGAGGCCTTTCTGCTTCACCGCGTTCACGGCGGCGTAGAGCTTCTGATCCTTGAGGCAGGTCTCGAACTTCTCCTTGGAGAACCCGGCCTGGCGCAGCATCTGCTCGAGGGCGTCCACCGGCGATTGCGGCTTCTGGACATAGGCCCAGGCCTGCTGCTGGTCGAAGAGCAGATCGGTGATGGGGTAGTATTTCGCGTCGCCGTCGCAGCGGGCCAGCATGAAGGCCGCCGTGGCGAGGGGATCGAGCGGGAACTCGCGCAGGGTGAAGCGCACCTTGCCGGTGTCGATGTAGCGCTCCTTCAGGGTCGGCCAGGTCTGCTTGTGGAAGGCGGCGCAGTGCGAGCAGGTCATCGAGGCGTATTCGATGATCGTGACCTTGGCGTCCTTCGGCCCGAGCCAGACGTCGCCGAGGGGCCCCGGCTCCATCAGCGAGGCGAGGTTCGCATCCTGGGCGAAGGCGTCGAAGGTCATCCGCGGCAAGAGCGCCGCAGCGCCGATCGCCATGCCGGTGAGTTTCAAAGTGTCGCGACGGGTGATCATGCTGTCGACGGGCTCCGCTCGCAGATCCGATCCATGCGGCCTGCGGTAGAGACCCGCGCCCAATCTGACAAGACGGGACAGGCGGCCCCGCTTCCATGCGCCGCGACGTCCGCGCCGCCGCGGGCGGGATTCGGCCCTGAACGGGTTCTTGTCGCAGAACCGGAAACCACGTCTGCGAAACCTGCTCAGCGCGGGGGCGCCGACGCGACGATCGCCACGCCGAGCCGGTCGAGGGCATCGCGCAGGGCGTCGTCGCCGATGGCGGAGACCGCAAGGGCCACTTCACCGCGCTTCGCCGGATCGAGGATGGCCGGAGCGCGCTTGCGAACCGCCTGATGGACGCGCCCCTGCTTCAGGACGAGCTTGCCGACGCAGGCCCAGCCGTAATGGGCGTTGATGCGCTGGATCACCACGGGGGCGAGATGCTGCAATTCGAGGGCGAAGACGCCCTCCACCCTCACCACGAGGGTGCCGGGATCGGGCCGGCCCTGTTCCTCGCGCCTGGCGCGGCGCGGCCATTCGAGCTTCGAGGGCTGGCAGAACCGGGCGAGGCGCTCACCGACGATGTCGGGCCAGGCCGCCAGGATGTCGGTGGAGGCGAAACCCTGCGCGGCGAAGGCCGGGCCGATGCAGGTCTCGATCAGTTCGGCGAGGGGTTTGATGCGGGCCATGATGGTGGTTGTGACCCTGCGATGCCCGAGACGTCCGCTGACATGCATCACGATATCATGTCGGCGCCGCGGCCTGAAGCGTCGGACCGATCCCGCCAGGGCCCCGGGGTCGCGTCGACTCCGCTCGGCATGATCAGAAGACACCGAACCGCCGGTCCTGGTCCGCACGGCGGATTCCGGCCCGTGCCGCGCCGGAAGCAGGAGATTTGGAGAAGGCGCGACCTCGATCCGCGGAGTGTTACGGTCCGCCATTCACGGTTTCGGCGCCAAAATCGTGGCTGAAATGGCCGAGAATGCAGATTCCAAGGTACATCGTCGAACAAAAGGGGTTAGAGTCGCCAATCATAGACCAAGGAATCGAGTGTCGATGACTGAGCGACATGAGCGCTCCTCTCATGAGAGGAAATGCATGTCTCTCCCGGTCCATCTCAACCATGTCATGATGACCCATCGATGCCCGCAATGTCGGGTGGGGCTCGCTCGCAGCGGCCTCTGGTTCCGGTCGATCAGGGCCTATCACTGCGCGCCCTGCGGGGCGGTCGTGCCGATGGGGTACGTCGAAAAGGTCGCTCTCTTTGCCTTACATGCGCCGGGCAAAAAGAACCCTGCATAAGGGACGCTCGCCGAACACGCACAAGCTACTCATGACTTAACTTTGCGGCTTCATCGATATCGAAACCTATTGCAACGCATCGGTATCACTTTAAATAAAGGATCATACTCGATGGGTAATCTTTATTGCATCGATTCTAACGACTCGATCCTAAAAAATCGGACGTTAGAACGAAGGTGTTCGTGGTCTTTTAAGGCTCCTATCCAGACATCAATTTATTATCTGCAATCGATCCGCATAAAAGAGACATTCTTTCCGACCTGGTCGTCGAAAAGCGTCGAGATCTGAAGCGCGAGATTGCGGTCTACGATCGGTTTGACCAACCACGCACCTCCGATCATCCTTAGGCATGTGCCTTTTTGTTGCGTGTCTGTCAGGCGTCACAGATCGGGCGGCGAGAGTCCCGACGGTCGGCGCACACTTCCATCGCCGGCCCCGCGCCTTTATGCACGCTTGCCCATGCCCGCGTCCGCCATCTCCGATCCCCGGCCGCAGGCCGCCGATCTCCTCACCTGGTACGACCGGCATCGCCGCGTCCTGCCCTGGCGCGCGCTGCCGGGCGAGGCGCCCGATCCCTACCGGGTCTGGCTGTCCGAGGTGATGCTGCAGCAGACCACGATCGCGGCGGTCAAACCGTATTTCCAGCGCTTCCTCGAACGCTTCCCTTCGGTGGAGGCCCTGGCGACGGCTCCCGAAGAGAGCGTGATGTCAGCCTGGGCCGGGCTCGGCTACTATTCCCGCGCTCGCAACCTCCATGCCTGCGCCAAGGCGGTCGCCGAGGCCGGCGCCTTTCCCGACACGCTCGACGGCCTACGCAAGCTGCCCGGCATCGGCGCCTACACAGCCGGCGCCATCGCCGCCATCGCCTTCGATCGACAGGAAGCCGCCGTGGACGGCAATGTCGAGCGGGTGGTGACCCGGCTCTTCGCCGTCGAGACGCCGATCCCCGCAGCGCGCCCCGAGATCCGGCGCCTGACGCAAGGCCTGGTGCCCGCCGCGCGGCCCGGCGATTTCGCCCAGAGCCTGATGGATCTCGGCTCCACCATCTGCACGCCGAAGCGCCCGGCCTGCGCGCTGTGTCCGTGGATGGCGCCCTGCGAGGCCCGGGCCTTGGGGCTGCAGGAAACGTTTCCGCGCAAGATCAAAAAAGCGAAGGGCGTCGGACGCTTCGGCGCGGCCTTCGTGGCGATCCGCAGCGGCGACGAGGCGGTGCTGTTGCGGACGCGTCCTCCGGAGGGGCTTCTCGGAGCCATGGCCGAGCCGCCGACGAGCGCGTGGGAGAGCGACTACGAGATCGCCCAGGCCCTGCTCGACGCGCCCCTCGATGCGCGCTGGAAGCGGCTGCCGGGAGTCGTCCGCCACGTCTTCACGCATTTTCCGCTGGAACTGACCGTCTTCGTCGCCCGCGTCGGCCTCGCCACGGAGGCGCCGGCCGGCATGCGCTTTACGCCCCGGCGCGACCTCGACGAGGAGCCGCTGCCCGGCGTGATGAAGAAGGTGCTCGCCCACGCCTTCGATCCGAAGCCGGAGGAAGCAAAGCGCGGACGGCCGAAGGCCATGCGGGCGGTTCAGGACACGCCGCTCTTCGCCGACGACGAGACGCCGGCGCCCGAGCCGCGCCCGAGCTTTCGCCCGGTGCCCAAACCGGCGCCGCGCCCGATCGCAAAGCCGCCGGACGAGGAGGCGGATGGATTTTTCGGGGAGCCGGAGGAGGCGCCCCCGCCCGCGACCCCGCGCAAGCGCGGCCGGCCGAAAACGCGTTTATGATCGAAAGAGCGCGAACCCTCCCGCCTCAGAGCCAGTTTGAGTTGTTATTCCAAGGCCTTACCTCATTCTGAGGTGCCGCGTAGCGACCTCGAAGGAGGCTTCCAGGGATCGCTTTGGTGTCTGGAGGGCTCCTTCGAGGCCCTCTGCATGCGCAAAGGGCACCTCAGGATGAGGTGGTCTGATGGGATGACGACTTTGGCAGAAGCCTTCGCAGAGACATCCGATCGAACAGGCTCTTTGCGGAGCAAGCAGGAGAGGGGCGACCTCTCCGGATAGACCACCAACCTTATCCGACCCACTGACGCGTGCCACCATCTGAAAACTCAGGCGGCCGAGCCCATCGCCGCCCGCATCTTGCCGCGGAACACGTCGATCAGGACGAGCTTGCCGTCGCGCTTGGCGTGCCAGAAATCCCAGCCGTTGCAGGAGGGGAAGCCCTGGACCAGGGCGCCGATCTTGTGGATGGAGCCCATGGCCGGCCCGGCCATCAGCGTCCCGTCCGGGCGGACCACCGCCGCGTGGCGGCCGCGTGCGTCGGTGAGGATTTCGCCGGCGCGGATATGGCCGGCCTCGATCACGCTGAGGAAGGCGACCCGCGGTTCGGCCCGCTTCGTCGGGGCGACGAGGAGGGCGGCCTGGGACAGCGGCTCGACCGCGTCGATCCGGGCGCGGGCCGCCTCGGCATAGACCGTCTCGCGCTCGATGCCGATGAAGCGGCGGCCGAGGCGCTTGGCGACCGCGCCGGTGGTGCCGGTGCCGAAGAACGGATCGAGCACCACGTCGCCGGCATTGGTGGCCGACAGGAGGGTGCGGGCGAGCAGAGCCTCGGGCTTCTGGGTCGGGTGGACCTTCTGGCCGTCGGCGCCCTTGAGGCGCTCGTCGCCGGTGCAGAGCGGAATGAACCAGTCGGAGCGCATCTGGACGTCGTCGTTGCCGCCCTTCAGCGCCTCGTAATGGAAGGTGTAGCTCTTCGCCTCCGCCGAGCGGGAGGCCCAGATCAGGGTCTCGTGGGCGTTGGTGAAGCGCTTTCCGCGGAAGTTCGGCATCGGGTTGGCTTTCCGCCAGACGATGTCGTTGAGGATCCAGAACCCGAGGTCCTGGAGCACCGAGCCGACGCGGAAGATGTTGTGATAGGAGCCGATGACCCACAACGTGGCGTTCGGCTTCATCACCCTGCGGGCGGCGGTGAGCCAGGCGCGGGTGAACTCGTCATAGGCGGCAAAGCTCGAGAACTGGTCCCAGGCGTCGTCGACGGCGTCGACGCGGCTCTGGTCGGGCCGCAGCAGCGAGCCGTCGCCGAGCTGGAGATTGTAGGGCGGGTCGGCGAAGACGCAGTCGACGCTGGCCGCCGGCAGGGCGTTCATGGCGGCGATGCAATCCCCGACGAGGATTTCGTCGAGGGGGAGACGCTGGGCGGCGGGTACGAGACCCATCCGCGGCGCCGACACGAGTCGCCCGGTACGCGAGACACTTTTCCGGGCGACGGTGTCGGCAACCGCGGTACGCTGGGAAGCCATGGCAAACACCGGTTACGCGACTGACCGGCAGACCATGGGGCCGTTAACGTAAAGGGCGGGTTGCCGGGTCGAGGAAAATGCGTCTCGATTTGGGGCTGCAGAATTTGCCTACCCGCTCGAATACTGAGGATTTTCAAGTCTTGCTCCGATCGATTTAACCATCGCTTCATATCGTCATCGTCGTCCAGCCTATATTGAGCGGACGACAGGGATTTCGTCCCGGAGGCTCGTCCGGCCCGGACGAAGACGCGAGCGGCCCGCGCGCGACCCGTCGCCCGGCGCCTCCGGAACCGTCAGGGTCACGGCGGACGCGCATCGCCCATGCACCGGACGCCGGGTTAAGGCCACGCTTCGCCATCGATGTGACGGGGAATGTGACGGGCTCCGAGGGCCCGCCGAAACCTGCCGACGACTGTCTCCCTTCGCTCTCACTATAGAATTAGAGCGCAGCCCCGATTTGCAACATCTTCAGACTTTATTCACACATTTCCATAACGGCCGAGGCTAAAAAAGGCGAGACCTGCCACATTCTACTGATCTCATTTCAGCCTTCATTGGCTCTATGTTCCGCGGCCTCTGCAACAACAAAGGGAATGCGGATGAATATGAAGCCTGTTCGTTGGACCGCTGCCGCTTTCGGAACCGTCATGTCTCTCGCCGCACTCAGTGCACCGGCCGCAGCCCAATCCGGCGCGGCCTCCTGGTACGGCAGCGGCCGCAAGACGGCGAATGGCGAGCGCTTCAATCCGAACGGGATGACCGCCGCCCATCGCAGCCTGCCGTTCGGCACCCGTGTCCGGGTCGAGAACAAGCGCAATGGCCGCTCGGTGGTGGTGCGCATCAACGATCGCGGGCCGTTCGTGCGCGGCCGGATCATCGATCTCGCCAAGGGCCCGGCCCGGGCGCTCGGCATGGGCGGCACGACCTATGTCGCGCTCAGCGTCGTGAATTGACGCGCGGCCCGTCTCATCGTCCTGATGGCGCACGATGATTCCGCAAGGAGCGGGTTTCACTGCCGCGCTTGACGAAGTAAGGGGCCGGTCGCCGTTGCATGGATGGCGATCGGCCCCATCTTGACGGCTGGCTGCGTGTTTGAGGATGGTCGCACCATGGCAAAACCCCTGATCGTCGAGATTCCCCACGAGATCGGCCCCGTCGAGGCGAAGCGCCGGATTTCCAACGGGCTCGACAAGGCGAAGGCCGCCTGCGCCAAGGCCGGCATCAATGTCGAGCACATGACCTGGACCGACGACCGGCTGAACTTCGCCATGTCGGCCATGGGCCAGAAGGTCGACGGCGAGGTCGACGTGCTGCCCGAGACGGTGCGGATCGAGGTGCGGCTGCCGATGCTGCTGGCCCTGTTCACCGAGCGGATGAAGAAGATCATCGGCAAGGAAGGCAACCAGCTCCTGATCAAGAAGGGATAAGGCGCGCCATCGGGGGAACGGCGCCGGGCATTCGCCCGTTTCCAGCCACTCTCCCGACCCCTCGCGAACAGGTGGCGTCGCCCATGTCGAATCCAGGCCCGATCCCGGAAGCTCCGGTTCCCGAGACACCGATTCCGGAGACGCCCTACGAGGCGCCCCAGACTCCTACCCCCGGCCCGGCCATACCGGATTCGACCCCGACCGAGGCCCCGGCCCAGTCCCCGACCGAGATCCCCGTCATCGATCCGGTCTCGCCCGATCCCTCGCCCACGGGGCCCGCAAATCCGACGATGTAGCCGATCGCACAAAACCGCATTTGTTCGGGAGCGGCTGCGCTGCCATAAGCCGGCCCATGGCCGCTCCCCCGCTCCTCACCCTCCAGAACGTCGCGCTCACCTTCGGCGGCACGCCGCTGATCGAACAGGCGGAGCTCGCGATCTCGCCCGGCGAACGGACCTGCCTCGTCGGCCGCAACGGCTCGGGCAAGTCGACGCTGATGAAGATCGCCGCCGGGCTCGTCGAGCCCGACAAGGGCGTGCGCTTCATCCAGCCCGGCACCACCATCCGCTACCTCGCCCAGGAGCCGGATTTCTCTGGCTTCGCCACGACCCTCGACTTCGTCGAGCACGGCCTGACCCACGGCGACAACGCCTACCGAGCCCGCTACCTGCTCGAGAGCCTCGGCCTCGACGGTACAGAGAATCCCCGGAGTCTGTCGGGCGGGGAGGGGCGCCGGGTCGCCCTCGCCCAGGCCCTGGCGCCCGAGCCCGACATCCTGCTCCTCGACGAGCCCACCAACCATCTCGACCTGCCCGCCATCGAGTGGCTGGAGGCCGAGCTGAAATCCGTACGCGGCGCGCTCGTCCTCATCAGCCACGACCGGCGCTTCCTCTCGGCCCTGTCGAAGACCACGATCTGGCTCGACCGCGGCATCACGCGGCGGATCGAGCAGGGCTTCTCCACCTTCGAGGCCTGGCGCGACGCCTTCTTCGAGGAGGAGGAGCGCGACCGGCACAAGCTCGACCGCAAGATCGCCGACGAGGAGCATTGGCTGCGCTACGGCGTCACCGCGCGGCGCAAGCGCAACGTCCGGCGGCTCGGCAATCTCCACGCCCTGCGCAAGGAGCGGCGCGACGACCGCCGCCCCGTCGGCACCGCGACCATGACCTCCACCGAGGCCGACAGCTCCGGCGCCCTCGTCATCGAGGCGAAGAACGCCGCCAAGGCCTATGGCACGCGCGTCATCGTCGACGACCTCTCGATCCGGGTCATGCGCGGCGACCGGCTCGGCATCGTCGGGGCCAACGGCGCCGGCAAGACCACGCTCATCAACCTGCTCACCGGGCAGGCCCCGCCCGATACGGGCAGCGTCACCCTCGGCACCAACCTGAAGATGATGCTGCTCGACCAGGCCCGCGCGGTGCTGGAACCGTCGATGACGGTCACGGAGGTCCTCACCGGCGGCAGCGGCGACAGCGTGATCGTGGGCGGCGTGAGCCGTCACGTGATCGGCTACCTCAAGGACTTCCTGTTCGCTCCCGAGCAGGCCCGCACCCCGGTGAGCGTGCTCTCGGGCGGCGAGCGCAACCGCCTGCTCATCGCCAGGGCGCTGGCCCAGCCCGCCAACCTCCTCGTCCTCGACGAGCCCACCAACGACCTCGACCTCGAGACCCTCGACCTGCTGCAGGAGATGCTGGCCGATTATTCCGGCACCCTGATCCTGGTGAGCCACGACCGCGACTTCCTTGACCGGGTCGTCGGCAGCGTCCTCGTCAGCGAGGGCGAGGGGCAATGGGTCGAGTATGCCGGCGGCTATACCGACATGGTCACCCAGCGCGGCCAGGGCGTCGAGGCGCGGAAGAGCGCCGCGGCCTCACCCCGGCCCGACGGCAAGGCCAAGCCCGGCCGCCTCGCCAGCACCTCGGCGCCCCCGGCCCCGAAGACGAAGATGGGGTTCAAGGACCAGCACGAGCTGAAGACCCTGCCGGAGCGGATCGCCAAGCTCCAGGCCGGCATCGCCAAGATCCGCACCGTGCTCGCCGACCCGCAGCTCTACAGCCGCGACCCGGCCCTGTTCCAGAAAGCCTCGGCCACCCTCGCCGCCGCCGAGACCGAACTCTCGGCCGCCGAGGACCGCTGGCTGGAACTGGAAATGCTGCGCGAGGGGTGAGGCCCGCACACCCTCCCCCTCTGCGGGGGAGGGTGGTCGCGCAGCGACCGGGAGAGGGGCACCACCCGTCCCGCAATGGCGCTTCCCTCGTCCGACCCGGCTGCGCACGCCCCCTTTCCCGGACGCCTGAAGCGTCAGCGGAAGGCGATCCGGGACCCATCCCGGAGCGTGCCGCGCAGCGGCTCGAACCCGAGGGCGCCGGCATTCCGCCGCTCCGCGACCTGTCCCCCTGGACCCCGGATCACCTTCCGCTTCGCTCCAGGCGTCCAGGGAAGGGCGGCGTGGTGAAAGAGCTGATCGCATATTGCCTTGCCTGATCCGATCCGATCGTCCGAACACTCACCCAGGCGTCTTCCATCAGACGGAACAAGCAGGATAAACGGCCCCCCTGCGCTCTGGCAGTGGTCAACGTATGATGGATGCTGCCCAGATCGAAGGTCTGTGATGCGTGGGGAGCGGACCTTGGCCCCTCGCCTTGAAGCGGATGTTCCGTTTCCAACCCAAATACGCCGTTCTGGTGTTTGCGGCATCATACCGAAAGCGGAAATCTTCGAGGGCGCCTAGTCTGATACCATGATTATTTTTATGGAGACGTTGCACATCAGGCCGAGTTGTTTCTGCATCGCGTATGTCTCCGTATCGAACAGGCCACGTTCGAAGACGCTGCGAACGGTGCAGAATACAGATGCCAGGAGTGCCAACCTGGCGTTTGGTCGATGGGTGAAGACTGGGTCTGAGGCGCTGCTGTCCCCCGAGACTTGTTCGCCCACGAAAGCGAAATCGACATGATTCGCCAATGCTCCAGTTCCCGCGGCGATCATCATGCCCACTGTATCGGATTGGTGAAGTTACACGTCGATTGGGTGATCCTCGAAATCGATCCGACGGTGTTGGACGACTCGGTTTCGCGGAAGGTTACAACGTAGGTGATGGGCGGAAGTGGCGGGTTGGTCTCGATGATCCGCAATCTCTCACGTTCGATCAATCCGTCGAAGCATCGCTCCGGCAGGTAGCTGACGCCGACTTCGGCGAGCGTCAGCCCTACGATGGCCACGAAACTGTTGCTCTGGATCTTGTGCGGCAAGGACACCCCGCAAGCTTGCAGCCATTGGTCGAAGACCACGCCGGATCCGGAGCGATTACCTTGGGTCAGGATACTGAACTGCGCTAGCGCGGCCAGTTCTACGACACCCCGATCCCGAAACAAGACTGGGCTGCACATCCAAGCACTTCGAACACTGGCGAGCGGCACACTCCGAAAACCTGGTTTGCGGAACACATCGGGCGTCACGATGAAATCGAGGGCTCCGTTCTTCAGGTTCTCGAACAGCGTCGTACTCTGCTCGACCTCTGGTTCGAGAACGATGTTCGGATAGGTCGCCCGCAACTCAGCCACCAGTTGTGGCAGCCATGTCAGCGCGGTCAGCTCCGTGACCCCGAAACGTAGGTGCCGGATCATGGTGGCGCGGCTCGCGGCGATGGCGACGACGCGGTCGCGAAGGCTCAGCATCTCCTCGCCGATTTCCAGGATTCTATTGCCCTTTTCCGTGAGCCGGGCGCCCCGCTGGCTGCGGTCGAAAAGCTGCGTCCCCAGGGACGTCTCAAGCTCGTGGATACGCTTCGACACCGTCGACTGCGTGGTGTGCAGCCGATCTGCGGCTCGCTCGAAACTCCCGAGCAGAGCAATCCAGCGCAGTGCCTCGAACTGTTTGAGCGTCGCCATATCAAATCGCTTTTCCGAATGCTGATCCGTGCAGATTAATCGCTTTTCGGCGTAGCGGCGAGGTGAGATGTCTCTCGGCAGGGAGATTCGACCATGCTTTCTCAACTCGAAAATTCAGACGGCCTTCCGGCGGTCCTTGCACCCGCCGATCGTGAGGCGCTGCAGGATCTTGCCACCCCCTTGCTCAGCGACAACCTGCATCGCCTTGCGGGACTGGTGGGCCTGAACCGCTACAATGGCTCTGGCAAGCTCGTGGGCACCGCCTTCACGGTGAAATCCCGTCCCGGCGACAACCTCGGATTCTATCATGCGCTGGCGGTGATGGAGCCCGGCCATGTCCTCGTGATCGACGGGGGTGGCGATCTCAACAATGCCCTCTGCGGCGACTTGATGCGTGCCTACGCCGTATCGCGTGGATGCGCGGGCTTCGTCGTCGATGGCGCCATCCGCGACGTGGAGACGTTCGCGGCAGGCGATTTCCCCTGCTACGCCCGCGGCGTCGTCCACCGCGGACCCTACAAGTCCGGGCCAGCCCTGCTCAATGTCCCGGTCAGCGTGGGCGGTCAGCCGATCGCGCCCGGCGACGTCATCGTCGGCGACGAGGACGGGCTGGTGGCCTTCGCTCCAGAGCAGCTCCCCGCCGTCATCAAGGGTGCGCGAGCGAAGCTTCGCCAGGAACAGGCGATCACGGCTGAGATCGCCGGGGGCGCAGCACGCCAGGCCTGGCTTCACGACACCCTCGAAAGCTTCGGCATCACGGTCTGACCGGAGCATCGCAAACGTGGAGCCCATCATGAACACGACACTCATCGCCCGCCGCCCGGCGAGCATCCGGCCCTCGCCCAGCATCGCGGCCAAGGCTCTGGTCACCCGGCTCCGTGCCGAGGGACGCCACATCATCGATCTGACTGTCGGGGAACCCGATTTCGTTACCCCGCGATCGATCATGGAAGCGGCCCAGGCGGCCATGCAGGCTGGCGATACGTACTACACGCCCTCGAACGGTACCCTGGCCCTGCGGCAGGCCGTGGCCGACAAGCTCATCCGGGAGAACGGCCTCAGCTACGGCACCGACGAAATCGTGGTCGGCTGCGGAGCCAAGCAACTGATCCAAACCGCGTTCGCGGCGACGCTGGATCCGGGCGACGAAGTTATCATACCGGCGCCGTACTGGGTGTCCTATCCCGACCTGGCGACACTCAACGACGGCGTGCCCGTGGTGGTGCCCTGCCTCGAAGAGACAGGGTTCAAGCTCAGCCCATCGCAGCTGGAAGCCACGATCACGGCAAGGACCAAGTGGGTCGTACTCAACTCGCCCAACAACCCGTCCGGGGCGGTCTACACCGCCGCGGAACTGGCGGCCCTCGGCGAAGTCATCGAGCGACACCCGCGGGTGCTCGTCATGACCGACGAGATCTACGAGCACTTCGTCTACGACGGCCAGTCCCAGATCTCGTTCGGACGGGCGGTCCCGGCCCTGCGGGACCGGACGCTTGTAATCAACGGGGTCTCGAAGGCTTACGCGATGACTGGCTGGAGGATCGGATACGCCGCAGGTCCGCGCCTGCTCGCGAAAACGATGTCCGACCTCCTGTCCCAGAGTACGACCTGCCCATCCTCGATCGGTCAGGCCGCGGCGGTGAGAGCTCTGTCGGGAGACCA
The DNA here is from genome assembly GCF_042679825.1 of Methylobacterium marchantiae. Classification (NCBI taxonomy): domain Bacteria; kingdom Pseudomonadati; phylum Pseudomonadota; class Alphaproteobacteria; order Hyphomicrobiales; family Methylobacteriaceae; genus Methylobacterium; species Methylobacterium marchantiae. Next base: position 55,362 of record NZ_JBHTND010000020.1, on the reverse strand, counting down.
GACCTTCGTGGTCCAGGCACGGGCAACCTATGAGACCCGCCGCGACCGTGCCGTCGAATTGCTCGACGCCATCCCGGGCATCTCGTGCAAGCGTCCCGCCGGGGCCTTTTATGCCTATCCCAACGTGGTCGGCCTGATCGGCCGTCGTAGCCCGGATGGGATCCGGATCGCCGACGACCTTGCCCTCGCGCATCACCTGCTGAGCGCCGGCAACGTGTCGGTCATGGACGGGACGTCCTACGGGCTCAGTCCTTACCTGCGGGTCTCGTTCGCAACGTCTCTAGAAGCGATCGAGGCCGGATGCGCGGCGATCGCCCGGGTCGCTGCAACGCTCGACTGACGCGATCCACGCCCGATTCCGCTTTCGCACTTTACGTGATGTAGAAATCCAGGAGATTCTCATGCGCCTGCTCAAGACCACGCTCGTCCTCGGCCTCCTGATCACGCCGGCCGCAGCCGATGAACTCGGCGGCACCTTGGCCAAGATCAAGGACGGCAAACGGATCGTGATAGGCGTCCGGGATGCGGCCACACCTTTCAGCTATATAGACGACAAGCAAAACTATATCGGCTTCGCCATCGACATATGCCTGAAGATCGCGGACGCGGTGAAGCGCGACCTCAAGCTGCCCGACCTCAAGGTCGAGATGCTTCCGTTGATCTCCGCGACCCGGATTCCGTTGATGACCAACGGGACGATCGACCTGGAGTGCAGCGCGACGACCAACAACGTCGAACGGCAGAAGCAGGTCGCGTTCACCAACACCCACTTCCTGTCGGCCGCCCGCTTCGCCTCCAGGAAAGCGCAGAGGATCGACACCATCGACGACCTGAAGGGCAGGACGGTCTCCGCGGTCGCGGGCTCGACCAACATCGTCATGCTTTACAAAGCCAGTACGGAACGCAAGCTCGGCATCAACGTCATCCCGGCCAAGGACGTCGCTGAGGGGTTCCTGCTCCTAGAGAATGGTCGTGCCGCGGCGTTCGTGCTCGATGACGTCCAGCTGAGCATCGCGATCGCACAGTCGAAGGATCCGGCCGCTTACCAGGTCAGCAAGGAGGCTTTCTCGGAACCGGAGCCCTACGGGATCATGCTGCGCAAGGGCGACGTGGCCTTCAAGGCGTTGGCCGACCGGACAACCGCCGACCTCTACCGCAGCCCGGAGATCACGACCCTTTACGACAAGTGGTTCATGTCCCCGACGCCGCCGCGTGGGGTCAACTACAACGTGCCGATGTCGCCGGAACTGAAGCGCGCCTACACCGCCCCGACCGATAGTTCGGACCCCGCTTCCTACGTCCACTAGCGTTATCGTGAGCGGCGAGCGTGGATCGTAGGCGGAACGCCGCTTCGGTGCGAAAGGCTAGGGTCCGGCTGCCGCCCAACCCGGCCGTACTGTCACTCCCACTCGGCGGCCTGTAAGCGGGCCTTCCCAGGGCCTGCCGAGAGTCGAAATCGGATGCTGCCAGTGAGCCCGGCATCAGTTGTCCTCCATCAGGCCCACACCCACACGGCCTACGCAAAATTCCCATCCGCCCACCAACCCCGTCTTCATGATGCCGTGAAGCTGGTATGGGCTGGGGCCCGGTCGGATGGCTGGAATCCGATCGTCGAGGTTCGCTGTGTCCGCCCTTTCGCTTCCCCCCTCCCTGAAAAAGCTCGGCTGGGCCGCAGGCCTGCCCGGCCTCGTGCTCATCGTCGCCGTGGCGACGCCGCTGCTCGCTCCTCGGATGGAGCGGCGGCTCGACAATACGGCCGGCGCAGTGGCGCGGGGCACCGCCGAGACCGGGCTCGAGCCGTGGCTGCGCCTGAAGGTGCGGGGCCGCGATCTCGTCGCCTCCGGCGAGGCGCCCGACGATGCCGGGCGCGTGGCGGCCCTCGACCGGCTGAAGCGGCTTCCGGGCCTGCGCCACGTGGTCGGGCGCATCGGCGTCGTCGAGGATGCCTCGCCCTTCGTCTGGACGGCGACGCGCACGAGCGCGGAGCGGATCGACCTCACCGGCAACCGCCCCTCCGAGATCGGCCCCCGGGCGCTCGCCGCGCAACTCGCCTCCGAACTCCCCTCCGAGACCCGGATCGTCGACCAGGCCAAGGCGGCACGGGGCGCGCCGCCGGACTTCGCCGCGGCCTCCTCCTTCGCCCTCGAACAGCTGAAGCCGCTCGCCCCCGGCGCCAGCGCCACCATCGCCGACACCACCGTCTCGCTCACCGGCGAGGCGGCGAGCGTGGCCGATTACGAGGCGCTGCGGCAGGCGGTGGCCCATCCGCCGGCCGGCTTCACCATGGGCAAGGTCGACATCACCCCCGCCGCGATCCCGGATTTCCGCTTCGCGGTGACGCGCGAGCGCGGCGGCAACCTCGTTCTCTCCGGCAACACCGTCTCCGAGACCGCCCGCGCCGAGATCCGCGCCATGGCCGAGGATTCCGCGGACGGGGCGGCGGTGGAGGATCGGATGCAGACCGCTCGCGGCCTCGGCGAGCGAATCGATCCGGCGGCGCTCGGCCGCTTCGCCTTCCGGGTCTCGGCGCTGATGCAGGACGGCAGCGTCACCTATTCCGGGTCGCGCCTCTCCGTCTCGGGCACGGCGCTGGACGGACAGGCGATCGACGAGATCGACGCCCTGCTGCGCGAGGCGCGGCCCGCCGGGACCGAGGCGGGGCCGGTCGATCTCGCCGCCATGCCGCTCTCGCCCTACCGGCTGATGGTCCGGCGCGAGGGCGAGTCCGTGACCCTGAGCGGCCACCTGCCCGATGCGGCGACGCGCGACCGCGTGCTCGCCTCCCTCAGGCCCCGCTTCTTCCGCGAGCGCATCGTCGACAAGAGCCGCATCGCCGACGGCGCCCCGGCCGGCCTCTCGCCGGCGGTGGAGGCCGGGATCGCCTCCCTCGCCCTCCTCGCCGCCGGCGAGATCCGCGTCTCCGACCACAGCCTTTCGCTAACCGGCAACAGCCTCTACCGCGAGAGCGCCGACCGGTTCGAGGCCGATCTCGCCCGGCGGATGCCGGCCGGGTGGCAGGCCCGGGCCGAGGTGACGCCACCGGCGATCTCCATCGTCGACGATTCCGAATCCTGCCGCGCCGCGTTCGACCGGGCCGTCCAGGGCCGCATGCTCGTCTTCGCCCCCGGCAGCGTCACCCTGAAAGCCGAGTTCTACCCGGCGCTCGATGCCCTGGCCGCCGCCGCGAAGACCTGCCCGAGCCTCCGCATCGAGGTGACCGCGCATGCCGACCCGGCCGGCGCGGCCGCCGCGCCGAAAGCCGCACTCGATGCCGGCGTCGAGAACACGTCCTCGGTCGATGTGGCCAAAGCGCCGGCCGGGGAGAAGCCGCCGGCCGCGCAACCCGCGACCACCGGGGCGGACAGGCCGGTGGTCAAGACCGCCGAGGGCAAGCCGCCCGCCGCCACGAACAAAGGGGCCAAAGATTTGGCGGCGAAGGATTCTGTAGCGATGGACAAGCCCACCGCGGCCGGGGCTTCGAAATCCGACGCCAAGAAAGGCGAACCGAAGAAGGCCGACGTCAAGCCGGCCGAGCCGGAGCCCGATCTCGCCCGCCAGCGCGCGCTCACCATCGTCGAATACCTCCTCCAGGCCGGCATTCCCGCAGACCGGATCATCGCCGCCGCCCCCGGCCGCGCCAATGCCCCTGGGCTCGGCGTCGGCTTCGCCCTGCGCTCCTGAGCGAGACGATCATCCCATGCTTCTGCTGCTGACGGTCCTGTGGCCGGCCCTTCTCGCCAGCCTCGCGCTCGGCGCCGCCATCGGCTGGCATCTCGGCCCGCCGCGCTCGCGGACCGCCCGGTTCTCGGCGATCGGGCTGGCGCTCGGCGCCCTCGTCCTCGCCGGCATCGCGCTCGCGGGGTTCGTCCCGGGCCGGGCGGGTTTCTGGGTCGAGAGCGCGGCCCTCAACCTGGCGGCGTATTGCGCGGGGGCCGTGTCGGGCGCGTTTGCCGGACCGATGCGGCGGTCGAGAATTTCGCCGGATCGCGTGGTTCGGGGCGGCTGAGGCAAACGCCCTCCGATCCGGCACCGAACGGCCCCGCAATCCGGCTTCGAACGCCCTCCCGATCGGCCGAAAAACTCACCGCGCGCCGCGCTGGAGATCCCCCTCGATCAGCAGGGCGCTCTTGCCCTCGAGGCGGCTGCGATAGACCTGCAGGTTCTCCATCACCCGCTGGACGTAGTTCCTGGTCTCGGTGAACGGAATGCGCTCGACCCAGTCGATCGGGTCGACCCCGCCCCGGCGCGGATCGCCGTAGGCGTCGATCCATTTCTTCACGTTGCCGCCCCCTGCATTGTAGGACGCGAAGGCGAGAATGTAGGACCCGCGCCAATCCTCCATCAGCTCACCGAGATGGGCCTGTCCGAGGCGGGCATTGTAGGCGGGATCGCTGGTGAGACGGTCCTGATCGTAGGACGCGCTGACCCGCCGCGCCGTGCGCTGGGCGGTGGCCGGCATCATCTGCATCAGCCCGCGCGCGCCGACGCTCGACTGGGCGCGCGGATCGAACTGGCTCTCCTGGCGGGCGATGGCGAAAACCATGGCCTTCTCCACCAGCGGCACGGCGGCGGAGGCCTCGTAATCGGGGATGCCGATGGTGGGGTAGGCATGGGCGTCGAGGGGCAGGCCGCGCTGCACCGCGAGCTTGCCGACGGCGACGAGGGCACGGGAATCACGCATCTCGACGGCGAGGTTGCCGAGCGCGTTGAGCTCCGCCGGATTGGTCAGCCGGTTCGCCGTGTCGATGTAAAGCGGAAGCGCCAGATCCTTCAGCGAAGCCGCCTCGAGCATGCGGAGCGCCCGGGTCGTCAGACGGTTTTCGAAAGCCCTGGCGGCGGCGGATTCGAGCTCCGGGACGACGCGGAGCGGCAGGCTCGCCTGCCCGAGCTTCGCCCGGGCGAGCTGTCCGTAATAGGCGATCGGCTGGAGCGCGGCGCGCTCGTAGAAGGTCTTGGCCAGGCCGGCATCGCCCGCGGCCTCGGCAGCACGGCCCTGCCAATAGGCCACCCTCGCCAGGGAGATCGGCGTCTCGGCGATGGTCGCGGCCTTACCGAAATGGTCGGCGGCCCTGGCCGGATCGTCGAGGAAGCGCAGGGCGATCCAGCCGGCATGGAACTCGGCCTCGATCCGCTTCTCCACGGTGCGGCCGCTATGGCCGGCAGCGACCTCGTAGGCGAGTCTCGGGTTTCCGATATCGACGAGCTTGCGGGCGACGATCCGGCGCTCGACCCACCATTCGTCGCCGTCCACCAGAACGTCGCCGTTGGTGGGAGCGGTGGCGAGGATCGCGGCCGCCTCCATCGGCTTGTCGGCCCGGCGCAGGTATTGCGCGCGGGACAGGATGTAGGACGGGTCGCTGCGGAGCGACGGCGGCACCGCGTTGAGGGCCGAAGCGGCAGACGAGCTCTTGTCCTCCACGGCGCGGCGGGCGCGCACGAGCGCGGCATAAGAGCCGCCGGCATAGGAGGCGGCGCGGCCGGCCGACTCGTAATCCTCCTTCAGGAGGGCGCGCTCCATGCGGAAACGATGATCGACGCGGGTGAGGAGGCCGGGGAAGGCGTCGAGTACCTTCGTCTCCAATGCTTTGCCGAAGGTCTCCGAGCGCCACAAGTCGCGGACCAGGGCGGCGGCATCCTCGTCGAGGGACTCGGCTTTGAAGGCGAGGGCGAGCGCGAACTTGCCCGGTGCGCTCGCCGGGCGGGAGCCGGCGAAGAAGGCGCGTACGGTCGCCGGGTTCCTGCGCTCGGTCAGCAGCGCCTCCTCCGCGCGGCGGCGCAGCAGCGGACCCGCCGGCCAGTCCGGGTTGGAACGTGTGAAGGACACGGTGCGCTCGAACCCGATGCCGGACCCGGCGCGGATCGCCACCCATTCGAGCAGGGCGAGAGCCGCCGGGTCGGTGAAGCCGTCGCGCAGGCGGTCGCCTTCGGAGACCTTGCCGCGGCGATAGGCGTCGATGGCCTGGCGCAGGGCCGGCAAGTCGATATCGGGAGCGACCTGGGCCGCACGTGCGGGGTCGGGCACCTCCGGCACGGGAGCGGCGGGTGTCACGGCCGCGTCGGGCAGGGGGAAGGCGATGGCCGCTTCGGGGTCGGCGGAGGCATAGGCCTTGGCGGCGGCGGGAAGCACCTTGCTCGGCGCGGTCTCGGCGCTGCGATCCTCCAGTTTCAGTGCATCGGCAGCGACCGCATCGGTAGCGGCCGCCTTGCTGTCCGGAACGAGGACGGCAGGAGCGACGGCATCGCTCACCGGGCGCGTGGCGAACTCCTCACCCTGGCCGGCCGCCACAGGAAAGACCGAAGCCGGGCCGACCAGCATCGTCGTTCCCGCCAGCGCGAGCGCGAGGGAAACGGGGAGGGCGGCACGATTTGAGCGCGTCCAGAACGCCATGGCTCTTCCAGTCCCGTCGGATGCGGACATGCCTAAGCTGTCCCGGAGGGCATTAAGAAGTCATTAACCGCGCCGACAGAGCGTTTGCGCGAGTGCGGACGAGGCCCTATGTCTGCCCCGCCGCAAGAGCGGTGACGCGGCCGGCACACCGGCCCACCGAAAGAGCGACGGCCGGGAACGCCAGGATGACCGACACCACGACCCAGCGCCTCAGGGGCGCCATGACCGCGCTCGCGACCCCGTTTCGCGGCGGCGTCTTCGACGAGGACGCCTTCCGCAAATTCGTGAACTGGCAGATCGATCAGGGCATTCACGGCCTCGTGCCCGTGGGCACCACCGGTGAGACGCCGACCCTGAGCCATGCCGAGCACGACCGTGTCGTGTCCGCCTGCATCGCCGAGACCGCCGGCCGCGTGCCAGTGATCGCCGGAGCCGGATCCAACTCCACGGCCGAGGCCGTCGAGCGCGCCATCAACGCGGAGAAGGCCGGTGCGGATGCCGTCCTCGTGGTGACACCCTATTACAACAAGCCGACCCAGGCCGGACTCTACGCGCATTTCAAGGCCGTCAACGACGCCATCGGCATCCCGATCATCATCTACAATATTCCCCCGCGTTCCGTGGTGGACATGAGCGTCGAAACGATGGCGCGGCTATTCGAACTCAAGAACATCGCCGGAGTGAAGGACGCCACGGCCAAGCTCGACCGTGTCAGCCTGCAGCGCCAAGCCATGGGGAAAGACTTCGTCCAGCTTTCGGGCGAAGATGCGACGGCACTCGGGTTCAATGCCCAGGGCGGCGTCGGCTGCATCTCGGTCGTTTCGAACGTCGCGCCGCGCCTCTGCGCCGATCTACAGACGGCGACGCTCAGCGGCGAGTACGCCACGGCTCTGCGAATTCAGGACCAATTGCTGCCGCTGCATGTCGGGCTGTTCGCCGAATCAAATCCGTCGCCGGTGAAATATGCCTTGTCGCGGCTTGGCCATATGAGCGACGAGGTTCGCCTGCCGCTCCTCACCGTCAGCGACGTCACGAAGGACATCGTCGACGCGGCCTTGCGTCATGCCGGCCTGATCGAGCGCTGAAAGCCCCTCGCGTCAGCCGTTTCCACGAACCATATGACCAATGCCCGGCCGCATCCCGCGACCGGCCAGAACCGACGATGTGATGCCTCCCAAACCTCAAGATCCCCGCCGCGTCGTCGCCGACAACCGGGCAGCCCGCTTCCACTACGAGATCTCGGACGTCCTCGAGGCGGGCATCGCCCTGACGGGGACGGAGGTCAAATCCCTACGTAAGGGCAAAGCCGCCATCGGCGAGGCCTATGCCGGTCCGTCGGGCAACGAGCTGTTCCTGTTCAACGCCTACATCCCGGAATATCTCGAAGCCAATCGCTTCAACCACGAGACCAAGCGTCCGCGCCGCCTGCTGCTGCACCGCAAGCAGATCAACAAGCTCATCGGCGCGACGAAGCGCGAGGGCTACACGGTGGTGCCGCTGAAGATCTACTTCAACGAGCAGGGACGCGCGAAGATCGAACTCGGCCTCGGCCGCGGCAAGAAGCTTCACGACAAGCGCGAGAGCGCCAAGGAACGCGATTGGGAGCGAGACCGCGCACGGATCATGCGCGACAAGGGCTGACCGGCTGGCCCGGTTGACGGCGCGGCGGAGCGCTGCGAGGAGCCGACCATGACGACAAGCCGCTGCCTCCCCGCATCGTATTAAGCGCCGCTCCCTTAGCGGCGAGATGCTCCGTCATGTCTCAACCGCCCCACTCGCCGACGGTTGACCGATCACCCAGGACCGCTGGCCTCTCGGATCCATAGAGGGCAGTTCTGTGTCTTTAGGTTGTTTTCCCATAGTCCTCCATTTCCCTCGGGATCATCGGCTTCGGCGCCTTCGGGCGTTTGATCGCACGGCATCTCGGCTCGTCCTTCCCGATCGATGCGTATGATCCGGCTCTGCCGAGAACGGAACCGAAGCTGGCGCGAGCCTCGGCACGCTGCCGGAAGCGGCGGCGTACCCTCTCGTCATCATAGCCGCGCCGGTGTCTGAACTCGCCGACGTGGTATCGGCCATCGTGCCGCACTTTCGGCCTGGCACTCTCGTTCTCGACGTCGGCTCGGTGAAGGCGATCGCTGCAGATCATGGCGGAAGGATTGCCCGATCACGTGTAGATCGTCGCAACGCCCCCGCTCTTCGGCCCACAGAACGCGCGTGACGGGTTACGAGGCCTGAAGATCGCCGTCTGTCCGATCAGGGGGAGGGGCGGCTTACGCGCAGGGGCATTCATGCGGAAGGTTCTAGGCCTCGACGTCATCCTCACGGATCCGGAGGGCGCATGACCGGCAGGTCGCTTCGGTTCAGGGGCCGACGTACCTGATCGCCAAGGTCTTCGTCGAGAGGGAGCCACTGCCGAGTCGGGTGACCACGAGGAGCTTCGAGGTACTGATGCAGGCGGTCGGCGTGGTCAGGCATGATGCGCCAGAGGTCTTCGACGCGATCGAGCGCTCGAGCCCCTGTGCCGCCGATGTCCGAAGCCGTTTCTTCGCTCATGCCTCACGGTTGGAGATGGAGCTATTGACACCGCGCTCCGATCCTGCCGCGTGATAGGAGCATTCCGACTGACGCATGGCCACACGGGGGAGGAGGGCGCAACCACACCCTCCTCTCGCTCGACATAGCCTATTGATCGGGAGCGTCGTCGCCCTGGCGGATGCCATAGCGGGTTTCGAGGCCGGGATTGGGGCGTGCCGCCCGGTCGGCCACATCTCGCGGCAGATCGCGCGGACCACGTGGCGGACCGTCACCCTGGCTTCGAACGCCCCGTTCGCCGGGATCGCGTCCCACGCGCGGGATGAGATGGACGAGGTCGACGAACTCGTCGGCCTGCCGGCGAAGGTCGTCGGCGATCATCGCCGGCTGCGTCTGGATCGTCGAGACCACAGTGACGCGGACGCCGCGCCGCTGCATCGCCTCGACGAGAGAGCGAAAATCGCCGTCGCCGGAGAACAGCACCATGTGGTCGATACGGGGTGCAAGTTCGAGGGCATCGATGGCTAGCTCGATGTCCATGTTGCCTTTGATTTTACGGCGGCCTGCGGAATCGGTGAATTCCTTGGCGGGCTTGGTCACGACCCTGTAGCCGTTGTAATCGAGCCAGTCGATCAAAGGGCGAATAGAAGAATATTCCTGATCTTCTACCATTGCAGTGTAGTAGAATGCCCGAATCAAGTTATCGCGAGCCTGAAATTCCTTCAACAACCGGCGATAATCGATATCGAACCCGAGGGCCTTCGTCGCCGCGTAGAGATTTGCCCCATCGATGAACAGGGCGCTGCGCTGCTGTGCGCTCATTGAATGATCCGTTTTCTCATTAGGATTTTTCACACATATGGCGCGACAATTATCAGATACAAATCTGCCACGCCTGCACTTGACTAATCAAATATCAACGCGATCAATAAAAATTGATCGATCAAATCAACGAAAATCCACAATTGATTTTTGAAAATCGACGGACCGCCCTCAGTCGCCGCCAATAATCTCTCTTGCTATTGACCGGGAGACACATTTGTCAACCTCGATCCTTGGACAATCGTGCAAATAATTAGGCCAGAATGAAAGTCGCCTAGAACATCTCTCACCGAACGACTGTTTTTCTCAATTGCACGACCTTCAATCGACCACCTTAAGTTTAAGTTTTGCTTCAGGGTCATCCAACGGGAATCACTCGGCTGCCCGGCTTTACGGCAGGCAGTGCAGCCAGCTCGGCCGGTAGCGCATCCGCAGGATAGGCCGGAATGTCGAGGGTGACCAGCGTGACGAGGGGAAGACCAATCTCGCCTCGCCCACCAGACCGGTCGATCAAACAGGCAGCGCCGACGACTTCACCCGCCTCGCTCTGGAGTGACGCGAGGCATTCCCGGGCGGAAAGACCCGTGGTCACGATATCTTCCACGATCACCGCGCGCTTGCCGGCAGGAATGCTGAAGCCGCGCCGCAATGTGAAGGGCCCGCCGGGATCGCGCTCGACGAAGATGGCACGGGCACCGAGATGGCGCGCCGTCTCGTAGCCCGGCACGATGCCACCGATGGCCGGCGACACGACGATGTCGATGGCGCCGAAGCGGGCGACAATGACGTCTGCCAGAGCCTTGCACAGACGTTCGGTGCGGACCGGATCCGAAAAGATCGCCATCTTCTGCAGAAAGACCCCGGAATGGAGCCCTGAACTGAGAACGAAATGCCCTTCGAGCAGGGCTCCGGCATCGCGAAATTCATCGAGCACCGCATCTGGTGTCATGAGAGGGGCGCTCCTTGGATAGGATTTGGACGCCGCGTTTGTGGCAGTGCGGGGCAGGGGGCGCAAGGCGCGCCGATGCGGTGTCGGCACGTCCAAGCGTCGGCGGCATCAGACAGCGAGACGAAGCCGCCGGCTGGCCGGACTGTTCTTGTTCGGCGACCTGACGGTCTATGCCGTTGCGATGGCGGATCGCGCCCTCTACGCGGCGAAGGCCTCGGACAGGTCGCGGGTGGTGGCCTGATTCCTCAACCGTTGACGCGATCCACCTTGCTCACCGTGCGCTTGCCGCGCAGTTCGGCAACGATGGCGTTGAGGTGTTTGAGATCCCAGACCGACAGATCGATGACGATTTCGGTGAAGTCCTGCGTGCGTCGCTTCATCGAGACGTTGTCGATATTGCCGTCATGATCGGCGATGACCTGGGCGATCTGAGCGAGGACGCCGGGCTCGTTGATCGATTGCAGGGCGAGGCGAGCGGGAAAGCGCTCGTTCGTGTCCGCCTCCACATCCCAGCGCACATCGAGCCAGCGCGCCGGTTCGTTGTCGAAGGCGGCGAGCGCTGCCGACTGGATCGGATAGATCGTCACCCCTACGCCGGGCGTGAGGATGCCGACGATGCGGTCTCCCGGCACCGCGCCGCCATTCGGGGCGAAACTCACCGGCAGGTCGTTGTCGAGGCCGCGGATGGGAATTGCGTCGGCGCGGCCGACATCGGAGCCACCTTCCGGGAAAGTCAGGCGCATGGCCTGTCCCTTGGCGAGGCTGAGGCGCCCGGCCCCCCCATCCATTGGCTGCTGGAGCGGGGGCGGCGCCGTGCGGCGCTCGTCCTTGTGGTCTGGATAGACCGCTCGCACGACGTCTCCCGAGAACATCTCACCGCGGCCCACCGCGGCGAACACGTCTTCGGTACTTTGGCGTGCGAGCCGCGGCAGGGCCCCGCGCAGCTTGTCCTCGGAAAGGCTCTTGGCGGCCCGCTCGAAGGCGCGGTCGAGGATCTGGCGGCCGAGGCCGGCATATTGCCGCCGAACCGCCGAACGAGTCGCGCGGCGGATAGCGGCGCGGGCCTTGCCGGTGACGACGAGGGATTCCCAGGCCGCCGGCGGCGATTGCCCATCGGCCCGCGCGATCTCGACCTCGTCGCCGTTGACGAGTTCGATGAGCAGCGGCGCCATGCGGCCGTTGATCTTGGCTCCCACCGCCGTATTGCCGACGTCGGTATGCACGGCGTAGGCGAAGTCAATCGGCGTCGCTCCGCGCGGCAGGGCGATGAGGCGTCCCTTGGGCGTGAAGCAGAACACTTGGTCTTGGAAGAGTTCGAGCTTTGTGTGTTCGAGAAACTCCTCCGGGCTGTCGCCCTCCGCCAGCAGTTCGATGGTCCGGCGCAGCCACTGATAGGCGCCGCTCTCGGTAGCGAGGCGCGGATGCACGCCGCCGATGTCGTCCTTGCCGCCGGTTTCCTTGTAATGGGCATGGGCGGCGATGCCGTATTCGGCGATCTCATCCATGGCCGCGGTACGAATCTGCAACTCGACGCGCTGGCTCTTCGGCCCGATCACGGTGGTGTGGATCGAGCGATAATCGTTCTGCTTCGGCGTCGAGATGTAGTCTTTGTAGCGCCCCGGCACCATCGGCCAGGTCGTATGGACGACGCCCAGCGCTCCGTAGCATTCGGCGAGCGATTCTACGATCACGCGGAACCCGAAGATGTCGGAGAGCTGCTCGAAGGCAACCGACTTGCGCTCCATCTTGGCGGAGATCGAGAAGGGCCGCTTCTGGCGCCCTGTGACCACCGCCTTGATGCCCTGCGCCGCGAGCTTGGCGGTCAGGTCGCGCTCGATGCTCTCCACCAGCCGCTCCGATTTGGTGGCGAGATCGGCGAGGCGCTGGGTGATCGTCGTGTAGATGTCTGGCTTGAGGTTGCGCAGCGCCAGGTCTTCGAGTTCCTCGCGCAGCTCCTGCATGCCCATGCGGCCGGCGAGCGGCGCATAGATGTCCAGCGTCTCCTGGGCGATCCTCTCACGCTTCTCCAGCTTCATGTGATGGAGCGTGCGCATGTTGTGCAGGCGGTCGGCGAGCTTGACGAGCAGAACGCGCACGTCAGCGGCCACGGCCAGAAGCAGCTTGCGAAAATTCTCGCCCTGCGCCGCGCGTTTCGAGACGAGATCGAGGCGCTTGAGCTTGGTCAGCCCGTCCACGAGGGCGCCGATCTCGGGGCTGAAGATCTCGCTGATCTCGTCGAGGGTGGCGGCGGTGTCCTCCACCGTGTCGTGCAAGACCGCAGCGACGATGGTGGCATCGTCGAGCCGAAGGTCCGTGAGGATCGCAGCGACTTCGAGGGGGTGGGCGAAGAACGGATCGCCGGAGGCCCGCTTCTGCGTGCCATGGGCGCGCATGGCGTAGACATAGGCGCGATTGAGAAGGGCCTCGTCGGTGGCGGGATTGTAACGCCTTACCCGTTCCACGAGCTCGTACTGGCGCATCATCCGCCGAGATACCCTTCACTCATCGCCACCGCCCACTTCACCATACGTTGTCCCGCATCGCACCCGAGCGCGCCAGCCCCATGGCGCCGCATGGCACGGCTTTCTTCATGCCGGAAAAGGAAAAACCCGGCACAAGGCCGGGTTTCTCGCAAGATCCTCGATATGGGATCGTCGATATGTGACGGACACGTCGTCCGATCACTCCGCCTCTTCGTCCGTCTCGGTCGGCGGAGCGAGGTTCTCGAGCCCACGCAGGAGATCCTCTTCGCTCATCCGGTCGAACTGGACGGCGCCGTCGTCGCTGGAGGATTGCGGTGCCACGGCGGCCGCAGCCGGCGAGCTCGACAGCAACGGTACGGTCTCGGCCTCCGGCTCGTCCACCTCGACGTATTTCTGCATCGAGTGGATCAGCTGTTCCTTGAGATCATCGGCGGTGATGGTCTCGTCGCCGATCTCGCGAAGGGCGCAGACGGGGTTCTTGTCGCGATCGCGGTCGATCGTCAGCGGCGCGCCGGCGGCGAGCAGGCGGGCACGGTGGCTCGCGAGCAGAACGAGCTCGAAGCGGTTCTCGACCTTGTCGATACAGTCTTCAACGGTGACGCGAGCCATGCGGAGCGGCTCCTTCCATGGGACCGGGAATTTCGTGATTGAACGCGCCTCTTACACCGGCTCACGCGCAGCAACAAGCGGAGCGTACGAACCGACTCAGGCATGATCCGCCGGCACGTACGAGCAGCACCGACCCATCCCGCTCGCGGCAGCCACTTAACGCCCCGGCGACACGGCTCGGTCGTGCGGCTACGCCTGACGCCGTGACCTCGCGCGCTTCTTCTGCGGGGAGCAGGGGGATCGATCATGACGAAGACGCTCAGTCGCCGCAGCCTGTTCAGCTGCGCCTGCCATGTCGGGGCAGCGGCCTTCGCCGCCACCGCGATGCCGAATCTCGGCTTCGCAGCCAGCCCGTCCACCAAGAAGACCGACCTGACGGCAGACCAGGCGCTGGAGCTGATGAAGGAGGGCAACCGGCTCTACAAGACCGACAGCCCGGTCCGCGCCGTGCAGGGTCGCGAGCGGCGGATCGAGATCGCTCTGGGGCAGACGCCTTTCTGCGTGCTGGTGAGCTGTTCCGATTCCCGCGTCTCGCCCGAAATCCTGTTCGGACGCGGCCTCGGCGAACTCTTCATCGTCCGCAACGCCGGCAACACTGCCGACACCGCCGCTCTGGGGTCCGTGGAATACGCGGTATCCCAGCTCGGCGTGCCGCTCATCCTGGTGATGGGTCATAGCCGTTGCGGCGCCGTCCAGGCGGCCGCTGATGTGGTCGAGAACAACACCGTCTATCCCGGCTCCATCGGCCGGATGATCGAGCCGATCGTGCCGGCAGTGCTCTCCGTCCGGGGCAAGCCCGGTGACTTTCTCGAGAATTGCGTGCGCGCCAATGTCGACCGGGTGGTGAACCGCATGCGCACCGCGTCGGAGCCTGCACTGCTCGACCCGCTGAAGGCCGGCAAACTGCGCATCGTCGGCGCGTCCTACAGTCTCGATACCGGCACGGTGGACTTTTTCAACGAGGCCTGATCGGAGCCGGACCCTTTCCGGAACGCCGGACGCGATGGCGGACGACGAAACGTGATGGAATGCAGGAAACGCGGCGCCTCCGTCGAAACCATCGGGACGGGCACCTTCGACACCTCATTCGTCCCGGTGATTCTGGGCCGATGATTCGAGTGCCTCATGTTGACACGTGCGGCAGGCGGTGCGACTGCGCCGCCCTTTCACGTGCGACGACGTGGCAAAGGACTTTCGACAGCATGGCGCGCGCATTCATCTTTCCGGGACAGGGCAGTCAAGCCGTCGGCATGGGCCGAGCCCTGGCCGAATCCTTCCCGCAGGCGAAAGCCGTCTTCAACGAGGTCGACGAGGCGCTTGGCCAATCCCTGTCGATGCTGATGTTCGAGGGGCCGGTGGAGGAGTTGACACTCACTGCGAACGCCCAGCCGGCGCTGATGGCCGCGAGCATGGCCGTGCTGCGCGTGCTCCAGGCCGAACGCGGCCTCGACCTCGCCCGTGACGTCGCCGCCGTGGCCGGCCATTCGCTCGGCGAATACACGGCGCTCGCCGCCGCCGGGACATTCACGATTTCGGACACCGCCCGGCTCCTGCGCATTCGCGGCGAGGCCATGCAAAGCGCGGTGGCCCCGGGAGCGGGCGCCATGGCGGCGCTGATCGGTGCCGATGCCGAGATCGCCCTATCCATCGCCTCCGAGGCGGCCGAGGGAGACGTCTGCGAGGTCGCCAACGATAACGGCGCGGGTCAGGTGGTGCTCTCTGGTGCCAAGGCCGCCGTGGAACGCGCGGTTGCGATCGCGCAAGCACGCGGCATCAAGCGCGCGGTGATGCTCAACGTCTCCGCCCCTTTTCATTGCTCGTTGATGATCCCGGCGGCGGAAGCCATGCAGGATGCTCTAACGCGGGTCGCCATGAAGGCACCCGCGGTTCCGGTCTATTCCAACGTGCTGGCCTCCCCCGTCCTGGAGCCGGCCGCCATCCGCCAGGCCCTCGTCGCCCAGGTGACCGGCACCGTGCGCTGGCGAGAGAGCGTCGAGGCCATGGCCTCCGCCGGCATCGACCAGTTTTACGAGATCGGCACCGGCAAGGTCCTCACCGGCCTCGTCAAGCGGATCGCAGCAGGCTCCTCCGCGGCCCCCGTCGGGACTCCCGACGACGTGGCCGCCTTCCCGACGCTCAGCTGAAGACAGGATTGCCCATGTTCGACCTGACCGGCCGAAAGGCCCTCGTCACCGGCGCGACCGGCGGACTCGGCGGTGCGATCGCCAAGGCGCTGCATGCGCAAGGCGCCATCGTGGCGATCTCCGGGACCCGCGCCGAGGCGCTGGAGGCCCTTGCTGCAGAACTCGGCAGCGAGCGCATCCACGTCGTGCCAGGCAATCTGTCCGACAAGGACGCCGTGGAGGCCCTGGTCCCAGCGGCCGAAGCGGCCCTTGGCGGGCTCGATATCCTCGTCAACAATGCCGGCATCACCCGCGATAATCTCATGCTGCGGATGAAGGACGACGAGTGGGATGCGGTGATCGCCGTGAACCTCACGGCGGCGTTCCGGCTCTCGCGGGCCGCGGTGAAGGGCATGATGAAACGGCGCCACGGCCGCATCGTCAATGTCGGCTCCGTGGTCGGCGCCACCGGCAATCCGGGGCAGGTGAACTATGCCGCCGCCAAGGCCGGCCTCGTCGGCATGACCAAGGCCCTGGCGGCGGAAGTCGCCACCCGCAACCTCACTGTGAACTGTATCGCGCCGGGCTTCATCACCTCACCGATGACGGATGTGCTCAGCGAGAAGCAGCGCGAGGGCATCCTCACCCGCGTTCCAATGAATCGCCTCGGCACCGGCGAGGAGATCGGCGCCGCTGCGGTGTATCTCTCCTCGAACGAGGCGGCCTACGTGACGGGCCAGACCCTGCACGTCAACGGCGGTATGGCGATGTATTAGCGATCACCCGCCCTTCTTCCCGCGGAGGAAGGCAGGGAATTGCTGCATCGCACACTGAAAATCTCGTCCGTTCGCTCGAAAAAGCCACAGCGATGAACGGTTTGTGAACCGCCCCTCGCCAGCGCCAAAACCCTGTGCTACCACCCCGGCTGCCGTGCGAGGGGGGTTGACGGTTCAGCGTGTTGCGGGTTCTCAAGACCACGCGCGATCGGACACCGGCCGCTTCCAGAAATCCGCATCAGCGGGATAGCGGCCACGGCGCCTTCACCATCACGATCGAATAGCTAAGGACCAGGAACGATGAGCGATATCGCTGAGCGCGTGAAGAAGATCGTTGTCGAGCACCTCGGCGTTGAGCCGGAAAAGGTGGTCGAGGGCGCGAACTTCATCGATGATCTCGGCGCCGACAGCCTCGACACCGTCGAGCTCGTGATGGCGTTCGAGGAAGAGTTCAACGTCGAGATCCCTGACGACGCCGCCGAGACCATCCAGACGGTCGGCGATGCCGTGAAGTTCCTTGAGAAGAACTCCGCCTAAGGGCGACAGGACAAAGGGCGCAGAGACAAACGGGGCGTGAAACCCCCGTGCGCCATTTGGTGTGATAATGACGGGACCGGTTCGGGATAACGCGATGCGTCGGGTTGTGGTGACGGGCTTAGGCATGGTGACGCCGCTGGGAAGCGGCGTCGAGACCACCTGGAGCCGGTTGATCGCGGGAGATAGCGGAGCGTCGCAGGTGACAGCCTTCGACGTCTCCGATCTCGCCTGCCGCATCGCCTGCTCGGTCCCGTTCGGAGACGGTAACGACGGCACCTTCAATCCCGACCAGTGGATGGAGGCGAAGGAGCAGCGCAAAGTCGATCCCTTCATCGTCTACGCTATGGCCGCGGCCGGTCAGGCCCTCGACGATGCCGACTGGCACCCGACCTCCCACGAGGATCAATGCGCCACCGGCGTGATGATCGGTTCCGGCATCGGCGGGATCGGGGGCATCTACGACGCCTCCGTGACCCTGCACGACAAGGGGCCGCGACGGATCTCACCGTTCTTCATTCCCGGCCGCATCATCAACCTCGCCTCCGGCCAGGTCTCGATCGCGCATGGGCTGAAGGGACCAAATCATGCGGTCGTCACCGCCTGCTCCACCGGGGCGCACGCCATCGGCGACGCGGCCCGGCTGATCCAGTTCGGCGATGCCGACGTGATGGTGGCCGGCGGCGCGGAGTCTCCGGTGAACCGCCTCGCGCTTGCGGGCTTTGCCGCCTGCCGCGCTCTTTCCACCGGCTTCAACGACGAGCCGGCCAAGGCTTCCCGCCCCTACGACAAGGACCGCGACGGCTTCGTCATGGGCGAGGGCGCTGGCGTCGTCGTGCTTGAGGAATACGAGCACGCCAAGGCCCGCGGCGCCAGGATCTACGCCGAGGTGGTCGGCTACGGCCTCACGGGTGACGCCTACCACATCACCTCGCCCGCCCCGGACGGCGACGGCGCCTTCCGCTGCATGAGCGCCGCCGTGAAGCGCGCAGGTCTGCAGCCGTCCGACATCGACTACATCAACGCCCATGGCACCTCGACGCCCATGGGCGACGAACTGGAACTCAAGGCGGTGGAGCGCCTGCTGGGTGGCCATGCCGGCAAGGCCGCCATGTCCTCCACCAAATCGGCCGTGGGCCATCTTCTTGGCGCGGCCGGCGCCATCGAGGCGATCTTTTCGGTGCTGACCATCCGCGACGGCGTGATGCCACCGACTCTCAACCTCGATACCCCCTCCGTGGAGACGGCAATCGACCTCGTGCCGCACGAAGCCAAGCGCAAGCAGGTGGATGTGGTGCTTTCGAACTCGTTCGGGTTCGGCGGGACGAATGCGTCGCTGGTGATGCGGCGGGTCTGACGGACAGGCTTGGCACAATCGCCCGCCGCCCTCTGTCCTCCGGGGGAAGGGATGACAGTGCCCTCGGACCACACGCAGGCCTCGCCAGCGCGAAGTCCAAACTCGGCCTTCTCCACCGTCCGCACTACGGAGACCGGATGCCCGGCAACCCCGAAACATTGACTTTGCCAAACCCATGACGGCTCGTCGCGCTCCTGCTTCGGGGCCGATCCATGCCGCATTACCGTTCGATCCAGGCGCTGCGCTTCGTCGCGGCCCTCCTCGTCGTGGCGTTCCATCTCGCCGACGGGCATTTCATCGTCGGGGCGGCGGGCGTCGACGTGTTCTTCATCATCTCCGGCTTCATCATGGGAACGATCGGGGTGCGCGAGCCGCCCGCGGCCTTCCTGGCGAAGCGCCTGATCCGCGTCGTTCCGCTTTACTGGGCGGTGACGCTGCTGATGAGCGTCGTCTCGCTGGCGGGCGTCTTCACCCAGTTCACCGTCGACCCGCGCCGCCTCGTGCTGTCACTGCTGTTCATCCCCTATTACGAGCCGGGCGGCGGGTTGTGGCCTCTCGTCGTCGTCGGGTGGACGCTCAATGTCGAGATGCTGTTCTACGCGGTCTTCACCGTCGGGCTCGTTCTGGGTGCGCCGATCCGTTTCGCGTTCGTCGCCCTCGCCCTCCTGGCCCTGGCCGGAGCGGTACTGGAGCCCGAGAGTGCGATCCTCGTGCAATGGACCACACCGCTGCTGCTGGAATTCGCCGCCGGCCTCGCGCTCGCGACCTTCGTCAGGCCGGCGGGGCTCGGCAAGGGCGCGGCCATGGTCGGTCTCGGTCTGGCTGGCTTTGCCGGGTTCACGGCCCTCGGTCTCGGCGACCAGAATCTCCGCCTGCTCACCTGGGGGATGCCGGCCTTCCTCATCGTCGCCGGAGCGCTGGCGATCGAGAGAGCGGGTCGGTGGCCGTCGGGTCTGCGCCTGATCGAGATCGGCGGCAACGCCTCCTACTCGCTCTACCTGCTGCATGGGCTGGTGATCTCGGCCGCGGCCAAGACCATCGGGACGAGCGTCCCGGCCAAGGTCGCGGCGGGGGCGATCGCGGTTGCCGTCTCCCTCGCCTCCTATCGCCTGTTCGAGAAGCCGATGGGCGCCTTCCTCGGACGGAGCGTGAAGGCCCTTTCGGCAAGGAAGGAGATCGGGGGACAGGCCGTCTCGGCGAAGTCCTGATACGCCTTTTCGCCACAAAACCGGTTCAGTTCGCTCGAAATAGCCATCGGCTCAGGCGCGGGGAGGCTTGACGCACGGAACCCTGCGCTTCCTTGCTGTGGCTTCCTTCGCGCCCGACCCGTTGGAGCACGGGCGAGATGCGAGCCTGAACAGGATGTCCATGTTCTTCCGCAAACGCAAAGATCCGGATCAGGCATCGATACCGGTGCCGTCCGACGAGCCGGCCCCGTTGAACCGGGCGTCCCCGCGCAGCCCGAGCGAGGCGATCAAGCCCACGGCCGCGCCGCCGCCGCCCGACCGTCCCGTGCGCGAGCGCGGCGGCCTGCTCAGCACCATCAGCGGCCTTCTCACCGCCTCCGTCGTCCTCGCCATCGCCGCGATGATCGGCGTGACACTGTTCGACCGTCAGGTCCGCGAGCCCGGCCCGCTTGCCGCCGACAAGGTGGTGGTCATCCCGCCCCGCAGCGGCACCTCCGAGATCGCCGACGCGCTCTCCCGCGAGGGCGTCATCAGTCACACCGCCCTCTTCGAATGGGCCGCCCGCTTCTCGGGCAAAGCGCTGAAGGCCGGCGAGTATACCTTCAAGGCACATGCCAGCATCGGCGACACGATCGAGACGCTGGCCAACGGCCGGCAGGTCCAGCACGCCATCACCTTCCCCGAAGGACTGACGTCCGAGCAGATCGTCGTACGTCTCAACGAGAACGACATCCTCACCGGCGACGTCAACGAGATCCCACCGGAGGGCTCGCTCCTGCCCGACACCTATAAGTTCGAGCGCGGCGCCACGCGCCAGCAGATCGTCAACCTGATGCGCGCCAAGCAGCGCGAAGTGCTGAACCAGATCTGGCTGCGCCGCTCGGCGGACATTCCGGTGAAGACCCCGGCCGAGATGGTGACGCTCGCCTCCATCGTCGAGAAGGAGACCGGCCGGGCGGACGAGCGCCCGCGCGTGGCCGGCGTCTTCGTCAACCGCCTCAACAAGCGCATGAAGCTGCAATCCGACCCGACCATCGTCTACGGGCTGGTGGGCGGGCGCGGCACCCTCGGCCGCGGCATCCAGCGCTCCGAGATCGACCGGGCGACCCCCTACAACACCTACGTCATCGAGGGCCTGCCGCCGGGACCGATCGCCAATCCGGGCCGCGCGGCGCTCGAAGCCGTCGCCAACCCGTCGCGCACCAAGGACCTCTATTTCGTCGCCGACGGCACAGGCGGCCATGCCTTCGCAGACAGTCTGGAGGGCCATTCGCGCAACGTGGCACGCTGGCGCCAGGTGGAGCGCGCCCGCAAGGAAACGCCCACCGACGCCGCTCCGGTGGACAAGGCCGAGCCCCCAGTGGACGCGGCGGGTGCTCCGGGCCGGGCTTCGGCCTATGCGCCAGACGGTACCAATTTCGCCGGCAGTGCCGCCGACCCCTCGGCCCCGCGCCCGAAGGCCTTCGACGCCTCGGAAGGTACCAAGCTCGACCCACTGCGTAACAGGACCTTCGACCTCAACTCGGCGAAGAGCGTCCCGGCGCTGAAGCCGCAATGATCGGTTCGCACGCCGCGCGCATCCCCTCTCGCCGTTCACGGGGAGAGGGCCGCTACGAGACGACATCATGATCCTCTCCAGCATGACGGGCTTTGCCCGCGCCACCGGCACGACCGGTCCGGTCCAGTGGGCCTGGGAGGTTCGCAGCGTGAACGGTCGTGGCCTCGATGTACGCCTGCGCGTGCCGAACGGCCTGGAGGCCGTGGGCGAGGTCGCCCGCACCGCCCTGCAGAAGACCCTGACCAGAGGGCAGTGCCAACTCTCGCTCAACCTCACACGGCCCGAGGCAAGAGCACGGGTGCGGATCAACGAAAAGCTGCTCGCCGAACTCGCCGCCGCCACCGCCCGCGTGCCGCGCCCGGAGGGGCTCGCCCCCGCTTCTCTCGACGGGCTGCTCGGCATCCGCGGCGTCATCGAATCCGAAGAAGAGCCTGCGGCGGAGTCCGACACGCTTGCCCACGATCTCGCCGAGGGCGTCGTACGGCTGGTGGCCGACCTGGTGGAGACGCGCCGCGCCGAGGGGCGCCAGCTGCGCGCCATCATCGAGGGCCAGCTCGTCGCCATGTCCCGCCTCCGCCAAGCCGCCGAGACCTGCCCCGGTCGCCAGCCGGAGGCAGTGAAGGCGCGGCTCTCCGCCAGCATCGCCGCGCTGATGGAAGCCGGCGGCCTCGACCCCGACCGGCTGCACCAGGAGGCCGTCCTCATCGCGGCCAAGGCCGACGTGCGCGAGGAACTCGACCGCCTGGGCGCCCATCTCGACAGCGTCGGCGAGTTGCTGACCCATGGCGGCGCCATCGGCAGGAAGCTCGATTTTCTGGCCCAGGAGCTCGGCCGCGAGGCGAATACCCTCTGCGCCAAGGCGGGAGACATCGCGTTGTCGCGGATCGGACTCGACTTGAAGGCCGTGGTGGAGCAATTCCGCGAGCAGGTTCAGAACGTCGAGTAGGTTTTTTCGGACATGCAGGCCACGACGATCGGGCGGCGCGGGTTCATCCTCATCCTGTCCTCGCCTTCGGGGGCGGGGAAGACCACGCTGACGCGTGCCGTGGCCAGCGATCCGAAATGGGGCCTCGACCTCTCGATCTCGGTGACGACGCGCCAGCGCCGGCCGTCCGAGATCGACGGCAAGCACTACAATTTCATCGACCGCGAGGCCTTCGACGCCCTGCGCGGGGCCGACAACCTCCTCGAATGGGCCGAGGTTCACGGCAATTTCTACGGCACCCCGCGCCGCCCGGTGGAGAAGGTGCTCGGTGCCGGCCGGGACATGATCTTCGACATCGACTACCAGGGCACGCGCCAGGTGCGAGCCAAACTCGCCGAGGACGTAGTGACGGTGTTCATCCTGCCGCCGAGCCTCGCCGAACTGCGCCACCGGCTCGAGCGGCGCGCCGAGGATTCGCCCGAGACCATCGAGAAGCGCCTCGCCAATTCCCGCGTCGAGATCCAGCGCTGGAACGAATACGATTATGTCCTCGTCAACGACGACCTGAACGACGCGTTCGCCAAGCTTCAGGGCATCCTCATCGCGGAACGCCTGAAGCGCACCCGCAATACCGGGCTCTCCGACTTCGTCGACGGGCTGCTGGCCGAACCGGATAGGATCGCCTGAGGAGTACGGTGCCATGGTTCCGACGAAGCCCCAAGACGGCGACATCCGCTTCGATCAGACCTGTCCGATCCTGCGCATTTTCGACGAGGCCAAGGCCCGCGAATTCTACCTCGATTTCCTCGGCTTCGGCCTCGATTGGGAGCATCGCTTCGGCGATGACTTCCCGCTCTACGCCCAGGTCTCGCGGGCAGGCCTGATCCTGCATCTGAGCGGGCATCACGGCGACGCTACGCCGGGCTCGACGACCTTCGTCCGGATGGCGGGCATCCATGCCTTCCAGCGGGAACTGATCGGCAGAAACTACGTCCATGCCAAGCCGGGGGTGGAAAGCCTGCCCTGGGGTCTCGTGATGACGGTGGCCGACCCTTTCGGCAACAACCTCCGCTTCTGCGAGGCGTAAGGCGGAGCAGCAGCCTT
Source organism: Methylobacterium marchantiae (assembly GCF_042679825.1). Lineage (NCBI taxonomy): Bacteria > Pseudomonadati > Pseudomonadota > Alphaproteobacteria > Hyphomicrobiales > Methylobacteriaceae > Methylobacterium > Methylobacterium marchantiae. Next base: position 32,012 of record NZ_JBHTND010000020.1, on the reverse strand, counting down.
CGCAGCGCGGGAATGGCCGGTCGGAAGGCGAAGCTACCCGCCCGGACCCACGCAGCATCGGCGAGAGATCGATTTCGGCATGAGGGACGGGCGCCGTCGTCGGCGGCGGTGGTTCCGGCATCGGCTGAGGTAAGACAACTCACCTGATCGGAAGACACCCCTCTCGCGAAGACCTCAGCCGCGCGGCGGCATCACCGTGGCACGGCGGGCTTCCAGGGTCTGCCACAGGAGTAGGGAGGGCAGGCCGAGCACGACGTCGGGCACGCGCTTGGCGAGGGACAGGGCGATGGCGGTTCCCGGATCGATGCCGAACAATCCGCCCACGAGCACGAACCCGCCTTCCTGGACCCCGAGCCCGCTCGGCACCGGGAAGGCCGCCGACTTGATCGCCTGGCTCAGCGCCTCGATGACGATCACTTCGGTGAGGCCGACGCCCTCGACGCCGATACAGGTCAGCGCGATCCAGATTTCCACCGCGCCGAGCATCCAGGCCAGGAGATGAAGGGCGAAGCCTTGGGCGAGCATGGGCCAGCGCCCCGGCGCCCAGACCGCATCGAGGGCACCGTGAACGCCTGCATCCGATGGAGCCGTGGCAGGTGCCGTGCCGGGAGAGACCTCGGCCTCATCGCGCAGGAAGCGCCGACCGAGTTCGGCGATGCGGCGCTCGACGCCCCGTATGAGCGGGCTGCGCTGGAAGACGAAGAAGGCGGCGAGGAGAGCGGCGGTGACGCCGAGGGCCCGCAACGCCCAGGCAGCGAGGGATGCGGCCGAATCGCTCTCCATCTGCATCAGCAGGACGACGCCGATCAGGACGAACAGGGCCTGCGTCGCGACCTGGATCAGCATGTCCACCAAGATCGAGGCGGCGGCCAGACTTCCCGGAACGCCCCAGAAGGTGAGGAGGCGCCCACCGACCACATCGCCGCCGACCGAGGCCACGGGAAGAAGCACGTTGATCCCGTCGCGCACGAAACGGAGGATGAGGAAGGCGCCCGCCTCGGTCGTGGCCGAGAGACGGTGCAGCACCCGCTCCCAGGCGATACCGCAGAGGGTCAGGACGACGATCCGCATCAGCACGATTCCGGCGAGTCCGGCCAAACCGATCCGGCCGAAGGCATCGGCAACGGCAGCGAGATCGTGGGTGGCCACCAGCCAGATCGCGAGGCCGAGGCCGAGCACCGTACCCAGGACGGGCAGGTATCGCAGGGCATGTCTCCCGATTCCCATACGGGCGGGAGGAGGTGCCACGACGCGGCGTGTCAAATGCCTGAACCCCTGGGATGAATGAGCGCCAACGGCGACGATCTGTCTGTTCGGCGGTCACCTTATCCGGCACAGCGCCCGCCTCGGGAAAAATCGAATTCCGATCCGCCCTATCGCGTCATTGGGGCTGAAATCGGGGGTCGCCTCACTCGAACCTGCGGGCGGCCGGATAGACCGTATCGAGGGTCTGCGCGGCGTCGCCATCGGGATCGATCAGGACGATGCGGTTGCGCGACAGGCTGAACGAGGTCGCGACCGCGACGAACCTCTTCGGGCACGGACCGAGACAGCCGGTCGAGACCACGCGGGTCACACGGCCGAGGCCTCGCCGCTTGACCTCGCGCTTCAGCCGCCCGCGGATCTCATCCTTCTTCAAACCGACGCGCTTGGTGCATTTCGAGCAGACCATGACGATGTCGGAATAGCCCGACTTCGCGGTCCGCACGGTGGTGTCCTTGTCGTGCTTTGCCAAATCCGAGTGACCGATCCGCTTCGGGCGATCCGAGAAACGGAGCGCCGTCGCGGTCACACCTAGTCAAAGCGGAGAGGGGCGGCAACGGCGCGCGACGGTTCGCCCGCCCTCGACGCCTCAGCCATAGGCCGCCATGGCGCGGACGCTGCCCGGTTCGGCGACGCTGATGCCCGAATCGACATATTCGTTCAGCTTGTTGCGCAGGGTGCGGATCGAGATGCCGAGGATCTTGGCCGCATGGGTGCGGTTGCCGAGGCAATGGTCGAGGGTGTCGAGGATCAGCTCGCATTCCACCTGCGCCACCGTGCGTCCCACGAGGCCCCGGGTCGCGGCCTCCGCGACGTGTGCGGCGCGCTCGACCGGTCCTGCCGAGCGCGCGAAGGATTCGCCCTCCGGCGTCGAGATCGCATCGGCGTCGATCTCCGATCCCGTCGCCAGCAGCACCGCCCTGTGCAGCGTGTTCTCGAGTTCGCGCACGTTGCCGCGCCACGGGTTCTCCCGAATGATGCCCTGCGCCTCGCGGCTGAGGGACCGGAACGGCAGGCCGTTCACCTCGGCGTATTTCTTGGCAAAGTGGCCGGCGAGTTCGAGGATGTCGGCCGGGCGCTCGCGAAGCGGCGGCAGGCGCAGATGCACCACGTTGAGGCGGTAGAACAGATCCTCGCGGAACGTGCCCTTGCGGACCTCGTCGAGGAGGTTGCGGTTGGAGGTGGCGAGCACCCTGATATCGACCTTGACCGGGGCGGTGCCGCCGACCCGGTCGATCACCCGCTCCTGCAGCGCGCGCAGCAGCTTCGACTGCAGGCGGACGTCCATCTCGGAGATCTCGTCGAGCAGCAGCGTGCCGCCATTGGCTTCCTCGAACCGCCCGATCCGGCGGGCGACGGCGCCGGTAAAGGCGCCCTTCTCATGGCCGAACAATTCGGATTCGAGCAGCGCCTCGGGGATCGCGGCGCAGTTCACCGAGACGAAGGGGCGGTTGGTCCGGGTGGATTTCTGGTGGACATGCCGGGCCAGGACCTCCTTGCCGGTGCCGCTCTCGCCGGTGATGAGCACCGAAGCCTCGGACCGCGCCACCTGCTCGGCGAGCTTCACCACCTTCTCCATCGAGGCGTCGCGCCAGACGAAAGCGCGGCCATCCTCCGAAACCGCCTGCAGCACGGCGGCGATCAGTTCCGGATCGGGGGGCAGGGGGATGTATTCGCGGGCTCCCGCCTGGATCGCGGCCACCGCCGCCTTGGCATCGGTGGCGACACCACAGGCGACCACGGGGGTGCGGATGCGTTCTTCGGCCAGCGCCGTCACCAGCTCGCGGATCGGCAGCGCCACGTCGATCATGACGAGGTCGGCGCCCTTGGCACGGAGCACGGCGAGGCCCTGGGCCACCCCGTCCGCATGGGTCACGGCCGCACCGCGATTCATGGCGATCTTGGAGGCGGTGACGAGTTCGCCGCTCAAGCGTCCGATGATGAGTAGCCGCATGGTCTAGGATCCTGTGTCGGTGGGGGCCTCGCGCGGAAGCGCGGCGGGCAGAAGCGCGGCGGGCGGGATCAGTGGTCGCTCTTGATGATCTCGGTCATCGTCACGCCGAGGCGCTCCTCGACGAGGACGACTTCGCCGCGAGCAACGAGCCGGTTGTTGACGAAGATGTCGATGGCTTCGCCGACCTTGCGGTCGAGCTCCAGCACCGCGCCCGGCTGCAGCCGCAGCAGGTCGCCGATGGGCATCCGCGACGAGCCGAGCACGGCCGAGACCACCACTGGGACGTCGAAGACCTGTTCGAGATCCGCGGCGCTCTTGGGGGTCGTCGGCGCCTCGCGGATCGATTCGGAGCCGAGGCCGTCGAAGGAGGCATCGGTGCCATTGAGCTGCGGCAGGCTGAAATCGTCGGACATTGCGGGCTTTCAGTGCAGAAATAGCGGGGTTCAGGCGTCGGCGGATCGGGGATCGAGAGGTTGGCCGATGGCATCGAGGACGGCCGCCTCGATACGGGCGCGGTCGCGCACGACGCCGCCATCCGCCCATTCCATCCGTGCGTCGCCCGGTGCGAGATCGGGCTCTCCGAGGACGATGAGTCGCCCTTCGAAGCCGCGCTCGCGGGCGAGGCCCTTCACCAGCGCCTCGGCCTCGTCCACCAGCCCGTCATTCACCCGCACCACGAGATGCGGCACGCCGCGCAGGTGCTGCAGGGCGGCGCGCGCCGCGTCGCCGATGGCCGCCAGCGGTTGGGTGTCGAGGGCATCGCCGGCGATGCGGCGCGCCAGGGACACGGCGAAGGCCAGGGCCTCCTCTTCGCGGGCGGCATCGCGGGCATCGGCCTGACCGATGAGGCCAGCCGCGGCGAGGCCGACGCGGGTGAGGGCGTCGGCCATGCGGGCCTGGGCCTGGGCCTCCGCCTGGGCCCGGCCTTCCTGGACGCCGCGGGCATGGGCCTGGGCCACGGCCTCGGCGAGAGCTGCGGCCTCCTTCGGCGAGGCGCTCGCACCGTCGCGCGGCCGGAAGTCGGTGTCGAAGAGGAAGCGACGGGCGTTCAATAGACCAGCTCCTCTTCGCCGCTGGACTTGGCGATCATGATCTCGCCCTTCTCGGCCAGTTCCTTGGCGAGTTCGGTCATCTTCGACTGCGCCTCGTCGACATCCTTCAGGCGGATCGGGCCCAGCGAGCCCATCTCGTCGGTGATGTTCTTGGCCGCGCGGGTGGACATGTTCTTGAGGAAGAACCCGCGCACGCGCTCGTCGGCGCCCTTGAGGGCGCGGCACAGCGTGTCGTTGTCGACCTTGCGCAGCAGGGTCTGCACGCTGCCGGCATCGAGCTTGAGCAGGTCCTCGAAGGTGAACATGAGCTGGCGGATCTTCTTGGCCGAGCCGCGATTGGCCTGGTCCAGGGCCGCCAGGAAGCGGCCTTCCGTCTGGCGGTCGAAGGCGTTGAACACGTCCGCCATCAGCTCGTGCGCGTCGCGCCGGGTCGTCTGCGCGATGGTGGAGACGAATTCCACCCGCAGGGTCTCCTCGATATGGCGGAGGGCCTCCTTCTGCACCGTCTCCATGCGCAGCATCCGGTTGAGGACGTCGATGGCGAAGTCCTCGGGCAGGATCGTCAGCACCTTGGCCGCATAGTCGGGACGTACCTTCGACAGCACCACGGAGACGGTCTGAGGATACTCGTTGCGCAGGAAGGATGCGAGGATTTCGGGATCGATCTGCGTCAGGCTCGCCCAGACGCGCTTCCCGGAGGCGCCCTTGATCTCCGCCATGATGGAGGAGACCTGGTCGGATGGAAAAATCTTGAGCAGGAGCGATTCCGTCCGCTCGAAATTCGAGGTGATGCCGCCGCCGGACGAGAGCCGCGAGACGAAATCGACGATGAGCCTCTCGACGGTCTCCGCCTCCAGCGAACCGAGCTGGACCATGGCGTGCGAGACCATCTTCACCTCTTCCTCGTCGAGCAGCTGCCAGATCGGCGCGCCGTCCGTCTCGCCGAGGAGAAGCAGAAGTGCTGCCGCACGCTGGGCGCCGGACATGGCGCTCAGGCCTGCCTTGCCGCTCTCCTGGTCCGTGCCGACACTCAACCCCGAGGCCATGACCTCAATCCTCTTCCGCTCTTGTCGCTACTGCTCGTCTCGTCGTGGTCTTCGCCGTTCCGCTCAACTGTCGTGGATCCAGTTGCGCAAGACCTCCACGGTCTCGCCCGGGCTGCCACGGACCATGTCCACGACCCGCTGGACCGTCTCGGCCTGGACCTTGCCGTTGAGCTGCGCGAAGTCGACGAGGCGGGCGGTGGGGTTGTCGCGCGGCACCAGCATCTGGTCGAGGGCGGGATCGCCGGTGGACATTCCCGGACCCGCGACCATGATGGCCGGTGCCGGTTCGGCGGTGAGGACGCGGCGCACGAGGGGACGCACCACGGCGAGGAGGACGATCACCGTCAGGAGGAACAGGACGGAGAGCTCGACCACCCGCATGATGTCCTCCTTCGTGGGAGTCAGCAGGGACTGGACGAGAGTGGGCTCGGTGAACTCGACCGGTGCCGGGGTCTCGGCGAAACGCAGGTTGACCACCTCGACCTGATCGCCGCGGGTCTTGTCGAAGCCGATGGCGGTGCGGACCAGGGTGGCGATCCGCTCGATCTCGTTGGCGGGGCGCGGCTGATAGACGGGCTTGCCGTCCGCCCCCGGCGCGTAGGCGCCGTCGACCAGCACCGCCACCGAGAGCCGCTTCACCCGCCCGCCTTCCTCCACCACCGTCTTGGTGACGCGGGAGATCTCGTAATTAGTGGTCTCCTCGTCCTTCTTGGACGTGTCCTTCGGCCCCGCATTCTGGTTCTGCTGGTTGGCACCCGGCAATTCGTTGCCGACCGTCACGGCGCCTTCGGTGCCTCCCGTGAGTGCGCTTTCGCTGCGCGTCTGGGTGGAGCGGACGACCTTGCTCTCCGGATCGAAGGTTTCCGATCGGCTCTCGATGCGGTTCCTGTCGAGCTCGGCGGTGACCTGGACCCGCGAGCGGCCGGTGCCGACGATGCCGGCCACGATCTCCTCGATCTGCGAGCGCAGGCGGCGCTCGAGCCCGACCTGCTTCTCTTCCATGCCGGCGCCGGTATCGGCTTCCGCGCCGCGAGCCCCATCGGCCAGCAGGCGGCCGCGCTCGTCAACGATGGAGATCCGCTCGGGCTTCAATCCCTCCACGGCGGAGGCGGCGAGATGGCGGATGGCGCGGACCTGAGAGGGGTCGATATCGCCCACGAGCTTGAGGACGATGGCCGCGCTCGGCATTTCCCGGTCGCGCTCGAACAGGCGGCGCTCCGGCATGACGAGATGGACGCGGGCCGCCTGGACGCGGCCGATGGCCCGGATCGAACGGGCGAGCTCGCCTTCCAGGGCGCGCAGGTGATTGACGTTCTGGACGAAGTTGGTGGACGAGAACGCGTCGCCCTTGTCGAAGATCTCGTAGCCGACGCCCGCGGCGCTGGGCAGGCCCTTGCCGGCGAGGTCCATGCGCAGGCGCGGAAGATCGGCACGGGGCGCCATGATGGTCTGCCCGGCATCGCCGCGCGTCTCGTACTTGATGCCGCGCGCATCGAGATCGCGGATGACGGCGCCGGAATCCTGCATCGACAGGTCAGCGAACAGGACGCCCATGTCGGGCTTCGACACCCGAAGGATCACGAAGGCGAAAAAGCCGACCAAGGTCAGCGTCACGGCCACCATGGCCGCGAGCCGCGCCGGTCCCAACTTCGTCACCAGTTCGAGAACCGACTTCACGACGCGACGTACCCACCCGAACCGGCGCGACGGAGGGGCCGCGCTCGCTCGGCAAAATTTGCCCAGGCCGTGGTTAGCGTCCGGTTAACGAATGGTGTCGCGGGTCAAAAAGGGCACGCCGACGGGGAGAGGCCGACCGCTTCCGGTCGCGGGGGATATCCGATGGACGAGGATGTCCCGGTGCCGGCCACGCCCCTCGCGGACCGGGCTGGAAAATGCGGAACTGGAAAACGCAGGACTGAAAAAATAAAGAACCGCGCCCCCGGGGAGGGGCGCGGTTCTTTTTCGAGGGGAGGTTTCTTAAAAGGGCGTTTCGGCATCCAAGATGGATGCCGGCCCGTCTCGATCTCAGTGCTCGATCTCAGTGGCGGTAATGCTGGATGCGGGTGGTCCGCAGGCCGGCAAGGCCGTGCTGGTCGATGGAGAACTGCCAGCTCAAGAACTCTTCGGTGGTGAGGGTGTAACGCTGGCAGGCCTCCTCGAGACTGAGTAGACCGCCGCGGACGGCTGCGACGACCTCCGCCTTCCGGCGGATGACCCACCTTCGGGTCGTGGTCGGCGGAAGATCGGCGATCGTCAACGGACTGCCGTCGGGCCCGATGACGTATTTGACTCTCGGGCGGCTTGGTTCGGTCATGATACGCTCTACAACTCGACTGACCTGTCGAGCTTGGAAGCTACTTGCGCCCGCTTAAGATATGTTGAAGCGGATCGATCGCATCTGATTCGTTTCCTCTGGGTTCATGTGGACAACCCTGTCCCGATGTTCTGGACGCTCGCGATCGGCACCCGGGAATTGCCGATCAGAAGGACCGGCGCGCTGCCGCTCAGGTCGACGCCATCGACCTTACCACTGACCTGGGTATCGACGGTGACCTTCGCTCCAGTGGCGTCGATGGCATCGACCTTGATCTTGTAGCTGCCATTGGCCGAGGTGAAGCCGGAGGTGGATCGCCCATCCCAGGTGAAGCTCTGCGCGCCGGTGGTCAGGGCCTTCGTCTGCGTCGCCACCACGTTGCCCTTGGCATCGCTGATCGTGATCGTCGCCTGCTTGGCGGCCCGCGAGGGCGTCAGCGTCCAGGTCGCCGAACCGTCCTTGAGATCGGCCACCTGCCCGTCGGCCGTCACCGTCTGGCCGACGAAACTCGTGGCCGAGGCCGCGCTCGCCGCCTTCGAGTTGCTGAGGATCGAGTCCAGCCGGTCGTTCGACTTCAGCTGCTGCTCGACGCCGGCATATTGCACGAGCTGCTGCGTGAACTGGTTCGTGTCCAGGGGGTCGAGGGGGTTCTGGTTCTTAAGCTGCGTCGTCAGCAGTGTCAGGAACTGCTGGAAATTGCCGGCGATCTCCTGTGACGTGCCGGTCGCCGTCGTGGAATTCGTCGAGGAACTGCTCGAGATCGAACTGATTCCGGATGTCATGGCAATCTCCTCAGATGCGGATATCGATGCCGCCGAGGCCGCGCAGTATCCGCAGCGGCATGGCGTCGATGGAAAGGCGTGGGTCTTTCAAGTCGGAACCGGGGGCGCCGGAAGCGCCCTCGCGGCCGCTCCCCCTATCCCGCTCGGCGCCGTTGCGGCCGTCGGAGCCGGTATCGCTGCGCAGGGACAGGTTGATGCTGGCGTCGGTCGCCTCGAAGCCGGCCTGCGACAGGGCCTGCTGGAGATTGCCGGCATCGCGCTGGAGCAGCGCCAGGGTCTCGGGCCGGTCGACCACGAGATGCGCGGTGACGGTGCCGTTGTCCTTGTCGATGTCGAGGTTCACGTCGATCCGCCCGAGATCCTTCGGGTCGAGACGGATCTCGAATCGGTTCGAGCCGGCGAGGGACCGCAATCCGATCGTCATCGGCACGGCGCCGAGAGGGACCGGCGCGGATTGGGCCTGAGGGGACGCCGCGCCCGTATCGGCGACCGGCGCGGCGTTGTTCGCCAGAGGTGCAGGAGCGGACGGCGACGAGGAGGCGACGAGATCGCCAAAGGACGCGGTCGCGATGGGGGCGAGCGCCTCGAGCGGCTTGGCCACCAGACCCTCGCCGTCCGGCGCCATCGCCGTGTCGGATCGATCGGTCCCCATGACCGGCACGGCGGCCAACTTTGCGGCGCTGCCCTTCGCTGCGATCCCATCGAGAGAGGCGGTCGCGCCCGAGCCCGGCGCGGACGCGCCGGTTCGGGCCTGGACCGTGGATGGATTCGCCGGAGGCGGCGGGAGGAGGAGATCGATCGGCACGAGGGTCGCCTCCGCCAGGGCGGATTCATCCGACGCCTCGTCATCGACCTCGTCCTTCGAGACCGGCTTTTCCTCGGTATGTCCCTCGCTCCCCGCGACCGCGCCGGCGGAGGCTTCCTGAGCGGCCAGGGCTTGGACCGGCGTCGGTGGCGCAGTCGGGACAGCCGGCGCAAGCGCCTGGCCTTTCCCCGGCTGCGGCACAGTCGGCGATGTCCCCCTGCCGTCCTTCCCCGCGTCCGTCTTCGCCGGGACAGGGGGGTTAGTCCCGATCTTTCCCGAAGATGGGACATTGGAATCAGTGATCGGCTTGGACTTCGCAGCAGCATCGGCGGGCTTGCCCGATTCCGCCTCACGATTTGACCGTATCTCGGATGCGGCCGGCCGTTGTGGCGCTTCCCGTCTCTCGACATTCGTCGGGTGATGCTCGCGTGGCGCCGCCGAGGGCCGACGCGGTGGCGGGGCTGGTTCCCGCTCTGAAACGGCAAAGGCGTCGCGGCTGGTCGAGTCGAGGTGGGAAGTCGTGGCGGAACGCGCGGCACTCGTGACCGCGGGGCGCACCGGATGCTCCATTTTCGTCGACGTCACGGCCATCAGCCTCGATCTCCTCGGGGCCTCTCCGCGCAAGCCCCGCGCCATACGCAACGCCGATCAACCATTTGAAGATAAACGATCATTTCCAATGACCCAAGGACCGCACCGATCCGGCTCGGCGGAATCGTCCCGGTCCCGGCAGGATTTGCCGGGTGCGCGGCGCCCGTGAGCGGGAACGGGCGACCCCAGACTGCCTGGAAGTTCGATCTCAGGATCGCTATAGACTCCGCGTGAGCGGGCGATGCGGCCTGCCGGCGAACCCGTGACGTGATGAACTCCCTCGACCTTCCCAAGGCCCCGCACGAGACGCGTGTCGTCGTCGCCATGTCCGGTGGCGTGGATTCGTCCGTCGTGGCCGGGCTGCTGAAGCAGCAGGGCTACGATGTCGTCGGGATCACGCTGCAGCTCTACGACCACGGGGCGGCCATCCACCGTAAGGGTGCCTGCTGTGCCGGCCAGGACATCCACGATGCGCGCCGCGTGGCCGAGACGCTCGGCATCCCGCATTACGTGCTGGATTACGAGGACCGGTTCCGGGAATCGGTGATCGATCGTTTCGCGGAGAGCTACCTCGCCGGCGAGACGCCGATCCCCTGCGTCGAGTGCAACCGCTCGATCAAGTTCCGCGATCTCCTCGCCACCGCCCGCGACCTCGACGCCGACGTGCTGGCGACCGGCCATTACGTGGCGAGCCGGCCCCTCGAGACCGGCGGCCGCGGCCTCTATCGCGCCCTCGATCCGGCCCGCGACCAGAGCTACTTCCTCTACGCGACGACGCGCGAACAGCTCGATTTCCTGCGCTTTCCCCTGGGCGAGCTGCCCAAGGACGAGACCCGCCGCCTCGCTCGCGAGCTCGGCCTCGCCATTGCCGAGAAGGCCGACAGCCAGGACATCTGCTTCGTGCCGCAGGGGCGCTACGCCGACGTCATCGCCAAGCTGCGGCCGGATGCGGCTCGGGCGGGCGACATCGTCGATCTCGACGGCCGGGTCCTCGGCCGGCACGAGGGCATCATCCATTACACGGTGGGCCAGCGGAAGGGCCTTCGCCTCGCGGTCGGCGAACCGCTCTACGTGATCCGCCTGGAGCCGGCCTCGGCCCGCGTGGTGGTGGGTCCGCGCGCGGCGCTCGCCACCAGCCGCATCCGCCTCGACGATCTGAACTGGCTCGGCCCGGCCGCATCGGACGGGATCGTGGACATGCCGGTGGCCGTCCGCGTCCGCTCGACCCGGGAGCCGCGTCCGGCGCACCTGAGTTTCGCCGCGGACGGAGCGACCGCCGAGATCGTGCTGGCCACGCCGGAGGACGGTGTCTCGCCGGGTCAGGCCTGCGTGATCTACGCCGATGACGGTCCACGTTCGCGCGTGCTCGGCGGCGGCACCATCCGCCGCATCGCCGCGTTGGCAGCCGGGGCGGCGCAGGCCGCCTGACATCACCACCCTTCCCATCCGCAGGATCCAGAGACGATATGCTGAGCGAGCCGCAGGCCGGTCCGAGCACGGCCCTGATGCGCAAGGCCTATGCCCGCTGGGCGCCGGTCTATGACGTCGTCTACGACAAGCTGACGGAGCCGGCCGCCCGCGACGCCGTGATGGCGGCCACCGCCTGCGGACCGCGGATCCTCGAGGCCGGCGTGGGCACCGGCCTGTCGCTGGGCTATTACCCGGCCGGCAGCTTCGTCTGCGGCGTCGATCTGTCCGAAGACATGCTGAAGCGCGCCCGCGCCAAGGTCCTGCGCCGAAAGCTTGGTCATGTCCGCGGCCTCCAGGTGATGGATGTGTGCCGCCTCGGCTATGCCGATGCCAGTTTCGACGCGGTGGTCGCCCAGTTCCTGATCACCCTGGTCCCGGACCCCGAAGCCGCCCTCTCGGAATTCCTGCGGGTCGTGCGACCCGGCGGCGAGATCGTCCTCGCCAACCATTTCGGCCAGACCAAGGGCGCCGTGGCCAAGGTCGAGGAGATCGTGGCGCCGCTCTGCACCAAGATCGGCTGGTCCTCGGCCTTCAAGTCGACCCGGATCGAGGCCTGGGCCAACCGGAACGGCGTCGAATTCATCGGCGTCGCCCCGACCTTCCCCGGCGGCTTCTTCAAGATCCTCAGGATGCGGAAGGCCGGCTGACCCGGCGTTGCGAAGCAGGGCCATGGCACGCGCATCGAGCGGTTCCGCCCGCCGAATCCTGCGATGGCTCCCCGTCGCCGCCCTCCTGGCGATCTCGCTCGGCATTCTCGTCTCCGGCGTCCCGCACCTCCTCAGCCTCGATCGCCTGCTCTCGTATCGCGCTTGGCTGAGCGAGGCGGTGGCCGAGGACAGGCCGCGCGCCATCGCGATCGCGTGCCTGATCTATGTCGGATGCGTGATCGTGTCGGTGCCGGCCTCGCTGGTCCTGACGATCCTCTGCGGATTCCTGTTCGGGATCACCACCGGCGCGGGAATCGCCCTTGTCTCGGCGACGGCGGGAGCGGCCATCGTCTTCTCGATCGGCCGCGGGCCGGTCTCCGAGCTTCTGCTGAACAGGGCCGGGCCGCGCCTCGCCCGCCTCGCCGCCGGGTTTCGAGACGACGCCTTCGGGTATATCCTCGTCCTGCGGCTCCTGCCGCTGTTTCCCTTCTGGATGACCAACCTGGCACCGGCGGCGTTCGGCGTTCCCCTGCGCACCTTCGTGCTTGCCACCTTTCTCGGACTGGCCCCCGGCGCCTTCGTCTATGCCGCCACCGGATCGGCGATCGAGGATGTCGTCGCGGCCAACGCGGCGGCCAAGGCAGCCTGCCTCGCCACCGGCGCCACCGCCTGTGACGAAGCCTTGTCCCTGCGGTCGCTTGTCACCGTGAAGACGGTCGCGGGCCTCGGCAGCCTCGCCGCCTTCGCACTCCTCTCGATCGGGCTGAGGCGCCGGTTCGCCCGCAGGCGAGCCGGCACCCCATGAATCCCGTCGATCGGGCACTCGACGGCGCGGCGCCCGGAGCGTAACCGTCTTGGCGAGGAGTCTCGTGTGTCGGGCGTCGTAGCCGGGCGCAGAGAATGCGGAATGACGGTCGGGGCTCGGAGCCGCGCCGGAGAAACCGGGACGCGCGAAGAAGCCCGGGAGAAAGAGTGATCGGGGACCCGTGATGGACGCGACGCCGCGCGCCGGCATGGAAGCGCCTTTACCCGTGCCGGCGGAGGCTCGGAAGGGCATCGTCCGCCATCTCGGACTGTCGGGCCGGCTGTTCCTCGTCACCATCGCCTTCGTCGCCCTGGTCGAAATCCTCATCTACGTGCCCACCGTGGCGAACTACCGGCGGATGTGGCTGTCGGACCGCATCGCCGCCGCCCAGATCGCCGCCCTCGTCCTCGAAGCCTCGCCGGATCAGCGCGTCTCGGAAGATCTCGCACGGCACCTCCTGAGGGGAGTCGGTGCCAGCGCCATCGCAGTTCGCGGCGACGGAACGCGCCGTCTCCTCGCCGTGGATGCGATGCCTTCCGAAGTCTCGGGCCTCGTCGACCTGCGCTCGCACGACTGGGTCGCGTCGATCGGTGGGGCGTGGCGCACCGTCTTCACCGAAAGCACCGCGCCGATCCGTGTCGTCGGCCATGGGCGGGACGGGTTCGACCTCGTCGAGATCCTCCTCGACGAGGCTCCCTTGCGCGAGGCGCTGATCGATTTCGCCGGCCGCCTGCTGCTCTCCTCGCTGGCGATTGCCGCGGCCGTCGCCGGCCTCGTCTTCCTGATGCTGCAGCGGATCATCGTGCGCCCGGTCCGGCGCCTCGCCCGCAACATCACCGAATTCGCGGACGATCCCCAGGGCAGCGACCGCGTCATCGTACCCTCACGCAGGACCGACGAGATCGGCCATGCGGAAGTGGCCCTGGCGCGAATGGAGAATGCGCTGGCGAGCGAGCTGCGCCAGAAGCGCCGCCTCGCGGAACTCGGCCTCTCGGTGAGCAAGATCAACCACGAGCTGCGCAATCTCCTGACCACGGCGCAGCTCCTCGGCGATCGCCTCGAGACGGTGTCCGACCCGGCGGTCCAGCGCATCGCCCCGCGTCTCCTCGCGACCCTCGGCCGGGCGATCCGCTTCTGCGAGGAGACCCTGGCCTATGGACGCACGACCGAGACCGTGCCGCAGCGGCGGAAGGTCCTGCTGGCGCCGCTCCTCGCCGAGCAATCCGACCTGTCCAGGCTGGGCGGCGCCTCGGCGGTGACGATCCGCGTGGTCTGCGGGCGGGATCTGGAAGTGGACGTCGACCCCGACCAGTTCTCGCGTGCGCTCACCAACATCGTGCGCAACGCCGTCCAGGCACTGACTTCGGACAAGACGCCCTTGCCCGATCCGGCGATCGAGATACAGGCCACGCGCCAGGGCCGGTTCGGAGCGGGTCAGGTGACGATCGTCGTCTCGGACAACGGACCGGGGCTTCCCGAACGGGCGAGGGCGAACCTGTTCTCGCCGTTCGAAGGGTCGATGCGGCCGGGTGGAACCGGGCTCGGCCTGCCGATCGCCGCCGAACTGATCCAGTTCCAGGGCGGCAGCCTCACCCTCGACCAGACCGGCGAGGGGGAGGGCGCCCGTTTCCGGATCGTCATCCCGGATCGCGCTCCGTCGTCTCTGTGAGATCCGGCCTAACCGCGCCGTTCAGTGATTGTGACGTCGCTTCTCGTGACTAAGACCTCATCCTAAGTCTCGCGCGAAGCGGAGGCCTCGAAGGAGGCCTCCGCTTCGCGCGAGACTTCTGGAAGGCCCCTTCGAGGCTGCTTTGCAGCATCTCAGGGTGAAGTCGTGGAGGAGATGAGCGTCTTCACCTGAAGAGGCGAAGTCCGCCGAACGGATTCCTCGCCTATTCCGCCGCCGCGAGGGTCAGGCCCGGCACGGTGATGCCGATGTCCCGCAGCAATTCCGCGTCGGCATCGGTCTCGTTATTGGCGGTGGTGAGCAGACGCTCGCCGTAGAAGATCGAGTTCGCACCAGCCATGAAGCACAGGATCTGAGCTTCGCGGGTCAGCCCCTTGCGGCCTGCGCTGAGGCGCACGCGCGCCTTCGGCATCACGATCCGGGCCGTCGCGCACATGCGCACGAGATCGAGCGGGTCCACCGGCGGCCGGTCTTCGAGCGGCGTGCCCTCGACGGCCACCAGGGCGTTGATCGGAACGCTCTCGGGGTGCGGAGCGTGGTTGGCGAGCACCTGCAGCATCGCCGCGCGATCCTTCACACCCTCGCCCATGCCGACGATGCCACCGCAACAGACACCGATGCCGGCGTCGCGCACGTTCTGCAGCGTGTTCAGGCGGTCCTCGTAGGTCCGGGTCGAGATGATGTCGCCGTAGAATTCCGGGCCGGTATCGAGGTTGTGGTTGTAGGAGGTCAGCCCGGCCTCGGCGAGGCGGCCCGCCTGTGACGGGGTGAGCATGCCGAGGGTGACGCAGGCCTCCATCCCGAGGCCGCGCACTCCGCGCACCATCGAAAGGACGGCATCGAATTCCGGGCCGTCCTTGGGCTGGCGCCAGGCGGCACCCATGCAGAAACGGTGGGCACCGGCAGCCTTCGCCGCGGCGGCCTCCTGCAGGACCTTGTCCACCGGCATCAAGCGCTCGCGCGGCAGGCCGGTCCCCTTGTGATGCGCCGATTGCGGGCAATAGGCACAATCCTCGGGGCATGCGCCGGTCTTGATCGACAGCAGGCTCGCCCGCTGGATATCGGCCGGGTCGTTATGCGCGCGATGGACCTGTGCCGCCCGATAAACGAGGTCGAGGAGCGGCAGGTCGTGGATCGCCTGGATCTCGGCCACGGTCCAATCGTGGCGGATCGCGGCGATCTCTGTGGCGGGGAAGGGGGCGAGGGGGGCCACGGTCTCGGTCATGGCCCCATGAGGCGAATCTCGGCAGGAAAATCAAGCCGGGCGCGATGCATGCGAGGCTGCTTTTCCCTCGCGCCCAGGGCAATCCTCGTCACGCCGCCTTGCTGCGCAGGCCCGACAGGCCGGACCAGACCGGAGCGATGAGATAGCTCGCGATCGGGATGAGGGCTGCGCCGACCACGAGACCGACGAGGCCCGACCCTGCCGCGGTCACCACCCATTCGACGACGGACGCGATCGGCGGAACCAGCTTCGCGCCGGCGGCGGCGGCTTCGTGGATCACGTGCGCGACCTGAGGCAGGCCATAGCCTTCCAGACCGTGGACGAGGATGCCGCCACCGACCCAGATCATCGCGGCGGTGCCGACCACGGCGAGGAGTTGCAGGAAGACCGGCATGCCCTTGACCAGGGCACGGCCGAAGC
This sequence comes from Methylobacterium marchantiae, assembly GCF_042679825.1. Classification (NCBI taxonomy): domain Bacteria; kingdom Pseudomonadati; phylum Pseudomonadota; class Alphaproteobacteria; order Hyphomicrobiales; family Methylobacteriaceae; genus Methylobacterium; species Methylobacterium marchantiae. Next base: position 15,951 of record NZ_JBHTND010000020.1, on the reverse strand, counting down.
CGCGGATCGCACTGCCGAACACGGAAGCCGACGTGTTCTTCGCCATCGCGACCCCGGCATCGTCGGCCTTCACGATCAGCGCGACGCCGCCATAGACGAAGACGGTGATGCCGATGGCGACGACCGCGAGCACGACGGCCTTCGTCCAGATGCTGCCATCGGGCAGGGAGGCCAGGGAGATCGCCATGATCTCGGCCGAGAGGATGAAATCGGTCTTGATCGCGCTGGAGACCTTGCGCGCCTCCAGCGCCTCACCGCTGGCGGCATCGGCATCGAGCTTGGCCTCGTGCGCGTGCGCCCGATGCGGAAACAGCGCCTCGTAGACCTTCTCGATGCCCTCGTAGCAGAGATAGGCGCCGCCCAGCATCAGCAGCGGCGTGATCGCCCAGGGCGCGAAGGCCTGGAGCAGGAGGGCCGCCGGCAGCAGGAACAGCATCTTGTTGCGGAGCGACCCGATGGCGATCTTGGCCACGATCGGCAATTCGCGCTCGGCCGCGAATCCCACGACGTAGCGCGGAGTGACGGCGGCATCGTCGATGACGACCCCCGCCGCTTTCGCACCCGCCTTGGCGGCTTGTCCGGCGACGTCGTCGAGAGAGGCCGCCGCGACCTTGGCGAGCCCCGCGATGTCGTCGAGGAGGGCGATCAGTCCGATGCTCAAGGTCCGGTCCTTCCAACTGCCAAGCTGCTTCAGCAGAGGAGACGAGTGAGCGGGGATTTCGATCCCCGCCCGGCTTCAATGAGTCGGTTCGCCGGCGGCGACCTTCGCGGTCCAGTCGTCGAAGGCGATGATCTCCTGCCGCTGCTCGCCGAGTCCGGTGATGCCGAGGGTCATCACGTCGCCGCTCTTGAGGAAGCGCGGCGGCTTGCGCGCCATGCCGACGCCGGGAGGCGTGCCCGTAGTGATCACGTCACCGGGCTCCAGCATCATGAAATGCGAGAGGTAGGCGACGATCTGAGCGACGCCGAAGATCATCGTCGAGGTCGACCCCGTCTGCACCCGCTCACCGTTCACGTCGAGCCACAGATCGAGGGCGGCCGGGTCGGGGATCTCGTCCAGCGTCACCAGCCACGGCCCAAGGGGGCCGAAGGTCGGGCAGCCCTTGCCCTTGGTCCAGGTCCCACCGCGTTCGAGCTGGTATTCCCGCTCCGAGACGTCGTTGCAGAGGCACAGGCCCGCCACATAGGACATCGCCTCGTTGGCATGGACGTAGGATGCGCGCGCACCGATGACGATGGCGAGTTCCACCTCCCAATCCGTCTTGGCCGAGCCTTTCGGCAGGATGACCCGGTCGTTGGGACCGGAGATGCAGGACGTAGCCTTGTTGAACACGATCGGCTCGGACGGGATGTCCGCGCCGATCTCCGCCGCGTGGTCGGAATAGTTCAGCCCGATCGCGATGAAGTTGCGCGTGCCGCCGACGCAGGGACCGAGGCGCGTTTCCGGAGACAGGAGCGGCAACGTCTCGGGATCGATGGATCGCAGGCGCTCCAACGACGTCGTGGCGAGGGTGGATCCGGAAATATCGCGCACGAGACCCGACAGGTCCCGCAGGCCGCCCTTCGCGTCGATCAGGCCCGGCTTCTCGTCGCCCACATCTCCGTGACGCACCAGCTTCATCGGCTCTCGCTCCCCTTCGATCCTCGTCGTGGCAGAGACATCGGACTCTCGACCCGTCCTGGCAAGATGCCGACCGCCCTGCTGCGCCAGCGGCGATCGGCAGGAGGAGGCTGGGATGCCGCAAACAAGGCATGTTGCATAATTCATACAGGCCCGCCCAAATCCCACGGAATACGCATTTTCATGCCGACCTCCATCCAAGTCGATCCGACAGTTTAGATATGAACCATTCTTTCAAATGCATTGAGGTGACACCACGCGAAGATCTTCCTCACTATTTTTCGAAGTAATTCATAGTTTACGGATTGTTAAAACCTCCGGCGTGAAAGGGTTGTCCAGATCGACCAAGATCGTCACTCTTCTGCTCAAGATGCCGGCCGGACATCGCGCCGCGACAGAACCGAGCATCGCAAGCAAGGGTCGGGGAGCGGGACATGAGAACGACGATGCGCGGCGCGGCTCTGGCGGGAATCTCCGTCGCGGTCCTGACCTCGACCGCGGGTGGAGCCTTCGCCGGTGCGTTCGGAATTCGCGAACAGAGCACTCTCGCCCAGGGCGAGGCCTTCGCGGGCGCGGCTTCCGGCTCCGGCGGCGTCTCGTCGATGTTCTGGAACCCGGCCACGATCACGATGAACCCGGGCTGGGTCAGCGAGCAGAACCTCAGTTTCATCAACCTCTCGTCGAAGATCACCCCGACCGAGGGTACCAATCCGGCCTTTGCCGGCCTCGGCGGCAGCGGCGATATCGGCCAGGGCGCTGTCATTCCGGCCGGCGCGACCTCCTACCAGCTCAGCGACCGGCTCTGGATCGGCATCCAGACGGGCGCCCCGTTCGGCCTCGTGACGAAGCCGCGCGACAACTGGGCCGGCGAAGTCTACGGGCGATCGAGCCGCATCTTCTCGCTCTCGTTCAATCCGATCGTCGGCTTCAAGGTGAACGAGTGGCTCTCGATCGCGGCGGGCCCGAACATCGAATACTTTCGCCTGACCCTGCGCCAGGCCCTGCCGATCTCGCCCAACCTGCTCAACCTGCCGAACGCGTCGCTCAAGGGCGAATCCTGGGGGGTCGGATTCACGGCGGGTGTCCTGATCACGCCCTGGACCGGTACGGCGCTGGGCATCGGCTATCGCTCATCGGTGCATCACGACATCGAAGGCGCCTTCGCGCTGCCGGCCCCCGTTTCGTTCCTGAGCCAGCAGGTCACCGCCAATCTCAATACGCCGGAGAAGCTCAGCGTCGGCCTGACCCAGGCCGTCAGCCCGGTCGCCCGCATGAGCCTCGGCTTCGAATGGGACAACTGGTCGAGGCTCGGCACGGTGGGTATCGTCGGCCGCACCACCGGCGGCATCGCGACCACGCTGCCCCTGAACTACAAGGACGGCTACACCTACTCGGTGGGCGGCGAGTACGACTGGTCCCCCGCTCTCACCGTCCGGGCCGGCGTTGCCTACGAGCAATCGCCGATCGACTTCTCGAACAGGTCGGTGCGACTGCCGGACAGTGACCGCTTCAACGTCTCCGTCGGCGGCAGCTACCGCTGGAACGAGAAGCTGACCCTGAACATCGCCTATTCGCACCTCTTCCTCGTGGGTGATTCGAAGCTCCTGGCCGGGCCGGGTCGGGACTACAACGTCCCCGGCATCGCCCTCGCCGCCGACACGAGCGGCAGCGCGGACATCGTCTCGGTGGGCTTCCGTTACGTCTTCGGCGCCCCGGCGGCGCCGATCGCTCCCGCACCGCTGGTGCGGAAGTTCTGAGGGTATAGGAAGGACGTCGGGCACCTGAGTAAACGCCGGTGCCTTGAGGAGACCTGTCCATCCTCCACCTCATCCTGAGGTGCGGCGAGAGCCGCCTCGAAGGAGCCCTCCAGACACCATTGCGCGAACTGGAGCCCTCCTTCGAGGCCTCCGCTACGCTCCGGCACCTCAGGATGAGGTGATGGTGTTTGAAAAGCCCAGTCGAACAATCATCGGGCGGACACGGGGGCGCCGACAGTTTCGTCCTCGACCCGGCTCTTCAGGCCGAATCGCAGGCGTCCAATCCGATCACGCCTTCATGCGGACATAGGTGCCCGGCGCCGGGCCGAGGGAGGCCAATCCGCCTTCACCGGGGATGCGCGCGGGCACGCGTGTCGGGGCCTGCCGCTCCAGCCAGTCGAACCAGTAGGGCCACCACGAGCCCTTGTGCTCGGTCGCAGCGGAGATCCAGTCCTCCAGGCGTCCCTTGGCCGGGCCACCGGTCCAGAACCCGTATTTCGGCTTGGCGGGCGGGTTGACGACACCGGCGATATGGCCGGACCCGGCCAGGACGTAATCGACCGTGCCGCCGAACTTGGAGGACCCTTCGAATACCGAGATGGCCGGAGCGATATGGTCCTCGCGGGTGGCGAGGTTGAAGATCGGCACCTTCACCTTCTTCAGGTCCAGGCGGACGTTGCCGAGGATCATCCGCCCCTGCGCGAGGGTGTTATCGAGGTAGCAGTTGCGCAGGTAGAAGGAATGGTTGGCCGCCGGCATACGCGTGGCATCGGCGTTCCAGTATAGCAGGTCGAAGGCCGAAGGTGTCTGGCCCTTGACGTAGTTGTTGACCACGTAGGACCAGATGAGGTCGTTGGGGCGCAGCATGTTGAAGGCAGTGGCCATCCCCGAGCCTTCGAGATAGCCGCGTTTCTTCATGCGCGCCTCGATACCGCGGATCTGCTCCTCGTCGGCGAAGACCTTGAGGTCGCCGGCATGGGTGAAGTCCACCTGCGTCGTCAGGAACGTGGCACTCTTGATGCGCTTGTTGCCGGTGGCCGCCTGCATCGCCAGCGTCACCGCCAGCAGGGTGCCCCCGACGCAGTAGCCGGCCGCGGCGACCTCGCTCTCGCCGGTGGCGACGCCGATCGCGTCGATGGCCGCCTCGATGCCCTCGCGCATGTAGCTCTCGAAATCCTTGTCGGCATGGCGCTCGTCGGGATTGACCCACGAGATGCAGAACACCGTCAGGCCCTGGGACACCATCCAGCCGATCAGGCTCTTGGCCGGGTTGAGATCGAGGATGTAGAACTTGTTGATCCAGGGCGGCACGATCAGGAACGGGCGCTTCAGCACCGTCTCCGTGGTCGGGGAATACTGGATGAGCTCCATCAGGTCGTTGCGGAACACGACCTCGCCCGGCGTGACCGCGACGTTGACCCCGACCTCGAAACCGGACGGGTCGGTCTGGCGGACCCTCAACTGGCCCTTGCCGGCCTCGATATCCTCGGCGAGCATCTTCATGCCGCGCACGAGATTGGCGCCGTTCTCCTGGAGCGTGTGCCGGATCAGCTCCGGGTTGGTCATCACGAAGTTCGAGGGCGAGAGGGCGCCGACGATCTGGCGCAGGTAGAACTGCGCCTTGTGCCGCGTGTGTTCGTCGATCCCGTCCGCTTCCTCGACCAGCTCCTCCGCCCAGCGAGACGTGATGAGATAGCTCTGCTTGATGAAGTCGAAGATCGGATTGGTCGTCCATTCCGCGTGCTTGAAGCGCGTGTCCTTCGGCTCCGGAAGCGCCACGGGGGGCGCGACCTCGCCCTGGAGGCGAAACCAGGTGGAGCCCCAGAGGGTGATGAAAGCGTCGCTGAGCTTCTTCTGGGCCTCCATCGACCTCTGAGGATCGACCATCCAGCGCTCGGCCACGGTACCGAGGGTCTTGACGACGTCGTTGACCTCTTCCGGCGGCTTTGCCAATTCGGGATCGAGCGGATCGGCGTGGCTGATCGGCTTCATGTAAGCGCTGGCGGTACGACCGAATTCCTCGATCAGCAGCGTCGCGTTGCGCGACAAGGCGTCGATGTCGGGAAGCGGTGTCGTCCTGTCGGTCGTCACGCGTGTGTTTCCCCTCACTTCTCGGGACGGTCCGGTCGAACCGTCCTCGTTCCCGACAAATTAACGCGGCAGCTCGACTTTGTGCCAGGGTGCGGCTTACGTTTAAGGTCGATATGTCAGAGCCTTCATCACAAAATCAAAGGCGGTGCGGCGTCGCTTCACGCCTGGTTCTCGCCGTCGCCGGCCTCCTCGCCGCAGGAGGCTGCTCCAGCGACCTCAATCCGATGCGCGACGCCTATGCGCTGGCCGGGGGAGGACAGAAGGACCTGAAGGCGCCGGACTTCGTCGCCGAATCGCGCAAGCCCAATGCGGAGTACCTGCCGGTCGGCGTCGCGGCGCCCGCCAGATCCATCCGCGCCCGAACCGCCGAGGGGACCAAGGCCCTCGAAAACGACCTGATGGGCGCGCGGGGACAGAACGAGGCTAAGGGCCGCGCCGCCGAGAGTGCCGCGCGCACCACCGGCCAGACGCCGCCCGCACAATAGCGCCAGCCGGCACAATAACGGTCGGCTCCGCGCGCCCGAGATGGTAGACAGGCCGACCACGTCAGAGTGATGACAGTTTTGAACGCGCGAATCATGCGATTGGCGCATCGGATCCCGTGAAGCCCATGACCGATTTTCACCGCATCAAGCGCCTGCCCCCCTACGTGTTCGAGCAGGTCAACCGGATCAAGGCCCAGGCACGGGCCAACGGCGCCGACATCATCGATCTCGGCATGGGCAATCCCGATCTCGATGCGCCGCGCCACGTCATCGCCAAGCTGGTGGAGACGGCGGGCCGCCCGCGCACGGATCGCTACTCGTCCTCGAAGGGCATCGCCGGCCTGCGCCGCGCCCAGGCGAATTATTACAAGCGCCGTTTCGGCGTGAGCCTCAACCCCGATACGCAGGTCGTGGCGACGCTCGGCTCGAAGGAAGGCTTCGCCAACATGGCGCAGGCGATCACCGCGCCCGGCGACGTGGTGCTGGTGCCCAACCCGAGCTATCCGATCCACGCCTTCGGCTTCCTCATGGCGGGCGGCGTGATCCGCTCCGTCCCGGCCGAGCCAACGCCGGCCTTCTTCCCGGCGGTGGAGAAGGCGATGCAGCACTCGATTCCCAAGCCGGTGGCGATCGTGGTCTGCTATCCCTCGAACCCCACCGCCTACGTGGCGAGCCTCGATTTCTACCGGGACCTCGTCGCCTTCGCGAAACGCCACGAGATCATCATCCTGTCGGACCTCGCCTATGCCGAGGTCTATTTCGACGGCGATCCGCCGCCCTCCGTGCTGGAGGTGCCGGGCGCCATCGACTGCACGGTGGAGTTCACGTCGCTCTCCAAGACCTTCTCCATGGCAGGCTGGCGCATGGGCTTCGCGGTCGGCAACGAGCGCCTGCTCGCGGCGCTGACCCGGGTGAAGTCCTACCTCGATTACGGTGCCTTCACGCCGATCCAGGTGGCGGCGACCGCCGCACTCAACGGACCGGAGGATTGCATCGTCGAGATGCGCTCGATCTACAAGAAGCGCCGCGACGCCCTGATCGAGTCCTTCGACAAGACCGGCTGGAAGATCCCGAGCCCCTCGGCCTCGATGTTCGCCTGGGTGCCGATCCCGGAGAAGTTCCAGAGCCTCGGCAGCCTGGAATTCTCCAAGCTTCTCCTCGAGAAATCGGACGTGGCGGTGGCACCGGGCATCGGCTTCGGTGAACACGGCGACAATTACGTCCGCATCGCCCTGGTCGAGAACGAGCAGCGCATCCGCCAGGCGGCGCGCAACATCCGCCGTTTCTTCGAGACGTCGGACCGCACGCTCCACAACGTCGTGCCGCTGACGAAGACGGCCTGAGGCGCCGCAGGGCCACGATGTTGCGGTGAGGAGACAGCCGGCGCCAAAGCGGTGCCCGGCGGCCCCTCGCGCTTGTCACGGGCCCTGCGGGTGAGCAGGGTCGCGCCATGTCGCCTGTCACCGAGGATCGTATGCGCGGATTGACCCTGACCGTCGCGCTGCTGCTGGCCGCATCGGCCGGTGCCTGCGCGCCGAACCCGATCGTCGCGCGTGACCCTGTTCCCGCGCCCGAGCCGGGTCTCGGCTATATCTGCGATTCGCAGCCCTTCGTGCTCAACGCTGTTCGCACCAATTGCCAGCCCGTGCAGCGCGAGCCCCAGGTCGTTCTCCGCGCGAAGGGCTGAACCTGTTCCGGTCTCGGACGGAAGAGTTTGGCCGGAAGCACCTCGTCGGACTTGCGCGGTGGCACGAAAAAAGGCCGGAGGGGTTCTCCGGCCTTTCCTGTTCTGGGATGACGAAATCCGCAGTTCAGCGGGCAGCAGGTGCCGGGCTGACCGGGCGCTGCGCGGCGCTCGGGTTATCGTTCGTCATGCCGGGAGTGGCGGGCATCGCGGTGCCCGGTGCCATGCGTGCACCCGGCGCGGTCGCGGTCCCGGTGGTGGCGGGCCCGGCCTCGAGGCTGTCGCCCTTGCCGACGACGCCCGACTTGGAACCGGCGGCGTTGGTGCCGTGGCTTTCCGGCATGCCGGCCTGTGCGAAGGCGGTGCCCGACAGGGCGAGGACCATGGCGGCAGCGGCGGCGGAGATCTTGATGGCGGTCACGTTGTGGCTCCTTGCTGAATGCGCTTGTTCGTTGCGCTTGCGGGGTCAACGCGACGGATCGGAGCCGGTTGCCGACTGAATGGCGATGCGCCGGCTTCGCCGAGACGGCGGCTTCCGAAAAAGTTGCGGCCTGGCGCGGCGAGGACACGGACAGGCAACCTCTCCTCGGGCATGATGGGAATACGCGCGGCAGCGGCCGCATTCAGACATCCGCGACGGAGTGACCGGTGCAGCCCATCTCGAAGATCGTCGTCGCCGCCGGCCTGATCGGCCTCGGCCTGTCCGTCGCCGGCGGCGCCGTCGCCCAGACCACCTATACGGGGGCGACCGGCCCCTACATCCTGCCGACGGACCGTGCGACGGGCCGTCCGATCCCGGACGAAGCGCGCGCCATTCCGGTACCGAGCGTGATGAATGGCGGTGGCTTCGGCCTGACGGGAAACAGCTATTTCGAGGATTCGCCGACGGAAGGTCCGCTCAACGGACGCCGCCGTCCCCATGAATACGTCCTCTCACCCGCCCGAGTCGCTCCTCCCACCCCCCGTTACTGACGTCTGACACCGTCCCCGGCGGGATAACCTGCCTGTCGTCTCGGGGGACGGGCGGGGCCGACCCATCGATCGGCGAGCGCTGCCGCGGCAAGACCTGCGGCATAGGCGACGAGGTTCCAGATCGAGAAGATGCGCCCGAGCAGGAGCGCGCCGGCGAGCGTCAGCCGGAAGCTGTCGAGCCAGGGCGTGTGCACGAGGCGGAAGAGCTCGACGGCAACGGCGATCGCTCCGGCGACGACGAGAATTCGCCCGCGCTTTTCCGGCAGGCAGGTCGCGACCAATCCATAGACCATCGCCGCCCACAGGGCCGAACCGCCGTATTTCACGACCCCCATCGGCAATCCGAGAGGCACGAGGCGAAGGGTGAGCCCCACACCCACGACGACGACCGTCGCAGCGAGATAGATCGCCCTTGCCTTCAGGAAGCCTGGCATGAGGAGACTTGGCATGAGGAAACCCGGCATGCGTGTCGCGCGTCCTGGATCGAGAGAAGAATGAAGGCGGGAGCCGCCGTTTACACCGGGCGGGCGTCTCGGTATCACCCGCGCTCACACGCCGGACCCCATAACCTTCGCACCACGAGCCAAAACACCAGATGCGCGCCGAGATCGAACAACTCTCGGATGCCGCCAAGCAGTCGATCGGACTGCTGAGGAGGCATCTTTGACTGGGATACCGTCGAGAAACGCCTCGCTGAGCTGAACGCAGCCTCCGAGGACCCCGACCTCTGGAACGACGCCGAGGCGGCGCAGAAGGTCATGCGCGAACGCGGCGCCCTCGAAGAGGCCGCAGGCGCGATCCGGAAGCTCGCCCAGGATCTGGACGACGCGGCGACGCTGATCGAGCTCGGGGAGATGGAGGGCGACCAGGACACCATTCTCGAAGGCGAGAACGGGGTTCGCGCCGTCGAGAAGGAGGCCGCGCGCCGCCAGATCGAGACCCTCCTGTCGGGAGAGGCCGATGGGCTGGACACCTATGTCGAGGTCCATGCGGGCGCGGGTGGTACGGAGAGCCAGGACTGGGCCAACATGCTCCAGCGCATGTATGGCCGCTGGGCCGAGCGCCGGAAGTACAAGGTCGACATCGTCGAATGGTCGGATGGCGACGAGGCCGGGATCAAGGGCGCCACGCTCATGGTCAAGGGCCACAACGCCTATGGTTGGCTCAAGACCGAGTCCGGGGTGCATCGCCTCGTGCGGATCTCACCCTACGATTCGAGCGCACGCCGGCACACCAGTTTCGCCAGCGTCAGGGTCTATCCGGTGATCGACGACCGCATCGTCATCGAGATCAAGGAATCGGACTGTCGCATCGACACCTATCGCTCGTCGGGCGCCGGCGGCCAGCACGTGAACACGACGGATTCGGCAGTGCGCATCACCCACAATCCGACCGGGATCGTGGTGGCCTGCCAGCAGGAGCGCTCGCAGCACAAGAACCGCGCGACGGCCTGGAACATGCTGCGCGCCCGGATGTACGAGGCCGAGCTCAAGAAGCGCGAAGAGAAGGCCAATGCCGAGAACGCGGCCAAGACCGATATCGGCTGGGGCCACCAGATTCGGTCCTACGTGCTGCAGCCCTACCAGCTGGTGAAGGATCTGCGCACGGGCACTCAGTCCACCGACCCGGACGAGGTGCTCGACGGTGCCCTCGATCCGTTCATGGAAGCGTCTCTGGCCCAGCGGGTCTATGGCGGCGCAGGCGAGGTCGAGGACATCGAGTAGGCCTCGGTCTCATCGAGGGCCGTCGGGATCATGCGCGGAGGCGAGATCTTCCTATCGGGCGGCGAGGAACTGCGAGTCCGGGCCGGTGAGCACACGCAGGAACCGCTGCGGGTCCACCGGCTCCCCGTCGATCCGGGTCTCGTAATGCAGGTGGCTTCCCGTCGAGCGGCCGGTCGAGCCGACCCGGCCGATGGGGAAGCCGGCATCGACCCACTGGCCCGGACCGACCGAGACGGAGGAGAGATGGGCGTAACGGGTGGCGAGCCCGTTTCCATGATCCACCTCGACCATGTTGCCGTAGCCGCCGTTGTAATCCGCGATCGTGACGCGGCCCGCCGCCGTGACACGGGCGATTTCTCCGAACTCGGCCTTCATGTCGAGGCCGGTATGCATGGCGAGCCCTCGCGTGAACGGATCGAGGCGCGGCCCGAAAGTGCTCGACAGGCTGTAATCGCCGGATAGGGGCCGCCGCAGGGGCAGGGACGAGGCGATCCGACGGAGGCGTTCTTCTTCGGCCATGGCCCGCTGGACCTGTGCGGCCGCGAGGCCAAACGGATCGGTGGAGAGGGGAACGAGCGGTCCACCGACGCCCGTGTCACGCTGGCGCTCGAAACGCTGCGGATCGAGGCCGACCCGCATGACGATGTCGCGCAGGCGCTGGGAGCCGCGGATGGCGCGCACACCCAGCCCGTCGAGGGTTCGGATCTGGTTCGCGCCCAGTCGATCGAGGCGCTGCTCGATGCCGGTCAGCACCTGCTCGGCCTCCCGCATGGATTGGCGGCCCGGATCACCGGGCCCGTCGCTGTCGCGTGAGCGTAATTCGAGGGCATCCGGTGTCGGGAACGGCTTCAGCATCGGCTTCAGGATCGGTTTGGCGGCCGGCTTTTCCGGGCTCGCATAGCCGAGAGCACCCGTCTCGGCGGGATCATCCCCGTCCCATTGGCCGGCAGGTGCCACCGGGCGACCCGCCTCGCCGGCCAGAAGCGAGAGCTGGGCCTGCCGCTTCTCCATGGCCGCCTGCCGTTGCGACAGATCGGCGACCCGTGCGGTCACGCCCTCGCGCGTGGCGAGATGCTCCATCGCGGCCCGGTCGAGTTGCAGCCTGAGGGCGCCGATCCGCTCCTCGTAGCCGTATTGCATGGCGCTCTGCTGGGAGACGAAGCGGGCCAGGACCTCGTCATGGAACACGAGGTACCATGTGGCGGCACAGGCCCAGAGCGTGGCGAGCGCGAAGCCGCATACGAGCGCGGGAACCAGGCGCCGTCCGGTGGCCGGCAGGCGCATCCCTCCGACGATGGGAAACGAAAGGCGCATTCCGGCCGACCCCGATCCAACTCGCGCCATCTGAGCCGAACAGGGTTAACGAAGCGCAAAGTCCGGGAATCGATGGTTCACCATGAATCCCCGGAAGAAGGAGGGTCAGGTGAGTGCGCGGGCCGCCGCCAGCACTTCCTCGGCGTGGCCGGGCACCTTCACCTTCGGCCAGATGCGCGCGATGCGGCCCTGCCCGTCGATGAGCACGGTGGTGCGCTCCACGCCCATGTATTTCCGGCCGTACATGCTCTTCTCTACCCACACGCCGTAGGCTTCGAGCATGGCCTTGCTCTCGTCGGAAGCGAGGGGGAAGGTCAGGCCGTATTTCGACCGGAACTTGTCGTGGCTCTTCACCGAATCCGGCGAGACGCCAACCACGACCGCGCCGGCTTCCCCGAAGGCCTCGCCGAGGGCGTTGAAGCCCTGTGCCTCGAGGGTGCAACCGCTGGTGTCGTCCTTCGGGTAAAAATAAAGTACGACCTTGCGACCCTTGAGCGCATCCAGGCTGATCTCCTCACCACCCGCACCGGGCAATGTGAATGCGGGGGCCCGATCTCCGATGTCGAGAGGCATGGTGCCTTCCTTTCGGCCGATTGATAGTGTGCCACAAAGGGCGTTGAACGAGGGGCGCAGCGAGCCCCTCGGATGAGGACCGAAAGATTGCCGGGTCAAGGCAACCCCGAATCCACGGACATCCGCTCGATAGCGCGAGCGGCCTGTCCGATCCAGCGGCTCAAGGATCGATGAATCAGGACACGGCCACAGGTTTACGACGGGGCAGGTCGCCCCGGCGGCGGCGGCCCCTGCTATGGCTTTCGCTCGTCCTGATCGTCGGGCTGGTGCTCGGCGTGTCCGGTCTGGTCTGGCGTCTCACCAACGGTCCGCTCCGCGTCGACGGAATGTCCGAGCGCGTGGCCTCGGCCATCGCCGGCAGCATCGGGCCCGGCTGGCGGGTGGACCTGCGCGACAGCACCGTAGAGCTCGATTCGGAAAACTCGTTGGCGCTTCAGGTCGCCGGGCTCGATATCCGCAATCCGGAGGGAGCCCTGGTCCTGCGCGCGCCGCAGGCCGTCGTGAGCCTCGACACATGGGGCCTCCTTCATCTCTCTATCCAGCCGAGGGCGATCGAGTTCCGCGACCTCCAGATGACCGCACTCGTCCACCGCGACGGGTCGATCGCCTTCGCCGGATCGGATGCGAACCGCCTCGCGGCGGAGCCCCATACGCTGCCGAGCGTCGATTCCACCCGGGGAACGACATCGCCGATCTCCGCGGCTGTCGCCTCGATCTTCGGCATCGTGCTCGATCCCGCCGGGGTGGTCGGCGCCCTCGACCGGGCACGGATCACCAATGGCCGCCTGACTCTGATCGACGACGATGCCCGCCAGCGCGGCGTGTTCGAGCACGTGAACGGGCTGTTCCGCCGCGATCCAGTGCGCGATTCCCGTGTCTTCGAACTGCGCATCGACGGCCCCCATGGGGAATGGCGCTTCGGCGGCGACCTGCACGAGGATGGCGGCGGCAAGCGCAACGGCATCATCACCCTCGACGACCTGCCCGTCACCGACCTGCTCCTCCTTTCGGGACAATCGAAACTGCCGATCGAGACCGACCTGAAAGTCTCGGCCAAGGCGGAGGTCGCCCTGGACAACGGCCGGATCGCGACGCTGAGCGCGACCGTCAAGACCAGCGACGGCAATTTCCTCATCGAGGAGAAGGACTTCAACCCGGTCACCATCGAGAGCCTGACCGCCGCGATCAGCTGGGACGAGGCCGGCCGGGTCCTCAACCTCAACAGCATCGACTACCTCGGGGCCGGCAACGCCGTGCGCCTCGCCGGTGTCTGGACCGCCAGCCCGGCGGGCGGACCGACGGCCTGGACCCTCGCGCTCGCGGGCAAGGACGCGATCCTGCGGGGCGCCGCCAAGTCGGACAAGCCTGTGAAGCTCGACGCTCTGTCGGCGCACGTCACCGGCCGCGATGGCGGCATGTCCATCGACGAATTCACGGTCGCCGGCGCCGGGGGAGCCACCGGCCGGGTCACCGGCACGGTCGACACGACGGCGGATGAGGGCGGCCTGACCCTGCACATCACGGCCGGCCATACCGACGGGCGCATGGCCATGCGCCTTTGGCCGGAGCACATCGCCCCTCCGGCACGGAACTACCTGGTGGACAACCTCCAGGGCGGCCTCGTGGAAAAGGTGGACATCACCGTGGACATGAGCGGCAGCGAGCTTGCCGCCGCCACGCGAGGCGAGCCGATGCCCGACGGCGCCGTCCATATCGATTTCTCCGTCTCGGACGCGACGCTGGCCGTGACCGCGGATGCTCCACCCCTGAGCAGAGGCCGCGTCACGGGAACCATTACCGGCCTCACCACGAACATCCGCGGCGTCACCGCCGATCTCAGGCTGCCGGACGATCGGACCCTCTTCGTCACCGACGGGTCCTTCGTGATCCCGAAGATTACGCCGGAGAACGTCGTCGCACAGATCGGGCTCAAGCTCGGCGGCGGTGCGGATGCCCTCGTCGCCCTGTTGCAGACCAAGATGTTCAAGAGCCTGACGGGGGTCGATATCGATCCGGCCTCCGTCAAGGGAAACACCGACCTGCGCATCGACTTCCCGCTCAACCTCAAGAACATCCCCGACCTGCCGGAGCTGCCCGTGAGCATCAGCGGGACTCTCAGCGACGTCGCGGTGGACAAGGCTTTCGGCAAGGAGAAGCTGGAGGCCGGACGCTTCGCCGTCACCTACGAGCGCGGCGGCTTCACGCTCAAGGGCGACGGGAAGGTGCTGGGCTCGCCGCTCACCGTCGATCTGCGTCAGCCGAAGGCCGGCGCACCGGGCGAGATCAACGCGACGCTTCTCCTCGACGAGGCCCTGCGTGCCAGGAAAGGCCTGCCGGTGGCACCCCAGCTCGCCGGGCCGATTCCGCTGAAGATCAACCTCGCCATCGGCAAGGGCAGCCCGGCCCGCGCGCCCATCCGCGTCGAGGCGGATCTCGCCCGCGCCTCCATCGACGGCCTGATCCCCGGCTTCGTCAAGGCGGCCGGCAAGCCGGGCCGAGTCGCCTTCGTCATGACCGAGGCCAATGCGGGCGGGGCGATGGACCTGCGCGACATCGTCCTCGATGCCGGCACCGCGAGTGCTCGCGGCACCGCCGCGATCAACGGTGACGGACAGTTCGACCGGGCGGACCTGTCGAGCTTCAAGCTGTCCCCAGGCGACGACATGCGGATCCAGATCGACCGCAGCGGCAGCCTCTACAAGGTCGGGGTGAAGGGCGCCGTGGCCGATGCACGCCCGTTCCTGAAGACCCTCGGCGGACCGGAAGGCAAGGCCTCGAAGGAAGGCGGCCGCGATCAGGCGACCAAAGAGATCGAAGCCGACATCACATTGGGGATCATCACCGGTTTCAACGGCGAGGCCCTGACCGGCGCCAGCGCGAAACTATCGATGAAGGGCAAGGACTTCCGCTCGGGGCGCCTGCAGGGCCGGTTCAACGGCGCGGGGTTCTCGGCGGTGGTGTCGCGCTCGGGGCGCGGCGACCCCGCGATCAACATCGAGACCACCGATGCCGGGGCGACCCTGCGCTTCGTCGACATCTACAAGCGCATGTATGGCGGGAAACTCCTCCTCGGCAGTTCTCTCGGCGATGGGCCGCAGACCGGCGTCGTCCAGATCCGGGACTTCATCCTGCGCAACGAGCCGGCCTTGTCGAGCATCATGGCGCAGGGACCGGCGACCAGCGAAGTGGTCGATTCCGCCGGGCGCAAGCAGATCATCCAGAACGCCGGCAACGATGTGAGCTTCGACCGCCTGAGGGCGAACTTCACCCGCATCGGCAGCCGCGTCGACTTCACCGATGCCGCGATCTCCAACGCCGCCATGGGCTTCACCATGAGCGGCTACCTCGACACGGCCAAGGAACGCGCGGACATCAACGGCACCTTCGTTCCGCTCTACGGCCTGAACAACGTCGTCTCCCACGTGCCGCTGTTCGGCCAACTCCTGGGCGGGGGCAACAACGAGGGCCTGTTCGCCCTGAATTTCCGGGTCTCGGGCCGCCTGTCGAAACCCGATGTGAGCGTGAACCCGCTCTCCGTCCTGGCGCCGGGCATCCTGCGCCGGCTGTTCAGCGCCGGAGGCGGCAATGACGGGCTGCCCGGCGTGCCCCCCGCAGGAGAGACTCAACGCTAGATGTGGAGCATCAACAGGTTGTCCTCGGAGAGGCGGAGTCGGCTGATGGGTGTTTGTCGGTTGATGCCCATGTGAGGGCGCTGCCAGTTGTAGCGGAA